>NZ_JAAXLT010000140.1 GCF_013285555.1 Candidatus Cyanaurora vandensis | reverse complement strand
TATCTCGTAAGCGGTAACGTGCAGTTGCTGCGGACGAACTTCCCTCTGACATAGTTCAGCAACCACCGCTGCAATCAAGGAGCCGACCCCAGCCCCTGCATCTAGTAGCGAGAGGCATTGCTGCTTAAACTGAAACATTTTAGCCATGCGACTAGCAATAGCTGAAGGAGTTAGGAATTGCCCTTTTTGGTCTCGTTGGTCTTGTTTTAATTTACGGGTAGCGACAAGACGTAATAAATCCACGTTAGTTAGAAGGCTACTAACACTCTCTTGAATGTTAATAGCATCCCGGCTAACGGTTGTATGCAAGTAGTTCATCATCTAACCTGTATTCCGCATCCCGGCAGCGATACCGTTAATGGTCAAGAGCACGCCCCTGAGTAAATCCGAACGGTAATTACGGTGCAAGAAATCCTTGGAACGCAACCGACGCAGCAGGCTCACCTGCAAAAATCCCAAGGGAATAATCGCCCGGTTCCGTAGCCGCACGGAGCGTTGCAAGTCCGGCAGGTCATCAAGGAGTTGTTGGTGTCCCGTGATGAGCAGCACCAAGCGACAGGTACGGTCAGCTTCCTCCTGGATCAAGGAGAAAATTCGTTCACCGATGGCGTGGTATTCCGCTGGCAGTAGCGAATCCATATAGTGCCGAGCCAAGTTGAGGTCTACCTTGGCAAGGGTCATCTCCGCCTTCGAGATCAGGGTCCGAAAAAAGGGCCACTGGCGGTACATGGATTGGAGTTGGGCTAGATGCAACTCTGGGTTATCCAACACGTATTGCTCCAGAGAGGCCCCCGTCCCGTACCAAGCTGGTAACAAGAAGCGACTCTGGGTCCAGCTAAAAACCCAGGGGATCGCCCGGAGACTGGCTAAATCCCGCTTCCCGGCGCGACGGGCGGGCCTGGAACTGATGCGTAGACGGCTAATCTCATCAATCGGGGTCACGTAATGGAAGAACTCAATGAAACCCTCCTCCTCGTGAATCAGCCGATGGTAAGCTTCCCGCGCCGAGTTGGAGAGTTCTTCGAGGATGTTACTCCAGTGGGTCAGACCGGGCGGACTCGTGGGCAAGAGACTCGCTTGAATTACGGCTGCTGTCACGGTTTCGAGGTTGTGGGCGGCGAGTTCGGGGAGTAGGTACTTGGAGGCGACGACCTCGCCTTGTTCGGTAATTTTGATGCGTCCATTCACCGAGCGGCTGGGTTGGGCGACGATGGCCTGATAAGCAGGTCCACCGCCCCGGCCCACGGACCCGCCGCGTCCGTGGAAAATCCGCACCTGCAAGCCGTAGTTTTCAGCCACGTCCTGAATTTTAATTTGAGCTTTGTAAATTTCCCAGTTACTCGGCAAGAACCCACTGTCTTTGTTGGAGTCAGAATAGCCCAGCATGACCTCCTGGAGATGGTGCTGGTCCGTGAGGTAATTGCGGTAGACCGGTAGGGTGAATAATCGTTGCAAGACCGTCGGGGCACGGCGCAGGTCATCAATCGTCTCAAACAAGGGCACCACCATCAACGTCCCGGTCGCCGTCAAGGGGTCAAAGAGGCCCGCTTCTTTGGCAAGGAGCAACACCGCCAAGACATCGCTTGCCTGACGACACATGGAGATGACGTAGGTACTACAGATGGACTTGCCAAACTCTAGTTGTAGGGCGCGGATAATCCGCAAGGTCTCAATCGTCTCATTGGTGCGGGCGGAGAAACTTAGCTCCGTGGCAACGAGGGGGCGCAGGCTCTGGAGTTCTTGGACCAGCCACTGGCAACGGTCTGCTTCATCCAAGTTCATGTAAGACTCGGGGAGTAACCGCATCTTCTGGATCAACTCAGCAATGGTTTCCTCGTGGCGGCTACTCTCTTGGCGCACATCCAGGTGAGCAAGATGGAAACCAAACACGTCCACTTGCAACAACAAGTCCTCTAGTTCCCGACAGTTAATCCCGGTACTACGCAGACTCTGCCCAATCAACATCAGGTCCGTCATAAATTCTTCACAACGACGGTAGGCCCCGCGCCAACTGTTGAGGTCTTCCTGGGGCGTTAGGCCGTTGGGTCCGGCTTGGTAGAGATATTCATTGCGCTCAAGAGCCACCTGGAGACGGCGGTTCATGTAGGACAATTTCAAGCGGTAGGGTTCTTGATAATAGAGGATCGAGAGTTCTTCATAGAGTTTAGGGAAGAGGGCCTGTTCGGTATCAAGAGAGTAGAGTAAATCCGGGTGGACGGCTGAACAGTTCTGGGACAGGCTCAAGATTTTAATCAGGGCACTGATGGAATGCTGATATTTTTTGAGGACGACCCCGCGCTGGAGACAGGCGGTCTGCCAAGTAATCAGCGGGACCACCGAGGGATTGCCGTCCCGGTCGGCCCCCACCCAGGAGCCAAACCGACAGAAGCTCTTAAACGAACGGGCTAAGGCGGGATAGGTCTGGCTCAAGCTGTGGCGCATCGCCCGGTGGACCTGGGGCACAATGTCAAATAGCACCGACTCGAAGTAATGCAGCGTATGGACGACTTCATCCAGAACCTTGGGCCGGAACTGATTGACCTCATCGGTGCGCCACCAAATACGGACTTCTTCTTTAAATTTCTCGACCAGCTCTTGACGTTGCCACTCCGCCAAATTCTCTTGGTCGAGTTGACCCAAGAGGGCGATTAGGTGGCACTGTTTATCGCGGATGGTGCGCCTAACAATCTCAGTGGGATGGGCGGTGAAGACTAGACACACATCTAGATGTTGGAGATAACGCTCAATTTCGGGAGCAGAAATGCCCAGACTTTTGAGTTCTTCAAATAACCAATCAAAGGAACAGGGCAGGGGCATCTGGTTGAAACTATGCTTGCGCTGGAGATCTTTTTGTTCAAATTGCTGTTCGACTAAGTTTACTAACTGAAAATAGAGACTGAAAATACGGGCGGACTGGGTGGCCTCCTCAATACTCAAAGCCCCGATGAACTGGAGTAACTCCTGTTCCAAGGTTTCAAGCTCTACATCCTCCCCCCGGTGCCAATGGTCAATAATCCGCGCTAGGTGGGGTTCACATTCTGTCAAGATCACTTCATGCAGTATGGACTCCACCAATTCCAGATTGGAATGGAGGACTTGACGAGTAAGCCGGGTAGGACTGGCGAGTTCGGGTTCGAGGGACATGCAGACAGCCCATAATTTGCTCTCTATTGTAGGGGCTGGCCTGACCCCGTGGGCAGCTCGGTTCCGAGGGGGCTAATCCCAGGTGTAGCTAAACGAGGGATCTGGTCCGGTGTACCTAGCAGGGAGTGGGTCTAATTGCACCCGACTCAAAGCAGCTAGGGCAGCTTCATCCAGCGTCGTGTCTCCTGAAGAATTCAGAACTCGCGTAGTGTGTACCTGACCCGCCCGGTTAACCATGAAACAGACCTTGAGTTTGTTGGAAGGTCCTAGATTGGGAGCTCGCCAAGTAGCTTTGACTCGCTGGTGAATTTTATATAAATAAGGTCTTAGCAAGAGGAGGTCAGCCTGGGAGATCTTAGGGGACTGGCTGGGGTCGGGCGAGGCTTGGGGGTCGGGTTGGCTGGCGACAGAGGCAGGATAAGCCCAGAGTAAGACTAGGCCCAGGAAAATAGAACGAGTCGTCATGCCAATCACCTAAAAATACCTCCCCAGTCTAAACCCGAGGGTTAACCGCGTCCTGCTAGGTTTCCTCGGTAAAAATACGGGGGTTCAATCCCAGAGGAAGACTGAAGGGCGATAGGGATTCAGTCCTAATTAAGCTTGCGTGAGCCAGTGTTGTAGAGCCCTCATGTCCGTAAAGTCCAATAGGTCCTCCCCCAGCGTCTCCAGTTGGGTTAGGGACAGTTGCTCAATCTGTTGTTGTAGAGGGAGCGGATGTGGAATTATGGACCCTGCATCTGAGTTCAGCGGGTTTGGACGGTCACTTGGAAGGTGAACGTAACCGAGACCTCCGACCCTGGGTAACTGGCGGGTAATGGGTCTAGAACTAGACGGCTCAGCGCAGCGAGGGCAGCTTCGTCCATCTCACGGTTGCCCGAGGAGGTCGTAATCTGCATCGTGTTTATCTGACCCGCTCGGTTGACTTTGAAAAGTACTACAGTCGCGGTGGGGCGGTCTAGGCGGGGGGCACGCCAGATGGCTTTGATACGCCGTTGGAGCTCAGTCATATAGGGTTGCAGCTCTGTACAAACACTCCCCTCAGCACAAGGGGTATTCATTGGCATGGGTATGGTTTGAACAGAGATTGGGGCGGGTGTAAGCGTCGTTTGCATTGGCGTGAGTAAGGCTTGGGCGGGTGTGGGCATCACTGGACGGCTAGGGCGGCTGGGCCGCGTCGGGACCGGGAAGGTAAAGCGGTGGGCGTAGCTTGCGGTTGCCATTGCACCGGGGAGGGGCGCGAAGGGAACAAGGCTCTGAATTGAGCGGACAACCCGTTGGTTCATCTCAGAGCTACCAAAGGACTGGTGGATGTAGTAACCCTGGAGTTCGCCTTTGCCATTGAGGAAAAGCTCGATCTCGCCTTGGGCATCGGTGGGCAGCTTGGGCCGAATACGAGCTAGCACACTTTGCCAGTAGTCCTGGTTGGGGTCTTGGCTAAGGGGTTTGAGGTAGGAGGATTGGGTGCTGTGGGGTTGGCTTGCGACCAAGCCGGGGTAGACCCAGAACAACCCTAGACACAGGAGAATAGAACGAGTTGACATCCCGGACACCCAAAATACGCTCTTAGTGTAAACGGTTCGATTAACCAAACTGCACAAGTTTACTCAGTAAAAGTACGGAGGCCCAAGCGAAAATCCTGTGTCTTAGGAGGTTCCCGACCTGAAATTGACGCTGGCTCCAGTCAAGTCGAGGCTTCTTATTCATATCTGTCCACTCAAACCCTAAGCATCATGCTTCGGGATGGTGCTGGAGTTGCCGTCGCGCAGGGCAGTATAGGCCGGGGAGAGGATTTCGATACCCGCCTCATTGCACTTGTCCTGAATATTTTGGTGGAGTTGTGAATAGGTCTTGGTCATCAGGGCGGGGGCATCAGTGAAAGCATTTAGGTCATAGGCCACGTAATAGTCGTTGAGTGCGGTCTGCCGGACAAAGGGGGGCGGGTCAAGGAGGACATGCTCAGTGCAATTGGCAGCAGCGACTAGGACGGCATGAATTTTGCGCCAGGGTATGTCATAGCCCAGCGTCACGGTCGTACTGAGGATGAGTGGAACGCCGTAATCTCGGGCCGCCACACTGTAATTGATGATGTTGCTGCTGAGGACCGTCGCATTAGGTAGCGAGACCACTACATTGTTGACCGTGCGGAGGCGGGTGACGAGGAGTGTCTTGTCGACCACATCCCCGACCGCCTCCCCAATCTGAATGCGGTCACCCACGGCGAAGGCGCGGGTGTAGATGAGGATCACCCCAGCCACAATGTTCGAGACTGCCGCCGAGGAACTCAAGGAGAGGACCAGACCCAAGAAGACCGATACCCCCTGGAAGGCCGGGGAGTTGAAGCCAGGGAGAAACGGCAGGATCACCGCCAAGGCAAGCGCAATGGCAAAGAAACCAACCAATTTCTCCGTAGGCCGTGCCCACTCTGGATAAAAACCACGGATAGTCAAACTCCCTTGGGCAAGCGCGGCAAAGAGCGCGTTAGACAGGCGGACGATGTAGTAGGTTGCTATCAGAATCAAGACGATAACCAGCAAATTGGGCAGGTAGGCCGCACCAGCACTGGCAGCAGCGGCGAGCGCACCATAAAAATTAGCCCAAATCTTACTCCCCAATTGGCGGGTATTCGGGAAGAAGCTGAGGACTAGGGTGCCGTAAAGATAGAGCATCCCGAAACCCAGGAGCAGTTGGGCAGTCCGGGTCAGGGCTTGCAGGAGAGTCTGGACTCTCGCTATAGAGAGCAATTCATAGTCTTGGACGCGCAGGGCCAGCCCCGAGGCTTGAATTTTGGTGTGTAATGTCGCTGTGAGCCGAGCCAGGACCCAGAACGCAACTAGGGCTATCAAGGTAGCGAGGGCCGTGGAGAGTAGTCCGAACAACAGGGCTGCCGGACGACGTTCTGACCGATAGCGTTCAACTGCCGCTTTGAGCGTTAGTGCGGCCTCGCTGGCAATCCTCTGACGGCTCTGGCCTGTACCGACCACATCGCTATCGGTGAAGGCGGCGATGGTTGCGTTGCCCAAGACAAGTTCAGAGGTCGTATTGTAGTCCACTACTTTCAGGTCATCTAGGGCTACCTCATCCCCAGCCAGAACCCGGACCCGACCCGCCACAATCTCGGCACGTTCGGCTGGGGTGATGGAACCTACCTTCCCCTTGAGGACAAACAAAGTCTCCTCACCGAGCCGGACGGGGTAGGTGTCCTGAGATGGCCTAGGGACTGGCTGAGCCAAAACTCCCGCCATCCAGATGCAGGCAACCATGAATAACCCCAACCACAAAGGATACATAAGGTCGGTATCGGAGAAAAGCTATACAGAACTATAGCCGTTCCTCCTGAGTAGCAGAGGCTACTGTCGAGTTTGTGGGCACTGGGATGGTGATGGAGCTGATTAAGGACCGCTCGCGCCCATCATTAGGCTATCGGACACCGCGTGAGGTATTCCGGGCGTCGGGTGCTGTTGCACTTCATGCTTAAATTTGACCGCAGACTACTGCCCAGGCGTAACGGGGGTGAGCCAGTGTTGGTACTGGGGTAGATGACCGTGGATGAGTTTATCAAACAGGCTGGATAGACTGCGGGTAATGGGACCGGGTTTGCCGTCGCCGATGGGGTGATAGTCCACCTGGGTGACAGAGGAGACTTCAGCCGCCGTACCACAGAGCAAAATCTCGTCCGCGATATAGACTTCGGTGCGGTCCACAGCGCGTTTCTCAATACTCAGGCCCAACTCTTGCGCCGCTAGGGTCAAAATCGTATCGCGGGTAATGCCTTCGAGAATATTCTCGGTGACGCTGGGGGTGATGAGGGTGCCGTTGCGGACCATCATGAAGTTCATCGCCGAACCCTCAGCAATATGTCCGTCCGCCGTCAGGACCAGGGCATCGTCAAAGCCCATCAAGTGGGCGTCAGTCTTAGCCAGGGCGGTGTTGACGTAGGCCCCGTTCACCTTGGCGCGGGCCGGGATCATGTTGTCGTCTAACCGTCGCCAGGAGGAGACCCCCAGATGCAACCCCTCCGCACCCTTGGCAAGGTAAGCCCCCATCGGCTCGGCAAACAGACAGAAATCGTCCTGGGTATCGGGGACAGTGAGGATGGGACCAATCCGGCAGTCGGCTTTGTAGACAATCGGACGCAAGTAGGTGTCAGTGCGAATCTGATTGCGTTGGAGGATCTCGACACTCAACTGGATCATCTGTTCCAGCGATTGAGGGCAGGTGAGGCGGAGGATTTTACAACTATTGAGGAGGCGTAGGTAATGATCCTCGGCGCGAAAAATGTAGAGTAGCTCCGCCGTGGGCGACCAATACGCCTTGATTCCCTCAAACACACCCGTGCCATAGAGAAAGCTGTGGGTACGAATACTAATGTTGGCGTCAGCAAGAGGGACAAACCCTCCGCGCAAAAAGGCTACATCCATGGCGTGGTCCCGGTCGTTAAAATTTATCGTAACAGGGTTACTCCCCGCAGGGCATGATATGAAAAAGCGCGGGGTGTGCAATGGCGATCCAATTCGGGACCGACGGTTGGCGGGGCATCATTGCCGATGACTTTACCTTTGCGGCCCTGCGACAAGCGGCCCGCGCCAGTGCTGAGGTCTTGGCTCAGTATCCCGGCTCAGGGGTCCTCGTCGGCTATGATCACCGCTTCTTGTCCCCCGAATTTGCCCAAGCCGTAGCGGAGACCTTGGTGCGGGCTGGATTTACAGTTTTTCTTGCTGACTGTGCTGCACCCACCCCGGCTATCAGTTGGGCGGTCAAGCAGATGGGAGCGATTGGCGGGCTGATGATTACCGCGAGCCACAACCCGGCTAGCTATTCAGGACTCAAGGTGAAGGGTTACTTTGGCGGGTCGGTGCCCGAGACAATTACCCGTCAAATTGAGATGCGGTTAACGGAGACTTTCACTGACAAACGTGGGGGCACACTCCACACCTTCAATCCCTGGGCAGCCTACCTCACCCAACTCAGGACCAAAGTAGACCTGACGGCGATTGCGGCGGCTCCCATTAAGGTTTTCCTAGATGCCATGCATGGCTCGGGCAGTGGCGGTCTAGAGCGGTTGGGACTACCGGTGACCACCCTCCGCGCCAACCGTGACCCGCTTTTTGGTGGGGTCAGCCCTGAACCGGTGGCGAAAAACTTGGCTCCGGCCTTCCACGTGCTCAAGGGGATTGAGGAACGAGCGGTGGTTTTAGTCCTTGATGGCGATGCCGACCGGATTGGGGCCATCAATGGCGACGGGACCTATCTCAATTGTCAGTATTTAATTCCTTTACTCATTGACCACCTGACCCGGCGGCGGGGCTTGACCGGGAAAGTGGTGAAAACGCTGAGTGGTTCGGACCTGATTCGCCGGGTTGCTCAACAGCGGGGTTGTCCGGTGGCTGAGACAGCGGTGGGATTCAAGTACATTGCCGCGATTATGGAGCGTGAACCAGTCCTTTTGGGGGGCGAGGAGTCCGGGGGAATTGGCTTTTTGGACCATATGCCGGAGCGCGATGCCCTGCTCTCGGCCCTTTATTTACTCGAAATCCTGGCTCACACGCCCAAAACATTGCTGGAGTTGTATGAGGACCTGTGTTTAGAACTGGATTTCACCCCGGTATACGACCGTATTGACGTACCCCTCCCCGACCGCGCTTTTAAAACGGCCCTCATCGCCCGTCTGCAAGCCCAGCCGCCCCGCCGGGTGGCGGACCAAGCGGTAACAGAACATTCCACGGTGGATGGGCATAAGTTCCAATTGGGAGATGCGGGTTGGTTGATGATTCGTTTTAGTGGTACTGAGCCATTATTGCGACTCTATGCCGAGGGGCGCACTACGGCCTGGGTCCGGCACACGCTCCATTGGGCCAAAGATTGGGCCTTGGCTTGAAGATCTGGCATTTCAGTCAGCGGGGTGGGGGATGTCAATGGTGACGGATAGGCGGATATGCTGAGCGGGGCTCGTGGTGCCGACCCAGGTGGTCGGACCTTCTTTGATCGCAGCTATGTGGTGTTAGGACAAACGCAACACCCAGCCCGTGGAACTAGTGGACCTGGAAGCGGTCGGACACCACCCTTGGGCACAACCTGCTGTAATAGCTTGAGGTGCTTTGTCTTGTTTGACCTGTGGTTAGGGTAGCCGCCCTCCTGCCACCAAAACGTCCAGCGTCAACCCTACCTATCAGATGTGAACCAACCCACCGCCAATGCCCGCTTAGAATTCTCCCCCTCCCGTCAGTTTCCTAACTGGTTGGCTGAGCAGCGTCTGGCCTTGGCCTTCACCACTTATCAGGCGGGCAAACTCTTTTTGGTCGGGCTGCAACCGGATGGGCGGCTGTCTATTTTTGAGCGCACCCTCAACCGTTGCCTCGGGCTTTGGACCGATACCCAGAGCCTTTACCTGAGCACCCTCTACCAGATCTGGCGATTTGAGAACGCGCTTGACGCTGACCAGACCTATGAAGGCTACGACTGCTGCTTTGTGCCCAGAGTCGGCTGGGTCACAGGAGACCTCGACGCCCATGACCTAGCCGTTGATGCCACGGGCCGGCTGGTCTTCGTCAATACCCTCTTTGCCTGTCTGGCGACGGTCAGCGAGACCCACAGCTTCACACCGCTCTGGCAGCCGCCCTTCATCAGTCGCTTGGCAGCAGAGGACCGCTGCCACCTCAATGGTTTAGCCATGCAGGACGGCAAACCGGCTTGGGTAACGGCGGTTTCGCGCACGGACATCGCCGAGGGTTGGCGCGAACATCGTCAAAACGGTGGTTGCGTGGTGGAGGTGGCAAGCGGCGAGGTGGCGGCGGCGGGTCTATCCATGCCCCACTCGCCGCGTTGGTACCGGGGTAAGCTCTGGTTGCACAACTCGGGCAGTGGCGAGTTTGGCTATGTAGACTTGGCAGCGGGTCGCTTTGTGCCAGTGGCCTTTTGTCCGGGCTATTTGCGGGGCTTGAGTTTCTGGGGTGATTTTGCGGTGGCGGGGTTGTCGAAGCCGCGCCGGGACCGGGCCTTTGCGGGGTTGGCGTTGCAGGAGCGACTGGAGAAGGAGGGCGTGGGGGCACGTTGCGGGCTGGTGGTGATAGACCTGAAGCGCGGGGACGCGGTGCATTGGCTGCGGATTGAGGGGGAGGTGATTGAAGAGTTGTACGATGTGTCGGTGCTGTCTGGGGTACGACGACCGATGGCGATTGGGTTTGTCAGCGATGAGGTACGGCGGATGCTCTCGGTAGGCTCAGGGCCGGGGTTGTGATAGGTTTGGGTTCCGTCCTTCCCTTTTCAGCCTTGGTTCCCCGCCACGCCTGTGCTCGCCAGGGGATGGGGGAAAGGCTGTTTTGCTACGATGGGCACCATGCGTTGTCTACTCCTCCTCCTGTGGCTAGTTCCCTCCACTGTGGGTGCTCGTGAAATCCTCAGTTCCCCCCAAGAACAACAGCAACAACAAAAAGTCTCCCTGACCCTGGATCTACAACAACGGCGACTCACCGTCTGGAGCAACGGTTTGAAACTGCATCAGTTCCCCGTGGCGGTGGGTAAAACCAACTGGACTACCCCCAGAGGTCAATTCCAGATCCTCAGCAAGATCCCCAATCCCGCCTGGGAACATATCCGCACCGGGGAACAGTTCCCGAGCGGAGTTCCCGGCAATCCCCTCGGTCCCTATTACCTGGGTTTCAAAAAACTGGGGCGCGATGAATTCGGACTGCATGGCACTAATCAACCCCAGTCCATCGGCAAAGCGATCACCCACGGTTGTGTCCGGTTGCAGAATCAACATATTCAAGTCCTCTATCCCCTAGTGCAAGTAGGTACGCCCCTACGGGTTTTCTGAAGGCTCCAACACCCAAGTATCTTTACTGCCGCCGCCCTGAGACGAGTTGACGACCAGAGAACCACGCTTGAGGGCGACCCGGGTCAGACCACCGGGCATCACCCAAATTTGTTCGCCGTTATTGAGGATGTAGGGGCGCAGGTCCACATGGCAGCCGTAGAGTTCCTGCTCCGTCGGGGAATAGGTGGGATGGCGTGAGAAATTCACCACGGGCTGAGCCAGATACTTACGGGGTTGCTCGCGGACTTTGGTCCGAAATAGGTCAATCTCAGCCTGGGTCGCCCTAGGTCCAATTAGCATCCCGTAACCGCCCGAGTTATCCGCTTCCTTCACGACCAACTCAGCCATATTCTCCAAAATGAAGGCAAGATGGCTGGGGTCCTCCGCCCGGTAGGTCTCCACATTTTGTAAAATCGGCTCCTCACTCAAGTAGTAGCGGATGATTTCTGGCACATAGCAATAGATCACCTTGTCATCCGCCACGCCCGTCCCGATGGCATTAGCCAGCGTCACCCGGCCCCGACGATAGGCCCGCATCAAACCCGGAATCCCCAGGGTCGAGTCCTGACGAAACACTTCCGGGTCTAAAAAGTCATCGTCCACCCGGCGGTAAATCACATCTACAGGTTTCAAGCCTTCGGTGGTCTTAGCGAAAACCCAGTCGTTCTCAACCACCAGATCCCGGCCCTCGACCAGCTCCGCCCCCATCTGGAGGGCCAAAAAAGCATGTTCATAATAGGCACTGTTATGGACACCGGGCGTCAAGACTACCACACTCGGGTCTGGCAAAGGTGAGACCTGCCGCAAACTCTGTAACAACTGCTGGGGGTAGTCCCCGACCGTACGGACTTGGTGATTGCCAAAGACCACCGGGAAGACCTGCTTCATCACCCGGCGGTTCTCCAGCACATAGGAGACGCCCGAGGGGACGCGCAAATTATCTTCTAGGACCCGGTAGTTACCATCAAAATCGCGGATCAGGTCCGTGCCGCAGACATGGACATAGACCCCCTTCGGCACCTCAACGCCCCGGAACTCTGGGCGGTACTGAGCGGAGGAGTAGATGAGTTCTTGGGGAACGACGTTATCCCTGAGGATGTGTTGGTCGTGGTAAATATCGTGCAAAAAGTGGTTGAGGGCTAGGAGTCGCTGTTTGAGGCCCTGCTCAACAACAGACCACTCCTGGGCACTGAGGATACGCGGGATGATATCAAACGGAAAGATCTTCTCCGTCCCCGCCCGGTCCCCATAAACCCCAAACGTCACCCCGCGCTCCAAAAAAGCTGCTTGAGCCGCGTGGAACCGCTGATTAAACTGGGCGGGGTTAAACTTGCCCAGGAAGTCCACAAGCTTTTGGTAATGGGGACGGGGGACGCCATCCGCTGCAAACATCTCGTCGTAATGAGGACCAATATCGTAGCGAGTAAGGACAGAATTCATGGAGCCAGTGGTCACGCCAGTCCTCAAGATAGCGGAGAACTGCCCCCCAGACTGTACTAAAGGTTGCCAAAGGCCCCCCAGCCCCCCACAATCGAGGGGTACTGCTCCTCGCCACCGATGCAAGCGCAACTCACCCACCTCCAAACCCAGGCCCTCACCGCGATTAATGCCAGTGACTCCCTAGAGCAAATCGAACAACTCCGCGTGCGCTATCTGGGTAAAAAAGGCGAACTCTCTGCCGTCCTAGGGGGTATGGGTAAACTCGCCGCCGCCGAACGCCCCCTAGTGGGAGCTATGGCGAACACGGTCAAGGAACAGATTGAATCAGCACTCCAACAACAGCGCACCCACCTCGAGACCCAGGCCATCCAAGCCCAACTCGCCCGTGAAGCCGTGGACGTGACGATGCCGGGGCGGTTCGTGCCCCAGGGCCACCGCCATCCGATGCAACAGACGATTGACCGGGTGACGGATTTTTTTATCGGGTTGGGCTTCAGTCAAGCCGACGGTCCCCACGTCGAGACCGACTATTACAACTTTGAGGCCCTGAATTTCCCGCCGGACCACCCGGCCCAGGATATGCACGACACGCTCTATCTGGCGGACAAACGGTTACTGAGGACCCACACTTCTTCGGTGCAAATTCGCTACATGGAGACCCACGATCCCCCGGTCCGCATTGTCGTCCCCGGCGGACGGGTTTACCGCAAGGACGCGCTGGATGCCACCCACTCCCCCAACTTCCACCAAATCGAGATCCTGGCGGTGGATGACCGGATTACCCTAGCGGATCTCAAGGGCATCTTGGTCTTGACGATTGAGGAACTATTGGGAAAACGACCGATGCGATTTCGGCCCAGTTACTTCCCCTTCACCGAGCCTTCTGTAGAAGTAGATATCTGGTGGGAAGCTCCGGGCAAACCGGGCCGCTGGATGGAAGTCCTCGGGGCAGGCATGGTCCATCCCAATGTCCTCAAACATGTCGGTTATGACCCGGAGCAAGTCCAGGGTTTCGCGGCGGGGCTGGGGGTGGAGCGGCTGACGATGTTGCTCTATGGGATTGACGACATCCGCCTACTTTATACATCGGAGAAACGTTTCCTAGCGCAGTTCTAATACGCCCTGGAGGTCATAGGGTTCGGCCTGGGTAATGCGGCCAGGGACAATCTGGTTGAGCGGGGCCTCTTGACCCAGGGGCGGACGGACCCAGACTTGACCATCCACATCGGGGGCAAACCGGGCGGCGCGACCGACCCATTGACCCGTCGCGGGGTTTTCCTGTTCAAGCAGGACGGGTAGAGTCTGTCCGATGAGTTGTTGGTTACGGCGGAGGGAGATGCTCTGCTGGAGTAACATCAGTTCCTTGCGTCGCTGTTGTTTGATTTTGGTAGGTACTTGGTCGGGGAGGTCGGCGGCTGGGGTCCCGGCTTCACGGGAGTAGGCGAAGACTCCCACATGGTCAAATTCCTCAGCACGAACAAAGGCCAACAGATGCTCAAAGTGTTCCTGGGTCTCGCCGGGAAAGCCGACGATGAACGTGGTCCGCAGGGTGGCTCCAGGGAGGCTAGCACGGATCTCAGCTAATTTTTGCTGCGTGAAATCCACCTGCCAAGGGCGGTTCATGCGCTTGAGGACCTGGGGGTGGCTGTGCTGGAGAGGCATATCTAGGTAGGGCAAGACGTTAGGACTCGCGCGCAGGGCCTGGAGGACCTTGGGGGTCAGGCCCGTCGGATAGAGATACAACAGCCGAATCCAGGGTACATCCACCACGCCAAGAGCTTGGATTAGTTCCGCCAGTCGGGGTTCGCCGTAGCGGTCTAGCCCGTAATTCGTCGTAATTTGGGAGATGAGGACGATTTCCTTGACGCCCTGGGCGGCGAGTTCCTTGGCCTCGTAGACCACGGACTCAATGGAGCGCGAACGCTGGTCGCCTCTCAGGTGCGGGATGATACAGAAAGCACAGCGATAATCACAGCCCTCGGCAATGCGTAGGTAGGCCATCGCCTCCGTCGTGGTGCGGTAGCGCGGCAGGTTCTCATCGGCAATGAAGCTGGGTTGTTGGCTAATCTCGGTCACGCGCTCGCCGCGCTCCACCCGCTCAAGGACCTGCACGATATTTTGATAGTCGCCCGTGCCAATTAGGGCCACGGCTTCCGGGATCTCGGTCAATAGCTCGGTTTGAAAATGTTGGGCTAAACAACCGCTAATCACTACTTTTTTACCCATTTCGGCTAAGCGCACCAGGGTCCGCACCGATTCTGTCCGGGCTGCCTCGATAAAACTACAGGTATTGACCAAGACGTAATCCGCCTTCTCCTCGTCAGTGTCCACCCCATAGCCCGCCTGGACCAATAGCCCTAGCATATGTTCGGTGTCAACACGATTTTTTTCACACCCCAAGTGGGTGACAGCGACGGTGGATTTCATGGCAATCTGGAAGGTGACTTCCTATCCTATCTGTTTCCCTGAGGCGGTTGCTTGAGCAAGCCAAACTACCAACAATTAAGTAGCGGCCTGATGGACCCCAATAGCGAATTTTTCACCCATTGGGCTTTGCGCCGGACCCTGATGACCTGGGCGGAACGTCGCGCCCGTCCCCGGTCCCCCCAGATAAACCCTTGTCGGGACTGTCGCTATTTTTTTGGTCGCACCTATCTCGTCTGTGCCATCCATCCTGGGGGTCCCCAGGTCCAGCCCTGCCCGGATTACAGCCCTTAAGCTACACCATTGGTCAAGCTGCCGATGACCCCGAGACTCACCGTCACTTGGTCGCCCGTCTGGAGCGGACCAATCCCCGCTGGCGTTCCGGTCAAAATTACATCGCCGGGATAGAGGGTCATGACTTGAGAGATGTAGGCGACTAGATAATCAGGCGCGAAAACCATGTCTTGAATTGAAGCTGATTGCACGAGTCTCCCGTTGAGGTGGGTCTGCAATCGGGTTTCGATAGCTAGCGCACCCGTCCAGAGGAAGGGACCAAGGGGACAGAAGCTATCAAAACCCTTGGCACGGGTCCACTGTCCGTCTTTTTTTTGCAGGTCACGGGCGGTCACATCGTTGGCGCAGGTGTAGCCCGCAATGTAGTGGTGGGCGGTCTCTGGGGTGATGCCCGTGCAGGTTTTACCGATGACAACCGCCAGTTCACCCTCGTAATCCACGCGCTGAGCGATAGCGGGTAACTGAATCGGCTGGTCGGGGGCCAAGAGAGCAGAGGGCGGTTTCAGGAAGATGAGGGGGTCGGTGGGGACGGGTCCGCCCATCTCAGCGGCGTGGTCCCGGTAGTTCTTGCCGACCCCGATGATTTTGGTGGGGGTACAAGGCGGAAGGAGGTAGCAAGCGGCGGGGTCAAAAATTGCCGTTGTTGTCTGGATCTGACCCTCTTGCCAAACCCCAGCTAGAGCCTGGGCAAAGGGATAGCGAGGACTTCCCAGTTCGCGGGGGACAAAACGCACCTGATACATACTCTCTCCCGCAACATTTGTTCAGTTTAGGGCGGGGGTGGTCAGCCCTGGATTCTTTTTGGCTACAATTAACGAATTCTAGACGGGTCCGACCAGATGTTTGATGATTTAGTCCGTTTTGTCTTCAATGACTGGTGGATTTCTCTACCTATGCTGGCGGCCTCGGTCTTCACCGTAGCGGTCATTTTTGAACGTGCCATCTTCTTCAACCGCAACACTAAAGATATCGAGCAACTGACCCAACGTTTACAGCGCGACCTAGAGCAAGGCAACTACGCCCAAGCTCAGTACACCGCCAACATCACCGGGGGCGTGATTGGGTCCGTGGCAGAAGAAGGGGTCCGCCTCTTGAGTCGCGGCGTTGTCGACTTCACCACCGCCTTTGACATCCGACTCGCCTTGGGCCTGCGTAAGCTAGAGAAAAATTTGTCCGTCTTGGGAACCATCGGCGCCGTCGCACCCTTCGTCGGTCTGTTAGGAACGGTGGTCGGAATCTTGCGCTCGTTCCAGACCTTTTCTGAAGCGGGTGCCCAGAGTAACCGTTTAGCAGAAGAAATTGGTTTCGCCCTCGTTGCCACCGCAGCGGGTCTAGTAATTGCGATTGTTGCAGTCTTGGCTTACAACACCTTCAACGGAACCGTCACACGGTTTGAAGATGAGATGCAGCAACTAAAATTACTCTTCTTGAATTTCCAAGGCCGTCCGGCGGATGCCTCCGTAACCACAACACCCGCCGTCGAAAGCAATCCTTACCCCAAGAATCTGCTCTAACCAGGAGACCCCATGGCAATTCAATCGGGCGGACGCCGGGGACGGCGCGGCGGCTTCAATGAAATCAACATCACCCCATTAACTGACGTATTTTTGGTGTTGGTAATTATCCTCTTGATTACCGCGCCTTTGATCCAGAACTCCTCCCTAAAAGTAGAATTACCCTCTTCCAGTAGCACCGAGAAGGGCGAACAGCGCAGCTTAGTGGTGACAGTCTCTGCCGATGGCAAATACGCAGTCAACGGCACCATCGTCAAAGGTGAGGCCCTAGTCAGCAACATCAAGCGCGAAGCACGGGCCACCCAGCAAAAAGTCCTAGTCGTCAATGCTGACGCGAACTCCAGACAGAAAGACGTCATCCGGGTCATGGACGCTGCACGCCAAGCCGGTATCCAGAAGATGTCCCTCGCCACCCAACGCCAGAACTAGGTGACGTGGCTGTTGGGGAATGCTTACAGACTAAGAGGCCCCTCCGCCCCATAAATGGGGGACCAAGGCAGAAGAGAGAAGAGAGTGGACAGCAAGAATCGGCTAGAGGACGGGGTGTAATGGAGAGCTAAGCTGTTCAAATAGCAGTTAAACCGGGTTAGTTATTTTCCCGCCCTCGTGGTGAGCTTTAGTTGCAGGGGGTGTGGGGGCCGTGCGCGGCCCCCGTGGGTCGGCGGGAGTGTGAGGGTGGAACCTTAGGTTCATACCCTCACGGGCTGTTGAAAGCAGCGCGAACCACTAACTCTCACCGCACAAACCCCCACCGCAACCAGCAGATGTGAGTAGCCCGTAGATGAGCAATAACTCTTTTGCCTTGGTCCCCTACGGAGCAAAGATTCAAGGACCCAAATGTAGCCGATGAACCCCGACTCGTTTGCGACCGGGTAGGAGTAGAGGGACTTCAAGAGCCGCCCAACGGCTGCCGGACTGATGGGCTGCAATGATAGCTCCAGGTACAGTCAGCGGCTGGCTGAGGCGACCAGACCCCAACTCAAGTAAAGCTAGTCCCCTGAGTTTCGCGGTGATGGTATTTTGTGCCAGAGGGAGGAGGAGGGTTTTAGCATCCAGGGTAGGAGGGCGGTCCAGACTAGGTATTCGCCAACGCTGGAGGATTTTACCCTGTTCACCGACCAAGAGGACCATATTACTCGCGGGGTGTTCCTGTTTGGGGTCCTCGTCCGTGGCACCGGGCAGAGGCGCAGTCGTCCCCGCGAAAACTAACCAACGACGGTCAGGCAGACTCTCCAGGAACTTGTAATAAACCGTAGTGTTCCGTTGCTCACGGGAGAACCGCTGTTGCCAACTAGGGACCAGCACGCCCTTGGATTCTAACCTGTAGACCACGGCCTGACCGTTCCCAGCCAGGGTCATGAGCGTCTGATTATCAGAGCTAAATGCAGGCGGACAGACCGGACTCAAGGGTTTCCCGCCAATAGGTGCAAGTAGCTTTTGGTCCAGGACCTGTCCAGTACGACTATCAAGTAGCGTCGTAGTCAAGCCCCGATTAGCACGGGTGAAGTCCGTCACGAAATCCCCCGTCACAAGCCCCACCCGGGTCCCGTCAGGACTGACCGTCACCCCCCCACCCACAGCAGACACCAACGGTTGTGGAGGAAACCGCCAACGCACCCGGCCTTGCGGGTTTAAGCTCACCACCTGCACCCGCGCAATCGCCTCCCCGAAAACATTCCAGTAGGTCATGACGTAGAGATTCCCGGCCCGGTCCACCCGCAGGTCCCGGTTAATTCCCGCAAATGTCCCCTTACCGATGGTCCCCCGAAGATCTGGGCGGGCACTGTATTGCCAGCGTCGTTTACCGTCCTTGCCGATAGCTTGGACTTGGGCCGCGAGACTCTGTTCCCCGGTGTAGAGCGTCTGACCATCGGGCGCAAAGACCAGACCACGCAACCGGACCCCCTCCCCCAGGTTGAGTTGCCACCGTTTTTGCCCCGTGCGGCTATCAAACAAGTACAACACCCCGTCGTCCGTCGCCACCGCTACCGTGTCGCCCTGGGGACTGAAACGCACACTCTCGAAGGTATATTCGTCCCAGTTGTAACTATTCATCACCCGTTGGGGCAGCGGCAACGGAATCGTTAGGGGTTCGGCGGCAACCCCAGTGCCCCACAAGACCAGTAAAAGGAGCCACATCTCAGAACCTCCACCGCAAGCCCGTCCGCACCTCCAAGCCCAACCCCGGAAAGCCCGGAGCCTCCTCGAATTGCTGGTCAAGTACATTATTCACACTCAAATTGAAGTCCAACCCAGCCAGAACTGGATACTGAAACTTAAGATCCAGGGTGGTGTAACCGGGCAGCGTCTCCTGGTTGCGATTCCCGGTGAAGAAAGAGCTCACGGAACGTACAAACACCCCCGCACCCCAGCCCTGATGTTGATAATTCAAGTTGATATTAAAAACATCAGGCCGAAAAGCGAGTTGGTTCCCGACAATCGCCGCATTCTGGTCCTGAAGGATCTGAGTACCCACAGCGGTGTAGTTGACTCCCAGGATGAGGTTGGGCACGACTTCAATATCCAGACTCGTCTCAATTCCCTCAGCACGAACTAAACCCAGGTTGATCACCTCTCCCACAGTATTAAAGGTAAACGGGTCAGTGGTACTCACGAACTGGTTCAAGTCCGCAATCGTGTTGGTAAAAAAGGTAAACCGCAATAGCCCAATCCGCCCCAACTGCTGGTCTAGCCCCACGTCATAGCTCTCGGCCCGTTCCGGTCGGAGTCCTGGATTAGGCCGCAACTGGAAGAACGGCGAATCAATGACATAGGCACTATCAAACAGCGTCGGAGCCCGAAAACTCTGACTATAGTTACCCCGCAATGAAGTGGTCGGCGTTATTTGCCATCTCGCCCCCAAACTGGGATTGGTCTGACCATCCGTATTGGAATTGAAGTCCTGACGCACCCCGAGCACAGTGATAAAAGCCTCATCCCACTGGATCTCATCCTGGACAAAGAACGCACCTTGACTGTAACCCGCGTCATAGTTCAGGCTTGTCAGTCCCCCCGCCAGGAAATCTGTGCTTGTATTCCGGGCTTGGACCGTCCGGTAATCCCCGCCGTAAGTCAATAGTTGCCCCGGTGTAATTTGCCACGAATGCTGGAGTTGACCGCCGAAACTCGTCCGGTTCACCTCATCGCGGCTATCAGTGGGGAAGGATGAATCCGGGGTCAGAGTCCGAAACTGATAGTTCAAAAAGTCCCCGTACAACCGGGCTGTCAACCGTGAATCCTCTCCTTCACCTAAGTCTGAAACCAGGGTGAGTTGACTCAGGACACTGCTCGTCACCTGACGGTTCTGGGTGGTGAGGCTATTGAATCCGCCAAAGGAATTGAAGTTGGGGGTCCCAAAACTATCACTGGTAATCGGCACCCCACCGGGCACCCCCAAATCCTTGTTCAGCCACAACACACTGAGGTCAAGACGGTTGCGCTCGTCCAGTTGCCAGCGCAGTTTTCCGTCCCCATTGTTCAACAAGACATCGGCATTACGTCGTTGGTCTTGGTTAGTAAACGCCGTCGGCGTCTGGAGCGTGTACGGGAAGTTATTATCGGAGCGCAACCGTTGGTAGCCTACGCTCCAACCTACGGGACCCCGGCTACCCGCCACGCGCAGGGTCTGGGCGTTGAGACCAAAGCTCCCCAAGTCCGCCCCGACGGTGAATTCATCCTTGTTCAGGGGACGAGGCGTGACTAAGTTAATCACCCCGCCCACTGCATCCGCCCCATAGAGCGTCGAAGCCCCCCCCGGCACGACTTCAATCCGCTCAATCGCCTCGGTACTAAACTGCGACAGGTCAAACCCACCAAAGAAACCTTGGTCATTGAGCGGTCGCCCGTCGAGCAAAATCAGCACCTGGGCCGTACTACCGCCGCGCATAATCTGTGAACTCTGTGCTCCCAACTGACCCCCAGTGGCCCCCTCGGTACGAATACCGGGCAAATATTTCAGGGCCTCATCTACGGTCTGGGCACCCTGGGCTTGGAGTTCGGCGCGGGTAACGACGTAGGCGGGTTTAGTGCCTTCCTTGAGGGTCGCCTCCCGCCGGAGCGTTGTCGTCACGGGTTGGTCAAGTTTCTGGTCTAAATAAGCAGGTAAAGGCTCATCCGGGGTCTGAGCGAGGACGGGACTCAACAGCAAAAGTAGGCACGCGCACGCGCCCAAACGCAAATAAGTCATGATGCCCTTTCCTTGTGGATCGCAAGGAGAGCGTGAGGACCGGATGGGGGGGCATTCTGACTGGGACTCAGAGTCCTTCACAGCTGCGGCACAGTGCCGGATTTACACCGGACTTTCCCCGTTTACAACCTGGGCTTCCCAGGTACCCCACCGGATTCACAGGTGTGCAGGACTGAGCGTAACACAAGCCAGTCCCCGACACTTAGGGGAGTTAAGCTGCTACACTACAACGCATAGCCGCCAAAGGAATAAGCCATGCAACTAACTCCCGTTCAAAAACTTGAAGATACCGACCTCACCCTTTCACCAAAACCCCTAGTCTCCCCCGCAGAGCTAAAAGCCTTTTATCGAAATGAATTGAACCAGATTAGGGGCGGTGATAAGACTAAGAATTTTGCTAAGGGCTTGGCAAAAGCACACGGCACTAAGGATCATTACAAAATGCTTTTTATGAGTCATCAAGGCGTAGGTAAGTCCACAGAGATTAGCCGCTTGATCCAACTTCCAGAAATTGCTCGTAAATTTTCTACAATTCGTTTTTGTGCTCAAGATGAATTGGACCCAGTAAGCTTGAGAACGTGCTTCACAGTGCTTTAATCAACCGCCGTCTACTTCAATCTGAAGAGCCAGATACTTACCAACTATACCAACCCGTTCGTGAATTCTTGCAACAGAAACAAGAAGCTGCTATAGCAAACCTGTTTGAGGTGTAAATAGCTCTCCAACAGCCGCCCCTCCGCCCCGTACCCTGACGGGCACAGGTAAACGGGGAACCAAAGCAAAAAGG
>NZ_JAAXLT010000139.1 GCF_013285555.1 Candidatus Cyanaurora vandensis | reverse complement strand
CGCCGCGTTGTACTTGAAACTCATGACAAGGTCCGGGCCACCTCCTTTAAGCGCAATACGTGACAGACTCGCATCATCATCTAGATAGGTGTACTGCAATAGGTCCGTGCGCGTGGTTGCGGTAACACGAGTCACCTTCGTCACATTGCCCATGTTGTCGTAACTATACTCCAGGGTGTCCTGCTGGTCGCTATCGGGGTTAGTGATGGTTTGTTTGAGACGCGGCATCTGGTTAGGGGCCGTGTTGTAAACCATCGCCACACTGTAGGCCGAACCGCGACTGTCAGTAATCTTGGTTATCTGGTCCAACACGTTGTACTCGTAGGTCTGGGAGGACAGACCGTTGTAGTTGACAATTTTGAGCCGTTGTTTGGTGTCGTAGCTGTACTGGGTTAACTGACCACGCTTATCTCGATAGCTGCTGACTAGGCCTAAGTTGTTGTAGTGATACTCCTCGTTAAAACCGCCCTCGGTGCGGGTCTCCACTTGGTCTTGGTCATTGTAGGTGTAGGTCGTTTGGACTCCGTTGGCTGCCATCACACTGCTAATGTTGGAGTTGTCATCGTAGATGTGACGAGTCACGCGGTTCCCTGGCTGCTCCACATAGGTAACGCGGCCCAATTTATCGTAGGTGTAGGTAGTCTTATCGTTGGGAAACTTGGGGTTATAGGAGGTGATTGGACGTGACAAACCATCGTAAGTGAAGCAGACTTTGATATTAGAAGGAGCGAGCGTTGATTTAAGGTCCTGGTAGGGGTAGCCCTGCTCATTGAGACAGCCCGTAAGTGCTTGTTCAGTGTAGTAGTCAAAGGTAGTTTGGCGGTTCTTCCCGTCCTGAGTACGGAGGACCTGACTGAAATTGTTGTACTGGGTCCAAGAGTCGCTGAGGGTGGTCTGAGCATCGAGTTGGATTGTGGAGGACTGCAAGGAGCCATAGAAGTCCTGACTATAATCCTGGTTGGTCACATCCGGGAAATAATTGAAATAGGTGGTGTGGTTGTTAGCATTAGTAACTTGCTTCAACTGACCGAAGGGAGCCGAGAAATCGTAGGTAACGGTCGTGCTGTCAGGGTAAGTGGTGGAGGCGAGATGGTCATAGGTACCGTCGTAGGTGTAAGTGTTTGTGGTCACTTGCCCGAGCGGATTAGTGGTGAATTTAAGTAGCTGTGATTCAGGTTCGTAGGTGTAGTTAGTAGAACTGTTATCTGCCCCATGAGTAGCTTTCGTGAGATATTTCTTTCTTGACTCATAGTAGTAGGTGGTCGCCATACCTGCCGTATCTTGAACCACAGTTGTGCCTGTACTCGGATAACTAAAATAGTTGATAATATTACTCACATTACGGTTACTGGCATCTTCTCCTGGCATAATCTGAGACGTAACTCTCCCTGTAGAAGTATCATAGGTATTTGTTAGGGCAAGGACACCACGGGGGCTAGTAATACTTAGCATGCGATGCTTGGAACTATTGTCATAGGTGTATAGTGTTTCACCATTAACTGTACGATAAACACCGGGGATTGGAGTTTCAACCTGTTGACCATGCATAACATTTTTGAAGCTTATTAGGTGATTCTCTTGGCTATCATAGCCATACTGCACAAACCCGTGACTTACATCCTCATCATCAAAGAGTTCAGCCCGAGCGATAACATAAGAGGTATTACTGCTGTAAGAGAACGTGATGTATCTTCCAAAGGGGTCTATGAGTTTAACGAGTCTTTGGCTGGAATCAACCTCTAAAGTCGTCACCTTGCCAAAGCGGTCTGTAATTGTTCTTAGGCCATAGTGTTCAAGCCGACCGTCTTGACCAAGTGCAGCCGTTCTAGTGAAAAATAGTTTTGTGCCCGACTCTAGACTAAGTGTCATACTCAGTCTATCTAAAGCCCTGTTTACAATTCCTCTTAAAGAGTCTGTTCTCTTGGTATTTCTAAATTCATTTGGAGCAACATAATAGTCGCCACGGGTAAATAGTACCTGCTCTCCAGTTAAGGAATCTATTGTAGCTCCCGTTGGACCAGCAAGTCCTGGGAAGATATACATCTGCGAATCGTAATCTATCCAAGCCCTCATGCTCAGCATACCCATGCTTGTCCCATAGCCAAAAGGTCCCTTGACGGGTACATCTGGTTGATCTCTTGTCGGCCTGGGTTTGGGACGTAAAGTTTGGTAGTGGCGTTGTAGGACTAAGGGATGCAGCCCACCAGAACTTAAATCAACCGTGTTGTAAATGAAGAGGCCATCCTGGATATTAACCGATGCTCCGGCCCAGACCGCTAGGGGGTTAGCAGTGAAACACCCAACTACAAGTAAGCAAATGAAGCGAATGAACCAGGAGCCAGTTTTGGTGAACATTTACTCAGCAGTTTAGTACGCAAAAGTACTCTAAGCGTTTTTACATATGAAGTCAAGCTTTATTCTAAATCTGGTTAATTATTACCCCTTTAATCACTCATCTCATAGCTCTGAATCGTCCTCCTAATCCAGGTTTTCCCCGTCTCACCAATTATGAAATAGGAACTAAATTGGGGTGGCTTAACGAGTAAAATTAGTAAACGTATTGACTATTAGCCTATTTACCGTTAAGTTTTAGTTACAACAGTTGGTCAAGACTATGGCTGATTTGGGCAAAACATTACCGCTTTGGGTTGGTTTGGGACTTCTGGTCGGGTCATTAGGTCTAGTTTATGGACTACAAACGCCCTCCGTACCCCTGCAAGCGGCGGAGGAAGATAAGGAGACCCCGGCGGTCCTTACCATCAGTACGGCAGCTGTCCAGGTCCGGCCCGTCTTGAAAACCATGGATGTCTCGGGGTCCGTGGCTCCCTGGGAGCAGTTGCAGGTGGGTTCAGAGGTAGGCGGTCTACGCATTGCCCAGGTCCCTGTCGAGGAAGGCCAGCGTGTCCGCCGGGGGCAGGTTTTGGCGGTACTGAATAGCGATGTCCTCCAAGCCCAAGTCCGGCAAGCCCAAGCCCGTCTCGTCAATGCCCAAGCCCAAGTCCGCCAGCAACAGGCCAACCTCAAGCAGAACCAAGCCCGACTCATCGAAAGTGACGCGAACTATCAATCCGCTCTATCTTTATCTGAACGCGGGGCCTTGAGTGACCAAGAGACCCGCGCTCGACGCACCGCCTTTGAATCCACCCAAGCCCAGGTAGACCAAGCCCAGCAGGGAATCGCCGTCGCCCAGAGTGTAGTGGCAGAGTCCAAGGCCGCGATTAGTCAATACCAAGCCCAACTCGCCCAGACCCGGATTCTCGCCCCGGATAACGGTTGGATTCTCAAAAAAGATGCCTACATCGGTAATATCAGTGCCGTGGGTACACCGCTTTTCACCATGGCCCGCCAGAGCCGCCTCGAACTCAATGCCCAAGTCCCCGAAGCTGATCTCCCCCGTTTAAAAGTCGGACAGCGCGTCACTGTTGTTAGTGATGCCGACTCGTCCCTTAAAGCCAGCGGCACGATCCGGCAGGTGGGACCAGCAATTGATACCACCTCACGGCAAGCCGTAGTCAAAATCGCCCTCAACGGCAACGAGCGGTTGCGCCCAGGGATGTTTGTCCGCGCTCAGGTCCAGGTTGCCACGGTCAATAGTCTGACGGTCCCGGCCCAAGCGGTCAGTATGCGCCAGGATGCGGCCCAGGTTTTTGTCTTAACAGGGAATAAAGTCCAGGTCCGCCCCGTCCAAGTGGGCGAGCGTACGGGGGTCCTTGTGGAAATCCTGAGTGGACTCAAGGCGGGTGAACGGGTGGTAGCGGCTGGTGGCGGCTATCTCAAAAATGGTGACACGGTTAAAGTTACTTCTTTACCCAACTGAGGAGGCACGATGAGTAGTTGGAATATCTCCGAATGGTCCATCCGTAAACCGATCCCGACGATTGTGCTTTTCATCGTGCTGAGCCTCTTGGGGGGCGTGAGTTTCTTTTTATTGGGGATTGACCAGGACCCGGACATTGTTTTTCCGGGGGTATCGGTGACGGTGGTCCAACAGGGGGCGGCCCCGACGGAGATGGAAACCCAGGTTACACGCCGGATTGAGGACTCCGTGGCGAGTCTGGGCGGGATTGAGACCCTACGTTCTACCGTGACCGATGGGGCTTCCACGACGACGATTGTGTTTGTGGTGGGCACCGATGTGGACCGGGCAGTTAACGATGTGCGTAATGCCGTCGGCAAGGTCCGTCAAGAGTTGCCCCAGGATGTCCTTGAACCGATCATTGAGCGGCTGGAACTCGCTGGTGGAGCGGATATCACCTATAGTGTGCGCTCCAAGTCCCAGACCGTCGAGGAACTCAGTTGGCTTGTAGACAACACAATTGCGCGGGCGATGCTTACAGTGCCGGGGGTCTCCCAGGTCTCGCGCTCCGGCGGGGTGAGCCGGGAGATTCGCGTCAATCTCGATCCCAATCGGCTCAAGGCCCTGGGGGTCACCGCCGACCAGGTGAACCAACAGATTAAAACCCTTAACGCCAACCTACCCGGTGGGCGCGGTGAACTAGGCGCGATTGAACAGACCATTCGGACCCTGGGCAGTGCCTTGACCGTGGCGGACCTACGGGCGACCCGGATTGCCCTTCCCAACGGCAGCACCGCCCGACTCGATACCCTGGGCACCGTGGAAGATGGCTTCTCGGAAGTGCGGCAATTGGGCCGATTGAATGATGAACTCGTGGTCGGTTTCTCCATCTTTCGCAGTCGTGACAGTAACTTGCTTGATGTGGAAGCAGGGGTCCTAGAGCAAGTCGCGCAGTTACAGAAAACCATCCCCTCGGATGTCGAACTCGAACTAGTCCGCAACACTAATGCTGACTTCACCCGCGATAGTTATTGGGCCTCGATTGAAGCTCTGCTCCTCGGGGCGGGGCTCGCGGTAGTCGTAATCTTTTTATTCCTGAAGGACTGGCGAGCGACCCTAATCTCGACCTTAGCGATGCCGCTCTCCATCATTCCGACGTTTGTGGTGATGAAGGCCCTGGATTACACGCTCAACTCGATGACCCTCCTCGGTTTGGCCCTGGTCGTCGGGGTCCTGGTGGATGATGCCATCGTTGAGATTGAGAACATTGCCCGTCACCTGCGGATGGGTAAAACGCCCTTCCAAGCGGCTCTCGATGCCTCGGCGGAAATTGGACTGGCAGTAGTTGCCACAACGATGACGATTGTGGCGGTTTTCTTCCCCGTAGCTTTCATGACCGGGATTCCGGGGCAGTTTTTCCGGCCTTTTGGGATTACGGTGGCGGTCTCGGTGTTGTTCTCGTTGCTTGTGGCCCGGACGATTACACCTTTGATGGCGGCCTATCTTTTGCAGGCATTGCCTCACGACGAGGAGGAGAGCGGGTTGGTCCGGGGGTACGAGAAGCTGTTGCAGTGGTCCCTGCGTAATCCAGTGATTATTTTAGCCTCGGGAATCCTCTTTTTTGTGGGCAGTATCAACCTGCTCCCTTACATCCCGACCTCCTTCTTCACGACACCTGACCGGGGTGAAGTCACCCTCTCCCTAGAGCTACCGCCGGGAGTCACGCTCCAGGACACCGACCGCGCCACCCGTCAGACCACCGCCATCTTAGAGAAGCGGCCTGAAGTTAGTGAAACCCTTGCCACGATTGGTTACGGCGGGATCAACCGCGCCACAATTTACGTGAATATGCATCCCAAAGCCGATTTCCTCCATGACACCCTGCTTTGTGGGGTGGGACTCGCCGATAAAGAGGAATGCGAGGGGGAGCGGCGCACCATCAGCCAGAAACAATTTGAGCAAGAAATCCGCGAACCGTTGTCCGAAGTCCCTGGGGTGCGCTTGAGCCTGACTGGGACCGGGGCCACCGGGGGCGGCAAGCCCTTAATCATTACCTTGACCGGGGACAATCCCGAATCCCTCAATCGCACCTCTGAGCTATTGACCGAACAGATGCGCGGGATTGCTGGTCTGGTGGATGTCACCTCCAGCGCGAGTCTACTCAACCCCGAACTAGAGATCCGCCCGGACTTTGAACGAGCCGCTGAACAGGGGGTTGCGATTGCCAACATCGCCCGGACCGCTAAGATTGCCACCCTGGGCGATACTGAGACCAGTTTGGCGAAGTTTAACCTCCCCGACCGTCAGATCCCGATCTTGGTCCAGCTTGACCCCGAGGTCCGCAGCAACCTCCAGACCCTCGGCGATATCCAGGTGGCGACGGCGGACGGACGGACGGTGCCCCTGCGCTCCGTGGCGACGCTTAGTTTGGGCAGTGGTTCCGCACAAGTAGACCGTTTCAACCGCTCCCGTGAGGTGGTGGTGGGCGCGAACCTGGATGGACTGGCTCTAGGCGAAGCCATCCAACTCGTCCAAGCTCTACCCGCTCTACAAAAACTACCCGAGGATGTGCGCCAGCAGTCTGAGGGCGATGCCAAGGTCCTCAACGAGATCATTGGTCAGTTTGGTCTGGTCATTGCCGCAGCGGTGGTTTTCATCTATGCGGTATTGGTCTTGTTGTTTAGTAGTTTTATCAGTCCGCTCACGATTATGGTGGCTCTACCCTTAGCCTTGGGGGGTGCACTGCTCGGTCTCCTCATCTTTGGGAAGAACCTCGACATCTACGCCTTCATCGGCATCTTGATGTTGATGGGTCTGGTCACTAAAAACTCAATTCTGCTCGTGGAATACTCCATCCTGGCAATGCGCGGCGAGGCCATGGAGGGTGATGGGGTGAGTCGGCCCCTACCCCGCGTGGAGGCCATCTTGAAAGCAGGACGGGCTAGGGTCCAGCCGATTTTGATGACCACCATTGCCATGATTGCCGGGATGTTACCCATTGCCCTAGGGATTGGAGCGGGGGCAGAAGTGCGTTCACCGATGGCGGTGGTCGTCGTGGGCGGACTGATTACCTCCACCCTGCTCACCCTCGTCGTGGTCCCGGTAGTCTTCAACTTGGTGGATCAATTGGTGGATTGGGTCAAATACGCGCTCCAGGGCAAGAACAATGCCGATGCCAAAAATCTCGCTGTTTCTCAACAGCAGGAGTAACAAGTTGGAAACCATTACCCCCGCTCCGGTCTGTCCCGCCTGGGTCCTGTCTTTTTTGGATGAGAACTACCCCCGTTCCGTCGTGGCTAAGGTCAACTTGATTCGCACCGCTCGCCTCCTTGAGAAGTCCATGACCGACTTCATGGAACCTTACGGGTTGACCTGTGCCCAGTGCGAGATCCTGTTTTTGTTGCGCTGTCACGGGCGGGAGCGGGGCTTGACCCTGACCCAATTGGGGGAGTGGCAGGGGGTGACGAAGGCGAATATGACCGGGATGGTGGACCGGCTTGAACGGGAGGGCTTTGTCCTGCGTGAGAAGGACCCCCAAGACCGCCGTCTGACCAACGTCACCATCACCCCCCAGGCTCTAGCCCTCGTCAATCAACTGGAACCCACGCTGCAAGCCCACGTCGGGGCGGTCTTCCACTGTCTAGACGAGGACGAACAAGAGACCTTAATCCGTCTGTTGTCTCGGTTACGCCAGAGCCTAGGCGACCAAGAAGCTCTGGCCTAGTGAGTGGGTTGGTCTTGGCTTGGTTACGATGCTGAGGATTGATGCCCAAAGTACGCTTGATGCTACCCCCGGACGCGCTGATTAGGGATGAGGATATTGGCGAGGACCTGGAGTTGTTCGCTGGTCCCCATGCAGATGAGTAGATCCCCTTCTTCGAGTAAGGTATCGCCAGTGGGCCCACCGATGAGGTCCCCAGCACTGCGGCGAATGGCGAGGACTAGAGCCCCAGACTGGGTACGGAGGTCCACTTCTTTAAGCGTTTTTTGAAAAACCGGACAGCCAGAATCACCATTGAGCAGGAGTTCCTCAATATAAAAGGTACTATTCTTGCCGACAAAAGCCGCTTCCATAAAGTCCACGACTTGGGGCCGCAGGGCCAGAGCCGCCATCCGCTTCGCCCCGGTCAGATAGGGCGAAACCACCCGGTCCGCCCCGACACGGGTCAGTTTCTTGACTCCCTCCTCACTCCCGGCGCGGGCAATCGTCAAGATCTTGGGGTTGAGGAGCTTGGCGGAGAGGACGACCCCGAAGATGGCGAGGATACTGAGTTGGAGTTGACGGCGGATGACTTGGAGACGTTGGACTCGCGTTTGTAGCATACACAGCGGTGGGGAAATTCTCTTCAGCGTACCCCGATGCCTTCTTAACCCGGCCTCTAGGATCTTGAATCAAGAGATTCAGGACCCATAACTGCTATCTCAGAAATGAATACATTACCTACCTTGGGATAACATCAAAAATGTTCTTTGGCTTTGCGAACACCTGGGAACGACACGCTCACCATAATCGGGGATCAAAAGTAAAGTCTAGCGGCGGCAGAATTCGGATGCGTCTTGCCTTAGGGTGTTCAGGCTTGAGTAAGAGATTTGGCGTTGCACAATCAGCTAATGAAAGCGGGGAGAAGTGGGATTTCCCCTGTTTTTAGGTAATGCACTCCAACCGTAAAGACAACTTCCACATCGCCTCGTCTTTGCGTAACCAAGACGCTTGCGTTGCAGGCCGGCTAGCTCGTGCCTTAGATGAGTGTTTTGGCCCTCAACCCGAGTCATTCCCGTCTTGCTGATAATAGGCTCCTCCGGCGGTAGATACTTTTT
>NZ_JAAXLT010000138.1 GCF_013285555.1 Candidatus Cyanaurora vandensis | reverse complement strand
AGATTACTTAATCGCGGAGAACTCAAGATTGATTGGGGTCGCAGGATTAAAAATAAAGGTAATTCTATAAATGCAAGTTAGATGCGTGTCAGCTTAGCAGTTAAACCGGATAAGTTGCTTACCCGTCTTCATGAAGAGCTTTAGTTGCACGGGGGGATGTGGGGGGCCGTGCGCGGCCCCCCAAGGGTCGGCGGGAGTGTGAGGGTGGTACGGGCGGGTTCCTACCCTCACGGGCTGTTGAGTGCAGTGCGAACCACTAGCTCCTCCTCCCAAAACCTCCAGGCCTCGGATGATGACCTAAGCGGTTAGCATAGATCAGGTCTCACTCGGTTATACCGTGAAAACATTTGTACAGGACTTGGCGGGTCAGGTGCGCGGGGAGGTCCGTTTTGCTGAGCTGGACCGGGTTCTGTATAGTACCGATGCCAGCTTCTACCAAATTATGCCCCTCGGTGTGGTCATCCCCCAAGATGAAGCCGATGTGGTAACAACCGTCAAGCTGACCCGTCAAGCCAAACTCCCCGTCCTCGCCCGTGGCGGCGGAACCAGTGTTTCAGGGCAAGCGGTAGGTGAGGCCGTAGTCCTCGATTTTGCCAAATATATGCACCGGGTCCTCGAAGTCAATGCCGAACAAGGCTGGGCCTGGGTAGAGCCGGGCGTAATCCAGGACGTATTCAAACAGCAACTCAGGCCCCAGGGTTTATTTTTCGCACCGGAGACCGCGACTTCTAGTCGGGCAACCCTAGGCGGGATGGCAGCCAATAATTCAGCCGGACCCCGCTCGATTATTCACGGTAAGACGATTGACCATATCCTTGAATGCCGGGTCGTCCTCAGCGATGGTTCCGTCGCCCACTTTGAGCCAGTCTCACCGGAAATGATCCAGCAACGGGCTAAGGGGAGCAGTTTAGAGAGCCAACTTTACCGTAAAATCCCCCACTTAATTGCCCAACAGCGCACCGCCATTCTGGAGCGTTATCCCCAGATCCTCCGCCGAGTCAGCGGTTACAATCTTGATGCCCTATTGCCCGAGTTCCCGGAACTATCGCCTTTACCATTAACAGACCAACGGTTTAATCTGACAAAGCTCTTGGTTGGGTCTGAGGGCAGTTTGGGAATTATTACCGCCCTCAAAGTCCGCTTGATCCCGGTACCGGAAAAGACCGTGCTGGGGGTAGTCCATTTTGCCGAGTTAAACCAAGCCATTGATGCCGTCAATGAAATCCTTGAACTCCAACCCAGCGCGGTAGAGTTGGTCGGGCACGATATTTTAGCTCCGGCGGCGCGTAGCCAAGCCTTCAAAGACCGGGTCGGTTTTTTGCAGGGAGACCCCGCCGCAGTTTTAGTGGTGGAGTTCCAAGGAGCCGGGGCAGAGGCGCGGTTGCGGGATTTGACCCGGGGGCGAGTCTGTACCCCGGTCCTGGACGCGGCGGGTCAAGCCGATGTCTGGAGTGTCCGCAAGGCCGGGTTAGGGATGTTGATGAGTGTCCGCGACGAACGCAAACCCGTCGCTTTTGTGGAGGACCCGGCGGTACCTGTGGCGCGGTTGCCGGAGTTTGTGCGGGAGTTTCAGCGGATTATTGCGGACCACGGCACGACGGCGGGTTATTACGGTCATGCCTCCGTGGGCTGTCTCCATATCCGCCCTGCCCTAAATATGAAAGACGGCGGCGACATCCAACGGATGCGCTCCATGCTAGAGGCCATCAGTGACCTGACCCTGAGTTTCGGGGGGGCAATGAGCGGGGAGCATGGGGACGGTTTGGTGCGCGGTTGGCTTAACCAAAAGATGTTTGGCGATGCGTTGTACGGTGCATTCCAGGAAATTAAGCAAGCCTTTGATTTTGAGAATCGGATGAATCCCGGCAAGGTGGTGGACTGCCCGCCCCCGGACCAGAGTTTACGCTACGGCCCAGACTACCAAACCCAGACCATGGAGACCACCTTTGATTTTCGGCGGGAACTGGGGCTGGCCCGAGCCGTGGAAATGTGTAACGGCAATGGGAACTGTCGTAAACAAGACGGGACGATGTGTCCCTCTTTTCAGGCGACCCTGGAGGAAAAACACTCGACCCGGGGACGGGCGAACGCCTTGCGGGCAGTGTTGGCAGGACAGACTGAACTTACCTTCACCAGTCCTGAACTTTACGATGCCTTGGATCTCTGTCTGTCCTGTAAATCCTGTCAGACCGAGTGCCCGTCCGGGGTGAATATGGCGAAGTTGAAGTCGGAGTTTTTGAGCCATTATCACGCGGCCCATGGGACGCCCCTGCGGGACCGGGTGGTGGGGAATATTGCCCTAGTTAATCGGCTCGGCTCAGCCACGGCTCCGGTTTCTAACTGGTTGATGCGGGGCGTTTTTGGCAATTGGGGGAAGCGGCTCTTGGGGTTTGCGCCGGAGCGGGATTTACCAGAATTCACCCGTGAGCGATTTAGTACCTGGTTTCGGGGGCATCGGCGGCGGGGTCCCATGACGCGGGGTAAAGTCGTCCTCTTCCAGGACACCTACATGGAGTACAACCAGCCCGCGATTGGACGGGCCGCGACAGAACTCCTGGAGCGATTGGGGTATGAAGTGGTCCTAGCGAAACACCAGTGTTGCGGACGGCCCTTCATCTCCAAAGGCTTACTCAAGGAAGCCCAAGCCCTCGCCCGCGCAAACGTGGCCCGACTCACGCCCTACGCGGCCCGAGGTATCCCCATCCTCGGCTGTGAACCTAGTTGCATCCTGACCCTGCGTGATGAATACCCGGACCTCGTACCCCAGGCTAAAGATCTCGCCCAGCAGAGTTTTACTATTGATGAATTCCTCTACCAGTTACATCAGGCCGGGGAGCTGGACTTGCCCTTCATCCCCCAAACTCAAGCCGTCTGGATGCACGGTCATTGTCACCAAAAAGCTCTCGTCGGCACCAAACCCACCCTGGAGTTGTTGCGCTTAGCCTATCCCGCCCAAGAGATAAATTCAGGTTGTTGCGGGATGGCAGGGTCCTTCGGCTATGAACAGGAACACTATCAACTCTCGCTAAAAATTGCTAACCAGCGTCTTTTCCCAGCCATCGAGCGGGCCGGAACAGAGAGTCTTCTCGTAGCAGACGGCGTTTCCTGTCGTCAGCAGATTGCCCACGGCACCGGGCGAGAAGCCGTGCATCTAGTCGAGGCTCTGGTGAGCGCATTAAATCCAGTTACCAGGGACCCCAGATAGCAAAGGTCAGACCGGGAGTCTGGATATTGAGGAAAAGCGTTTGACCGTCAGGGGAGAAGGTCGCCCCGGCAAACTCGAAGTTGTTGAGAGCATTACGGGCGAATTGGTAAAGTTCACCTTCCGGGGTTATCCCGACTACGTACTGGGTGCCACTGCCGTCTTCACACACGAACAAATCGCCAAAGGGCGCAATCGTCAGGTTGTCGGGGCTATCGAGGAGGCTGGGGTTATTGGGTTCAATAAATAGCTCAATCGTCCCCCCCTGGCTCGCGTCCGCACCCGGCAAGTAACGCCAGACCTGACCTAAACCCGCACTGCCCCCACTGGTACAACAAAAATAGACCTCACCCTTGGCGTAGGCAATACCCTCACCCCGGCTAAATTGGGCTGCACCTTTGGCGAAACCCTCCGCCCGCACGGTATCCTGGGCCGGGTTAGGCTCCTCAATCCGCACCCAGTCCACCGCCATCGGCACGCCTACCGGGAAGCCCGTCCGGGTATTAACTTGGGGCATCGTCGGGATACGCAGGCATTCCAGGATGCCCCCCGCCGCCAGATTCCCCGCCTGGGTCGGGCGGAAACGATAAAACAGACTATCCCCTTGGTCCTCGGTCTGATAGACAATTCCCGTCTGACTATCCACCGCCACCCCCTCATGGTTGAAGCGGCCCATGGCGATGAGGGGCACCGGGTCTACCGGGCCACGGGCCATGGCGGAGACCTCAAAGTTGTAGCCGTGCCGCTGATCGGCAAAAAGACCAGGGTTAGACGTATCTTCTTCACAACTGATCCAGGAACCCCAGGGGGTCGCCCCGCCGGCACAGTTACGATTAGTCCCGCCAAGAGAAGCAAAGTGCGCCACTAGTTGCCGATTACGGTTCACGACCAAGGTGGTCGTTCCCCCCTTAGAGCGCGGGTCATAAAATTTATCTGGGGGCACAATCACACCCGGTAAGGGCGCGGATAGTTCATGGTTGCGAATTAAAATCGTCGTCCCCCGTGGCCCGACAAAAGCCGCCATGCCATCGTGGGCCGCCGGAACCGAGTTACCATCACTCATGCGCTGCCCGGTCTGTGAAAACACCGTATATTGAAAGCCCAAGGGCAGGTCCAAGCGTCCCGCTGGGTCCGGGACCAAGGCCCCATAGCCCACTCCCAGCACCGGAAGTCCCAAAGCTGACCGCTGATGAAAGGCCTGGAGTGGCGCGACCGCCGCCGCCCCCAAAAGTCCCGCCCGTGTAAAAAACCCGCGCCGTGAAAGTACCATCGTTTGCCCCCAAGGTTGCCGTGAAGGTAACACGCGAAGTTTAACGACACACTAAGAGGCAATACAAGTTATCAACTTCGTACCATTTCCACTAGTACAAAAGGGTCATCAGCACACACAGTATGGTCCTCAAGTAGAGTGTTCTAGCCCTGATGTTGGGGGGGACCAGGACGGTCCCCCCAAGCGTTAACTAGTCGCTGGGCGTGGCTCCCAGGAGTAGCGCGTTCTCGTAGGTGTACCCGTTCATCTGCCAGAAGTAGTTCTCACCGCTCTGATGGTTACTCCACAACAGGTCTGCTTGACCATCCCTGGTGAACTCGCCCACCCCCGTCAACTGGTAGGTCAGGTCTGCCACCAGCCCGACGAAGAACGCTTGCTGGTAGGTGTAGCCGTCCATTTGCCACAGGTATGCCTCCCCCGCACCTAACCCCGCGCCCCAGTACCGCCAGAGCAGGTCGGGCCGTCCATCGTTGGTGAGGTCCCCCGTACCCACCATCTGCCAGTAGGGGTCCGCCACATTACCGATGAACAACGCTTGCTGGTAGGTGTAGCCGTTCATCTGCCACAGGTACACCTCCCCGGTGCTGTAATTGCGCCACACCAAGTCGGCCTGTCCATCCTTGGTCATGTCCCCAATACCTGCTAGTTGCCAATTCGTATCGCCAACAACACCGATGTCGAAGGAGGCAACGTAGGCCGTGCCGTTCATCTGCCAGATGGCGTTTTGTCCGGTGCTGGAGTTGCGCCAGAGCAGGTCCGGTTGACCATCGTTGGTGAAGTCCGCTGCACCCACTAACTGCCAAGTGGGGTCGGTGACAGTGAGTAGGTCCGCTTGCCCGGTGTAGGTGGTGCCATTCATGAACCAGACGCGGTTGGCCCCGGTGGTGTAGTTGCGCCAGAGCACATCGAGCTGACCATCATTATTGAGGTCTCCGGTGCCTGCCTGTTGCCAGCCGGGGGTGCGAACAGCGACGGGATTGACCAAGAACGTGCCGGTGGTTGCCACCCCTGCTGATGTGGTGACTTGGATGGGTCCTGAAGTCGCTCCTGGTGGGACAGTAGCCGTAATCTGGGTTGCGGAATTGACGGTAAAGCTAGCAGCTACACCATTAAAGGTGAGGGCGGTGGCTCCGGTGAAGTTGGTGCCTGTGAGGACAACGGTGGCTCCGAAGTTGGCGCGAGTGGAGGTGAAGTTGGTGATGGTGGGCGTAACCACGCCATCGAGACGAAACACCGTGCCCCCGCCCAAAGTGCCCCCTATGGTGGTTGTGCCATAGAAGCTACCGTCGCTGCCTTGGACCAGCCCAGCGGAGGGTTCGCTTCCATTCGCACCGTCAAAATTAATCAGGGTTGTAAGAGTACCGCTCGGGGTCATGCGAAACACCGTGCCATAGTCAAAACTACCCCCGAAGTAAGTGGTGCCGTAGAAATTCCCGTCACTGCCCTGTATTAAGCCAGCATCAGGATAGGCTCCATTGGTGTAGTCAAAGTTAACCAGGGTGGTGAGAGTGCCCGTGGGGGTCATCCGAAACACTGTGCCACCATTAGAACTACCACCATAAGTAGTCGTTCCATAGAAGTTGCCGTCACTGCCTTGGATTAATTCGGCGGAGGGATTAGCTCCATTGGTTTCATTAAAGTCAACCAAGGTGGTAAGGGTGCCAGCGGAGGTCATCCGAAATATCGTGCCACAGCCAAAATAGCAAGCGGTTGAACTGCCGGTTGAACTGCCACCGTACTGAGTTGTGCCGTAGAAATTGCCGTCATTGCCCTGGATTAATTCGGCGGAGGGATTAGCTCCATTAGTTTCATTAAAGTCAACCAAGGTGGTAAGGGTGCCAGCGGGGGTCATCCGAAATACCGTGCCTCCGCCAGAACTACCACCATAGTAGGTAGTGCCGTAGAAATTGCCGTCACTGCCCTGTATCAGGCTAGCATTGGGAAAAACTCCAGGGGGACTCTCGAAGTTCACCAGATTAGTCAGGGTCTGTGCCTTAGCAGCATTCAGATTTAGCGGACTCAACACCAAAAGTAGGAGCGCAAAAAACTGGAAAATGACAGGAGCGGAGAACCTTTGTTTATCTGCTGGGTAGAGTGTCTTTAACAAATTACCGGATGAACACATGGTCGGCTCCGCGAATTAGGTGATGTACTGACTTTCTTTTCTCGTCAAGTGACGGTAGCACCGAAGGCCAGTAGGTAACGGGTGTCTTTGCGGGTTTCTCAACCCCCCTTACTTTACAGGTCTGAAAACTGATGTCAAGGTTAGGCCCCCGAGAAAATCTCTGCTCAAGCTCAGCGCACCGAGAACGGCACCGCCTAGTTGCCGTGAAAATAACACGTGATGATTAGACAGACTAAGAAAATGGCAGCGGGAGCTGGTCGTCTTCGTTACTCTTATGAAGAAGTGAGCGGGGTAGCGAGGATGCAACCGTGGCAAGTGGTCCAATCGCTCCTGTACTTCTTGCTGGCAGGACTGGCTGAGATTGGTGGCGGTTACTTGGTGTGGCAGTGGTTACGGGAGGGCAAAAGTCTCTGGTGGGGACTCTTGGGCGCACTCTTACTGGTTTTGTATGGGGTGTTACCCACATTGCAACCAGCGGGCCTGAATTTTGGTCGTGTTTATGCTGCCTATGGGGGCGTGTTTGTGGTGCTGAGCTTGTGGTGGGGTTGGCAGGTGGATCAAGTTATCCCTGACCGCTTTGACATCCTTGGTGCTGGGTTGGCTCTCGTCGGCGTGGCGGTGCTCCTCTACTGGCCCAGAGGTTGAATCAAAAGACTCAACCTAGACTTCTGCTGGAGCAATGCCTAACTAATGTGAAACTTGAAGGCAGGATTGAGTTGTACATTACTCCCAACTAAAAAAGGGCCTTGCCAGAGGCCCCGAGTTAATTATTGACAGACCCAATTCCTTCTAGCCTAGCGGTCAACAAAAGTCTTATCAAACTCCATTCCTAGTTCGTCCAGTTCCTCTAGAGCCTGACGCACATCCGTCAATAGGGACTCCGACAGGTCTGGGCGGGCTAGTAGATCCACCAGTAATTGACGCTTAGCACGAACCTGGGTGAAATTCTCGCGCATCACTTGAACGTCCATGGTCTTCCCGGCGACTGTCCCAACCATTTTAGGAGGATATCGTGGACTCCACCAACTCCTTGAAGGACTTACCAGCGGAGAAGGCGGGTACCTTAGAGGCCTTAATAGTCATTTTCTCCCCAGTTTGGGGATTGCGGCCTTCGCGCTCCTGCCGTTCACGCGGCTCGAAGGAACCAAAACCAACCAGGGTTACTTTCTGGTTCTCAGAAACCGTCTCCATGATGGTCTCTAAAGCTGCCGAAATGATCTGGTCGACGTCTTTTTTGGTCTTTTCTGTCTTTTTAGCTACCGCATCTACCAACTCACCTTTGTTCACCGGGCTCTCCTCATACATCGGGTGGACGAAACTTGTAAAACTTGGCATCAAGATGGCTGAAACCCTCTTGAGTCAAGCGTTTCAATGACATATTCTACACTTTTTAGCCTACGGCACAATAGGGTAAAAGATTTTATGGTTTCTTCGCGAAATATAGACCGTAGATCTGGGCGGCGATGGGGGCGGCGTCACTCCCGCCATGCCCTCCCTGCTCCACCAACACCGATACAGCAATCTCTGGTTTGTCGAAGGGGGCGTAACCGACAAAGACAGCGTTGGTACGGCTACTGTTGGCATCCTCAGCCGTCCCGGTCTTGCCCGCATTTGGCACTTGGCTTGCGCCGCCGAGGGCACGGTAAGCAGTCCCGCCAGGGAGAGTGACGCCCCGGCTGCCCCGGCGGATGACCGCGAGCGTCTGGGGACTCAGACCGAGGGGACGACGCGCTACGGGTTCGCCTTTTTTAAGCCGGGGGGCCACGAGGTCGCCGCCATTGGCAATCGCCGCCATCATCAGCGCGTTTTGGAGGGGGGTGACTAGAGAATAGCCCTGTCCAATCGCGTAATTTGCCGTATCCCCAGCCCGCCAACGGTCGCGGTAGACCCGTTTTTTCCAGGCTTCATCAGGGGCCAAGCCCGGTGATTCGGAGGGCAATTCCAAAGCAGTACGGGTTCCAAACCCGAAACGGCGGCTCATCTCGGCAATCCGTTCAGGACCCAGCTTCAAGCCCACCTGATAAAAGAAAGTATCGGCACTGACGGTCAAGGCCCGCTCAAAGCCAATTACCCCCCAGCCCCGGTGGTTGTGTTCCCCAAAAGACCGACTACCGACCCGGTAGGACCCGTAGGTGCCCAGGCGGGTATCGGCGCGGTAAAGGCCCGATTCGAGGGCGGCGGCAGTCACGACAATTTTGAAGGTACTGGCGGGGGCGTAGGGACGCACGGCCCGATTTAAGAAAGGGTGATCTAGCCCCTGGATGGCCTGCCACTCCGTCCGGGTGATAGGCCGTGAGAATAAGTTGGGGTCAAAACCGGGGTGGCTTGCCATGACGAGGATTTCGCCAGTGCGGACATCCACGACGACCACGGCTCCCCGGCGAGTGCCCAAGGCATTCTCGGCAACTTTTTGGAGTTCGATATCCAGGGTCAGGGTGATAGTCTTGCCGGGTTTGGGCTCGATCTTACCGAGGTCGCGGATCTTCTGACCCGCCGCATTGACCTCCCGCAACTCGCCGCCGCCCTCACCGTGGAGTTCTTCCTCAAAGAGCCGCTCCACACCATTTTTGCCCACGAGGTCGCCGGGACGGTAGTTCTGACCGGCCTCTTTGCGGCGAGCCAGTTCTTTTTCGGAGATTTCGCCCGTGTAGCCGATGATATGAGCGGCGATGGGTCCGTAGGGGTAGTGGCGGACGGTATCTACCACGACTTCCACGCCGGGGAACTGGGCTTGGTTCTCTTTAATAAAGGTAATGAGTTTGGGGTCGAGGTCCTGGCGGATACGGACCGGGAAGGCCGAGCGGTAGCCAGCGCGGTCTAGGAGTTTTTGCATCTCGGCAACCGACAGTCCAACATGGGGCGAGAGAGTAGTGAGGACTCGGGGCCAATCGGCCTTAGCATTGTCGGCGGGTTCGAGGTAGAGAGCATAGACCTGACGGCGACTGGCGAGGACCCGTCCCTTACGGTCCTGGAGTTCACCCCGCACCGGGGCGCGGTACCAGGGACGAATCCGGTTCTTCTCAGCCCGTTCGCGGTAGACGGGACCTTCCCAGAGTTGCAGATAGGACAGACGGGCAATCAGCCCACCCAACAGGAACAAGACGATGACCGCCAGTATTAAGCTCTTCGGGCCACTCCCACTGATCCGACGTTGTTCCTGGAGTTCCATGGCTGGGTGCAAAAGTTAGTTTTACTCTACCCCGTCGCGGTCGGCGTTGCCCAAGGCGATCCCCCCTAGCCCCCCTTGAAAAGAGGGATTTAGGGGGATCTCTTGTGCCTTGGTTCCCCACGGATGGGGCGGCGGGGCGGTCGGGAGGGGTACTCTTCACTAAGAGCCAAGCGTGGACAATGCCCCTAAACTGTGCGACTTGCGGCAGTGCTAACCCGGATAATTTGACCCATTGCAGTGAGTGCCATACGCCGCTTCAGCAGTTGTTGTATAGCCTCCCGCCCGGTACCCTCCTGCAACAGGGCTATTACCGGCTAGAGCGGGTCCTAGGGGAGGGCGGGTTTGGCATCACCTATCAAGCTTTCCGTCAAGATGGTCAACCCTTGGCGATTAAAGAACTCTTTCCCCGGGGTTCTGCTCGCCAAACTGACAACACCCCGATTTGGCCCGCCGGACGCAAAGCCTGGTTCGAGCGTATCCGTGAACAATTTTTGGCGGAGGTGCGGCTACTCTTACCGCTGGACCATCCCAACATCGTCAAGGTCTACGACTGTTTCGAGGAGAATGAAACCGCCTACATGGTGATGGAACTGGTGCGGGGCCGGACCTTGAGTGCCTACCTCAAGGCGCGGGGTCCCTTAGCTCCCCCAGAAGCGTTACGTTTTTTGGCGCAGGTGGGCTTGGCCCTAGAAATGCTCCACCGCCACGGCCTAGTCCACCGGGATGTCAAATCTGAGAACATCCTAGTCGATGAAAAACGGGCGGTCTTGATTGATTTTGGCTCCATGCAACCAACCCAGGAGGAGATGAGCGACGAATTCTCCGTCGTCAGCCACGGCTTCTCTCCCCCAGAACTCTACGCCTACCAAGCCAACTATGGCCCGACCGTGGATATCTACGGCCTCGCCGCCGTGGCCTACAACCTCCTCACCGCCCAAATCCCCACTCCGGCTCCCGAGCGACTCAAGGGCCATCCCCTTGAGTCCACCCGTACTTTTAATAAGTTGGTGTCCTCGACTCTGGAGCGGGCTGTTTTTCAGGGTTTGGCTCTCCCGTCGGGTCAACGCCCCGCCTCGGCGGTCGTCTTTGTCCGGGGTCTCCAGCGTGAGCCTGGGCCTACCATCGCTGCCACCGCCCCGCCCCAGTTAACGAAACGCCCTATTCAACTGCTGGAGACCCTCGAGGGCCACCGCACCCCGATCCAAGCTCTAGCCTTTAGCCCCGATGGACGCTTATTGGTCTCCTGTTCCCAGGAGCACGTCCGTTTCTGGGAACCCGCTAATGCCCGTAAGCTTTTTACCCTGTCTGAGAAACAGGTCAATGTCCTTAGTTTCACCCCCGATGGTCAAGGACTCTGGATGGGGACGAGCCAAGGCGGACTCAACCTCTGGCAAATGAATACCGGACAGACTGCCCCCATCTGTGCGGCAAACCCGGACGAAACTGGGAGCTACCAAGGTGCCCTCAGTGGTGATGGTCAGACCTGGGTCAGCCTCAACTCCAATCAGGATGTCCAAGTCTGGGATAGTACAACGGGTAAACCAGGTCAGCGTTTCGAGCCGGCCAAAAGCGGGACCCAGACCCTCGCCTTGAGTCTACAGGGGGAATACTTGGCGATCGTCCGGCGCGATGGCAAAGTCAAAGTTGCCCATACCCGCACCGGAGAGGTCCTGGGTATCCGCAACAACTACCAACAAGCCATCAAAAACCTTACTTTTAGCCCGCAGGGTGCCCTTGCCTGTACCGATGTCCAGGGTGCCCTGACGCTCTGGAACTGGCAAGGCAGTAAAGAACATCTCCTCAGTGGGGCGGGTCCAGTGGTGACGGGGCTCCGTTTTTCGACCCAACAACCGCTCTTAATATTGACCTTTGGGCTAGAACCCTTTTGGCAGTTTTGGGTCAAAGCGGGGGATAGCTTCCAGCTCCAAACGCCTACCACTATTCCCCCCAGTGCCATCCGCACCTTTGTCCTACATCCGCTAGAGCCCGTCCTTGCCACCACGCACAGTGATGGCAAAATTCGGCTATGGCAGATTTGAGCGACCCTTAAGCTATCGGGTTACATCTACGCAAGCAACTCAAAAATAATCATAAAAACACCCCCAGCCAAGACTAGGGGCACAACTGAACTGAGGAACGGCTTAGTCCGTGATGGCAATGCCCATGTTCCGGGCGGTCCCGGCGATAATATTCATCCCGGCCTCAATGTCCACGGCGTTCAAGTCGGGCATCTTAGTGACCGTAATCTCGCGCAACTGCTCACGGGTAATCGTGCCCACTCGCTCAGTTTTAGGTTTAGCCGAACCGCGCTCAACACCCGCTGCTTTACAGAGCAAGACCGAGGCCGGGGGGGTTTTGAGGACAATTGAGAAGCTGCGGTCATCGAAGATGGTGATCTCCACCGGGATGACCATGCCCACTTGGTCAGCGGTCTTGGCGTTGTATTCCTTACAGAACATCATGATGTTGACCCCGTGTTGACCCAAGGCTGGACCGACGGGCGGGGCGGGGTTGGCCTTGCCCGCATTGAGGGCGAGCTTGACTTTAGCGGTGATCTTGCGGGCCATGGCCTTTCCTTATGTTTCCACAATCTAAAAATATAGCATTCCTTGGTTAAAGTTAGCGGTCAAGGGTTGCCCTACCCAGAATTAGCATCTTTCCGGTATTATGGGAGACTGTGGTAATTTGTTAAACCCATGCCCAAGATGAAGACCAACCGCTCAGCGGCGAAGCGTTACGACCTGACGGGTTCTGGGAAGCTCCGGCGTAAGCGGGCGGGCAAGAACCACCTGTTGGAGCACAAGGGCGCCAGTCGCCTGCGTTCCCTAGCTAAGACAGTGGAAGTCAATGACTCAGATCTGTACAAAGCCCTGCGCCAGTGCCCCTATCCCAAGGCACTCCGGCACAAACCTTAAAGGAAGTTAGCCATGGTCCGCGTAAAACGGGGTAACGTCGCCCGCAAACGACGCAATAAAATCCTGAAACTCGCCAAGGGCTTCGTCGGGTCCCATTCCCGACTTTTCCGTCCGGCGAACCAGCAGGTAATGAAGGCTTTGCGCTATAGCTATCGCCACCGCCGCGAACGTAAGCGTGATTTTCGTTCCCTCTGGATTACCCGCCTCAACGCAGCGGCGCGTCAGGAAGGACTGTCCTACAGCCGTCTCATTGATGGCTTGAACAAAGCTAATGTCCTGCTCAACCGCAAGATGTTGGCGCAATTGGCTCTGGTGGACCCCTCGGTTTTCGCCGCTGTGGTCACTGTCGCTAAAAATCCCTAGGGTATGTCCTCTGTCTCATTCCCCCAGTCGGTAGGACGTGGGGGAATGATATTACGGCGGGGTTTTCTGTTGAGCTTGCTGCTCCCGGTGGGGGCACGTCCGCTGACTGAAGTGCAGGAGCGGGGGCTGGTCGTAGGGGTTTACTTGAGTGGGTACCCCCTGGCTTTTCGGGATGAAACGGGTCGGCTTCAGGGTCTTGAGGTGGAGTTAGCGCGACGGTTTGGCACTGAATTGGGACCAAGACCGGTTGTATTGCAGGAATTGCGGACCAGTGAGCGGCTGACGGCAGTTGCTACCGGTGCAGTGGATTTTGTGATTGGGAACCTGAGTGTGACGGCACAACGGGCGCGAGTCGTTGATTTCTCCGTCGGTTATTACCGTCCTTATCAAGCCTTGTTAGTTCAACGGAATGATCCAGCCCAGACGCTGGGTGATTTGGTAACGGCGCGGGTGGCAGTCTTAGCGGGATCGAGTTCGGTGGTGGGACTCAAGCGATGGTTGCCCAAGGCTGTGGTCGTCACGGTGTCCAGTTATGCCCGTGCCCGTGAACTTTTAGAACAAGGCATAGTACAGGCGGTCTCAGCAGATAACACGGTGCTTGTGGGCTGGCAAAGGGAAAACCCTAGTCTGCGTCTGCTCCCGGCCCCGCTCAACGGCTATGTCCTCGCCATCGGACTGCCCAAGGGGATTGCTCATCAGGACCTCCGCGTGTGGGTCAATGAACGGTTGACCCAATGGCAGCTAGACGGTTCCCTTGCCCAGGCCCAGAGGCGGTGGGGACTGTGAGCCTGTAGGCTATAACCTAAATACAGCGCGGGAGAGGGCAGATGGCGACAGTGGCGGCGACGATGATCTCGGCGGTGCTGAGCTATGGTTTACAACAAAACCCCATCCCCGGCGGCTGGCTGGATGACCGCGAGCGCGATCTAGAAAAAGCTTGGTCTTACCGTCCGCCCACTAACTTCCAACCCGTCTATATCCTGGGCGTGCCCCAGAGTGGGACGACCCTGCTCTACGAGTGGTTGTGCCAATATCCAGAGATTGCCTATTTCAGCGTCGGGCAACTGAGCGTGGTGGACCACTATTTCGTTAGTGAATACTTGAGCGAGACTTTGGGCGGCCTCAACTTGGGGGTGGATGCACCCGATGAGGGGGTCCATGAATTCCTGGCGATGTGTAATCACCCGCTGATTCAAGGTAAACATGGGCTCGTAGCAGCGATGGATATCTTGAGCGGCCCGGAGGCGGTTTCCTTGGGGCACCACACCGAACTCTCCTCCTACATCCAGCAACTCAACGGGCGGATTCGTGAACAGCAGCCCGCCGCGTTCCTTAATAGTTACCACGTCCACAAGTTCCAAGAAGCGGTCCAGAAGTCGGTCTTCACTTGGCAGCGGCGGGGCCGTCCGGTCAATACGTTCCTGGGGAAGATCCCGGCGGCTTCTTTGACCCCCCGGCTTTTCAGCTATTTATTCCCCACTACCCGGTTTATCCATATTGCCCGTGCACCCCAGCAAGTCTTGCCTGCTTTTATCCAGGCCGCGCAAGATATTCAAGAAGTGCCCTTTATCGCCAAACGGCCCCTGAGCGAACGGGTAATGGCCTCTTATTATGGGCTGTTGACCAAATCGCTCCATCAAGAAGTCTTTAGTCCGACGGCGACAGTTTTTCATCTCACCTACGAGAACCTGCTCCAGGACCCGGAGCCGTGGTTGACCCGTCTGGTGGACTTCATCGGTCTCACGGGGACCCCGGACCGCCTGGAGCAGGGCTGCCAACACCTAAAGAACCTGCCCGTCCCGCCCGAAACTCTAACGATGCAGCGGGTGGAAGAACTCATCGCCACCTATGCTCCCGAAGCCAGTGCCCACTACCAACGCACCCAGGAAGCCAGCCGCACCTGATAAATTCGTGACTACTATGTTTGCGATTCACACCTATATTTGCTAGTCCCTAAGTAGGGTCTGAAGCTTCTGGGATGATGCTGAATCTAGCTGGGTTAGGGATAATGAAAACAGAGCTTCCTACCACCCATGCATATCCAGGCTTCCTGCCGTCTGGTCTACGAGGCAAAAGACCTGACCCCCGTTTGGTTGTTTATCCTACCCGCCCACAACGCCCATCAGCGCGTCCTCCAGGAAGCTCTGCACCTGTCTCAATCCGTGAATCAGCGCGAGGGCCAAGACCCCTGGGGCAATCGCTATCTCTACCTACATCTGCCCCCTGGTATTGTAGAAGTCAATTACAAAGCTACCGTTCAACTCCAACCGCCGAGCACAGGCCTAGGACCCATGGCCTTCCCTACGGCCTACCTAGAGCCCAGCCGTTACTGTTGTCCGCTCCAGGTCCGTTCTCTGGCGCAAGAACTTTTTGGCGGACGACCTGTGAATTTAGACCTTGCCTATCGGCTGAACGAATGGGTCTGCCAGTACCTGACCTACACACCGGGCAGTAGCACCTGGGAGACCACCGCCACTGATACCTTGCTTCAGAAAGCAGGCGTCTGCCGGGATTTCGCCCACACCACTATTGCCCTAGCCCGTGCCCTTGACATGCCGGCTCGCTATGTCTCACTCTATGCCCCGGCCTTGCAGCCGCCGGACTTCCATGCCTGCTGTGAACTATTTGTCGAAGGAGAATGGGTCCGCCTCGACCCCACCGGGTTATCCCAGCCTGACACTACGGTGCTCCTCGCCCTAGGCCGGGATGCTCAGGATGCCCCGGTTGCGAATTTTGCTGGAGAAGTCAACTGTCTTGAACAACAGGTCCAGGCCGAAGTTCTTGATAGCGCATCCTACCCCCAGAGCGCGTGAATACGCCTAAAGACAGAGCTTTACACCGCGTCTGGTAAACTGTGGATTGCGCCCGGTGCTTCTGCCCATGTCTACAATTATTATCACTGGTGCCGATGCTAGTTATTTTTCCCTCGTCCAAGGTACAGTCCGTTCCCTACGGAGTAAACCAGAGGGGGCGAAAGCAACGCTAGGTTTTTTAGATTTAGGCTGTACCCCGACGCAGTTGGCGTGGTTACAAGAACAAGTCGATATCATCCGCCGACCCACTTGGCAGTTGACCTTCGCTCTCCGTGAACAGGTCCCGGCCTACCTCAAGGGCATTTGGGGGAAACCGTTTTTACCCCGGTTTTTCCCTGGTTATGAGACCTATCTCTGGATTGACGCGGATGCTTGGGTCCAGGACTGGCGGGGGATTGAGTTGTTTTTAGCGGGAGCGGCCCTGCGGGGCCTTGCCATTATGCCGGAGGTGGACCGGGGGAGTGAGATCCAGTATGGGGGCCTGTTTGGTTACTGGAATTTGGCCTTCCGGTGGTATAAAGCAGCCTACGGGGAGCAAGTCGCCCAAAAACTGTGGACCCATCCCATGCTCAATACCGGGGTTTTCGCGCTGAGGGCCAATACTCCCCATTGGGGGCTGTGGGCCGATAGCTTGGCTGAAGCCCTCCAGCAGCTAACAGATGTAGCCCAAGCCTCGGTGATGACGGAGCAACTGGCGCTCAACCGGGCCGTCTATAGTTCCTTGTTTGACCAAACCGAGATGTTGCCGGGCTGGTGTAACTGGACCTGTCATTGGGGCTTCCCGCGCTGGGACCCCAACCGGATGTGTCTGGTGGAACCCTACCTACCCCACACTCCCCTGGGTGTCGTCCATCTAACCACCGAGAAATATGACCAGGTGGAACTCTTGACGATTGAGGGCCAGCCCGTGACCCAGAGCCTACGCTTTCGCGAGTCGTGATGATCGTAACGGGGGCCGATGCTCCCTTCTTTGGATTAGTCCAGGGGACCATCCGTTCGATCCGCGATAAACCCCAGGGCCGGGGCGTCGCCCTGGGCTTCTTGGACCTCGGCTGTACCCCAGACCAGTTGGCTTGGTTAGCCGACTGGGTAGATGTCATCGTGCAACCCGAATGGCGGTTCCCCTTCCCACAACAGGACCAAATCCCTAGCTATCTCAAGGGGTCCTATGCCCGGCCCCACTTGCCAGAGTATTTCCCTGGCTACCAGACCTATCTGTGGATTGATGCAGATGCTTGGGTACAGGACTGGTCAGCGGTGGCGTTATTGGCGCAAGGCGCAAAGCTGCGCGGCCTCGCGATCGTGCCCCAGATTGACCGGGGGAGTACGTTGCAGTATGGCGGGATGTTTTATGAATGGCAGATCACCTACGACTGGTACCAAGCTGACTTCGGTGAGCAGGTGGCTCAACAACTGTGGAGTTACCCGATGCTCAACACCGGGGCCATCGCCCTGCACCGGGATGCCCCCCATTGGCAAGTCTGGGCGGACTGTCTCCAGATGGGCTTACAGCGCAACGCCTCCCATCTCTCGGAGCAATTAGCCCTCAATTGGGCGGTCTATAAACACGGTCTATTCAAACAGACTGAGATGTTGCCAGCTTGGTGCAACTGGACCTGTCATTGGGGCTTCCCGCGCTGGGACCCGGACCGGGCATGCTTGGTGGAGCCCTACTTACCCCATACCCCGATTGGGATTGTCCATCTGACCGCGACTAAGTACGAGCGAGTCGCGGTCTTGACCCTTGAGCAGCAACCCATGGAGGTGAACTTACGGTATGGGTTTGTTTAAGCCCGCTCGGGGTAAATCCTGAGCCGCCGGTTGGGTTCATCGCCGAAACTCTTGGAGCGCAGTTGATAGTGCTCGATGAGTTCGTGTTGCATCCGGCGGATACTCGGAGAGCGCGGCAGGAGTTCGGCGGTTTGGCCTTTACCGATGACGATTTGTTCCACGGCGAGACGGGCTTCTTCGAGGGCTTCAAGTTCATCCTCAGAGTCGCCACTCAACAGCATATTGAGGTCGAGGTTTTCGCCGCCGGAGGGCTCATCAATCTGGAGCATGCGGCGTAGGGCACGGGTCAGGTAGGGGAAAGTATTAGCCTTGACCGTGTGGATCGGGATTTGGCGGTTTTGGGCCACGGCGGAAATTTTGGCTTTGTCCCGTAGATGAGTCCGCAGGGCTAAGACTACATCCGCATCATCAATGTCCTTGGTCAGATGGACCGGGAAACTGTAGTGGCGGATGACCTGCTCTAGATCGTTGCGCGAGACGCCGTAGGGATAGATGTTCAGGGTCGTACTGTCTCCACTCAAGGCCAAATCCATGGCGGAGATGGGGGCGGCAACAGCGGCTTCCATGAAGCTCTTGTCCTGCCAACGGCTGCCCACGGTCAAGCTCGGCACGGCCTGGACCGGGACAGCGCGACGGGCAACTACCGTCGGTTTCCAGTCCGCATCGGGCAGTTCACGGGTGATGACTACCTTGCCGGATTCGCTCACCGTCCGTACCTGGGGCATGGGCTGACGGTCGCGCAGGATCAGGTCCACCCCCGCCGCCACATCCTCATGGACGACCCAACGGTAACGGTCCTGCATCTCAATCGCGACTTGGAACGTAGGCGGGGCCTTGCGTTCCAGAATCGACTTCTGACTACCCCGGCGACGGGCCTCATCATCGCCCAAGGTGACGGACTGAATGCCGCCGATTAGGTCCGAGAGGGTCGGGTTCTTGATCAGGTTTACTAATTGATTGCCGTGGGCGGTCCCGACGAGCATGACCCCGCGCTCGGCAATGGTCCGCGCCGCAATTGCCTCTAGTTCCGTGCCGATCTCATCAATAATGATCACTTCGGGCATGTGGTTCTCGACCGCCTCGATCATGACCTGGTGTTGGAGTTCTGGGCGGGCCACCTGCATCCGGCGGGCGCGACCAATGGCAGGGTGGGGGATGTCGCCGTCCCCGGCAATCTCGTTGGAAGTATCAATCACCACCACCCGCTTACCCAAGTCATCGGCTAAGACCCGCGCAATTTCCCTCAGAGCCGTGGTCTTACCCACCCCCGGACGGCCCAACATCAAGATGGATTGCCCCGACTCCACGAGGTCTTGGATCATCGTGATCGTCCCAAAAATCGCCCGTCCGACCCGGCAGGTAAGCCCGATAATCCGGTTGTGACGGTTACGGATCGCGCTGATGCGGTGCAGGGTGCGTTCAATCCCGGCCCGGTTATCCCCGGAGAACTCTCCAACGCGGCCCACGGCGTACTCAATCTCTTCGGCAGTGACGACTTCTTCACCCAAATACTCGGCTCCGTGGGGGAAGCGGCCCTCGGGTTGGCGGCCTAGATCGAGGACGACTTCCACTAGGTCATCGAGTTGGGGATGGTCTTTGAGGGCGACGCGGACCCGTTCGGGGAGCATCTCCAACAATTGGCTCAGGTCATCGGTTACCCGTGTCCGGTTCGCCAACAGTGCCTCATCCGCCAACATGGCTACATTGCCCATTGTGCTGCTCCTCTTTGGTGTGTGCGACCAAGGCCCCGGCTGTTTGTACAGCTTGAGCTAACTGTGATGGGGTCATCCCCGCATCCAAATCTGTGAAAAATTCCTGGCTTAGTTTACGGGCATAGGACCCGTAGGCAATCCCCGCAATCGCAAGGTGTTCAGCCCGCGCTAGGGTTGCACTGTGTTGGTTAGTCCCGCCCGCTAACTGGACAAAGCCCGGTAAATCCCAGGACAGAACTTTTTTGGCGAGGTAGATAGAAGCTTTTGCACGGCTGGCCCCCTGGTCCCCACTCATGGGTATACCATCAGTTTGCCAAATAATATGGGTTTTGGCCCTAACTGGCAAGGTACTTTGCTGAATAAGTTGGCTAATTGCTTGCAAATGCTCCCAGAGACCGGGTTCATCGGGAAAACTGATCGAGATTAGTTTGAGACCAGTCAACCAGTCTCCAAGTCCCGTCCATAATCGAGTGAATCCTGCACCATTCCCGACATGGGTGTGGATCTCCAGCGCGTCAACCCCGCAGGGTGCAAGCAATTCACTCAACTGCACTGGGTCGGCCTGGGTTGTAGCAAATTCAATGAGACCCAAAGGACAGACAGGTTGACAACGACCACAACCGTAACAGCGGGCGGCGGATACACCCGCTCGGTCAATGGCCTGGACCGGGCAGACCGGGATACAAGGCCGGGGACAAGTCGGAGGACAGAGTGCTGATGGGAAATAAGCTTTACGAAAATGCGGGTCCTCCCCGTCATTGAGGGAAACCATCACCCAGGGCCTGTGCCATTCCCGGCCCCAATCCATCGCTAGCTGCTGAGCTTGGGAAAATCCCCGCTCTACGGCTTGGACGACTGCCGGGTCCGCGCAGGTATCTACGCAATCTACCCCGGCTAGACTCCAAATTAATGCAAGTGACTCGACGGCTGGCAGATGCTGAAAGCTTGCCCCCAGGATTAACTTAAACCAGTGGTTGCGCTCTAGCGAGCGATAGGGCTGGGTGTTCACAGCCGCATTGTACCACCCGCCCCACAAGATGTGGGGGGTAGGGCCTTACTGTTGTGGAGCGGTAGTGGCGGTTCCGACCATAGTTAACGTGCCGACCATCCCAGCAGAGCGGTGGGGCGTGCAGTAGAAACTGTACTTGCCGGGTTGGGCGGTGGGGACGGTGGTGACATAAAAATCCCCCGCCTTACTCAGGAGTTTCTTTTGGTCCATCGTTTGGGCGGAGGCGGGGTCCGGGGAGCCGTCGGCGACGAAGACGACGTTATGGGGACCGGCTTTATTCATGACCCAACGAATTTTTGTACCGGGACGCACGGTGATATTGGCGGGCTCGTATTTGAGTTGACCGTTATCCGTCCCCATCTTGACCTCGATGGTGTCGGTGGCAACGGGGCTAGAAGGTGCGGTTCCGGTACTTGCCACAGGGGGTGCGTTAGGCTGGACGGGGGCAGTGGTTCCCTCGGTGGTGTTGCCGGGACTTGTGGTGACGGGAGCTTCAGTGACATTGGGGGGACTGGTGGTACTCTGTTCACGGGTCTCGTTAGCACCGCCACCGCAAGCAGTCAAGAGAATCAGTAGCGTCCCAGTCAGGACAACAGGCGAAATACGCATCGTTCAACTCCTAAAAATAATTAGTATGGGACAATGTTCAAAATTAACCTACTACCCAAATGTAGATTTTTACCTCCGTTAATCCACTTAGGCTAGAACGTTTCTGGGATGCTGGAAGGGCGCATGGGTCGTGCGTCGGGGTTGAACGGACTGGGGTTGGGTTTGAGGATGGGGAAGTACAGGCTACCAAGGTTCTTCATCCGTCCGGCGATGTCTTCCGCCTCCGGTCCACTGCCAATAAACAGGTCTACCCGGCCCGGTCCCGTAATTGCGCCCCCGGTGTCTTGATTACAGACAAACCGACTCAGGGTACGGGTTTCCGGTAGTCCCAAGAGCGGGACGGGCACATCCACCAAGGCTAAAGCTCCCCGTGGAAACAGCTTGCGGTCGGTGGCGATGGCGTGCATGGCAATCAAGGGGACACCAATACTCCCCGTGGGTCCCGGCCCCGTGAGGGAGGTTTCCTTGAAAAAGACATAGCTCTGATTGACGTAGAGAGAAGAGCGTAATTCCTCGGGGTACGCCTGGAAGTACCGTCTCAGTACAGGTAGGGTGACTTCGCCCGGTTGTAGACGGCCCTGCTGTATCAAAGCTTTGCCGAGACTCTGGTAAGGGCGGTCGGTTTTCCCGGCATAACCCACGCCTAATAGCCGCCCGTCCTCCAGCACAATCCGCGCTGAGCCTTGGATCTGGACCAAGTAGGCATCGAAGGAATTCTCTAACCAGACCAGTTCCAAACCCTTGAGGAGTTGGGTTTCCTCAATCTCTTGCCGGGTGGGGTAGGGGGTCAGGCCCGTGGCGGTGCGCCGTCCCAAGCAAGTACCCCGGCTATCGAGCACCAAGTCCGGGGGCAAGCGGTAGAGGGGATACAAAAATCGTTCGGTGGGGGTGAGACTACCTGTGAAAACAGGTTCGTAGTAACCCGTGAATAAAACATCCCCGGTCCCGGTCTTACCCACGGACTGATAAAAATCAAAGTAATGCCAGACGCGCAGTTCAAACTCCAACGCACTGCTACTGATGACCAACTGTTGCCGAAAGAATCGGAGACAGTCCGTCACTTGGGCGTGGGTCAGACCACAGGCCGGGTAGTCGCGGCGGGAAGATTTGCGTCCCAAAAACGACAGACTATATTCAATCGTCTGGAGTAAAGGTCCCTGGTTCAACCAGTTCTCGGCAAAGGAACCAACCAAACCCAGCGGAATCACCGGGCGCAGGGTCGCTGCCGCCCGTGCTGGGAACTGAGCCGCTCCCAAGGCCACCCCGGTAACCTGACAGAAATACCTGCGCCGCATCGGTCCTATTGCGTTCTTTTGCTGAGTGTAGCGTATGGGCGGGGGGTTGCACTATTAGTGGAGGGCCGTGAACTAAAACTAGCCAAAGTAACTTCAGATACACTTAGCAGGCAAGAGAAGGGCTATTTTCAGTAGACCAAGCTCAATGGCAGGCAGGATACGCGGTGGATGCTAAACAGTTGCAATACTTCCTCGCGCTCCACAACTTAGCCAACTTCCGGTTAGCGGCGGAGCAGTGTCATATCTCCCAACCCGGTTTGAGTAAACAGATCATGGCCCTGGAAGCAGAGCTGGGGGGGCCTTTGTTTAATCGGCGGGGCCGCAAAGCCACCTTGACGCGCTTGGGTGAATGCTTTTTACCCCATGCCCGTCGCGCCTCCCGAGAACTCGAACAGGCCCGTATTGCCGTCCAAGAACTCTTGCGCCCAGATGTGGGTGAGGTCTGTATTGCTGGGTTGCACTCGGTAAATACCTATTTATTGCCCGCCCTACTCGCCCGTTTTCGTCAAGACCATCCCCAGATTCAGTTGCGGCTGACTTCTTTGGGTTCGGAGCGCATTATCAAAGTCCTCTTGGACCGTCTAGTGGATCTGGCCGTGATTATGGGTCCGGTCCACTCGCCGGAATTAGTGAGTACGCTACTCTATGAAGAAGAACTCGTCGCCTTGGTCCCCGCCCGCCATCCCCTGACCCTGGGGAGCCCGAGTCTGGCAGAGGTCGCCCAGTATCCCCAGGTGGTTTTCCGGGAGGGCTATGCCATGCGGACGGCCTTAATTCAGCAGTTTCGGCAGGTGGGGCGGCCTTTGGATATTGCCGTCGAACTCAATACCCTAGAAGCTTTTAAAGAGATGGTCCGGCAAGAGGTGGGGATTGCCCTGTTGCCCCTCTCCGCCGTCCAGAACTTACCCCCGGATCTCGTGCTGATCCATCCCACGGGTCCCAAGCTCACCCGCCGCGTGGAACTGGTCTGTCACAAAGATAATTACCAAGTCCCGGTGGTAGCGGCCTTCGCCCGGTTAGTCCGTGAACAACTACCGGCGGCCTACAGCGCGTGGGTGCAACGGTACGCCTTGGCCCAACGGGTTCCCGGATGAGTGTCGTCTTTCGAGAATTTGTCAAAAAAATTGGTTCCGGGCGGTTGACCGGGCGGGACCTGACCCGTGAAGAGGCTTGTCGGGCGACGGTGATGCTCCTCAATCAGGAGGCGACTCCGGCCCAGATGGGGGCTTTTTTAATCGCTCACCGCATTAAGCGTCCGACTGCTTTGGAGCTAGCGGGTATCCTAGATGCCTTTGACCTATTGGCACGACCTTTTACCCCGCCCGCCGACAGCCCCGCGCCCCTAGTCCTCAGCAGTCCCTACGACGGTCAGGAACGGTTGGGGATTGTCACGCCCTTGTCGGCGCTCATCTGTAGCAGTCTGGGACAGGGGATAGTGCTGCATGGCAGTCATGACATGCCGCCCAAGCACGGGCTGACGAGCTTTGATATCCTGGCGAGTCTGGGTGTGGACCTGATGCGGGACCGGGCGACGCTGGCGGACCAGTACCGGGCAACAGGGTTGGGTTGGGTTTATCTACCCGCCCACTTCCCGGAGGCATACCATTTACAAACCCTCCGTGCTGAACTGGGTAAACGCCCCCCCCTCGCCACCGCCGAGCTCCTCTGGAACCCAGTCAAAGCGGGTTTTCCAGTGATGGGTTACACGCACCGCGAGACGATTACTTTTGCGATAGCAACGGCTGAATTACGGGGGATGCCAGCTTTTGCCATGGTGCGCGGGGTCCAGGGTTCGGTTAACTGTACGCTCTTCCATCCCAATCTGGGTTGTCGTTGGGCACAAGGCATGACCACCCCTCAGGAATTCCGGTTACTTGCGGCCGATTACGGGTGGGCTGATGATGATTACGCGCTGGTGGGGGATGGACAGGATCTTATTCGTCACCGCGACTTAACGCTGGCTACGCTGCGGGGTGAGCCCACCCCCCTCAGACGAGCCGCTATCTTCAGCAGTGCTTTTCTGTTGACCCAAGCGGGTTTTTCGCCATCGATAGTATCAGCTTTACCCCTAGTGGTCCAGGCCTTAGATGAAGGTTTGGCCCACCGCCAGTTAGAGAAATTGTGTTAGCTCCAGACGGGTTCGAGCCGCCCTAGTGTAATTATGTTCACTAGCTTAAGGCATCAAATTCCCGAGGCTGGTTTTTTTGTGATTTACAGGACTTACGCAGAGCCGTGAGCTGCCCTCAAGCCTGTGAGTTTTACTAAACTCGACGACTGCCAATACTTGTTAACTTCCTAGTTGACATACTCACCGTCCTGAAGGAGCGGTGATTCTTGACAGCTCAACGGGCTGTGCTGGCGAACCAGTCTTACCTGCCCTCCCTGTCCATTTAGAGT
>NZ_JAAXLT010000137.1 GCF_013285555.1 Candidatus Cyanaurora vandensis | reverse complement strand
GTGTGGTCCTGTGGGGGCGGCGGGGACAGGGTAAGAGTGTGCTAGCTCAGAGTCTCAGGACTTTGTTACCCAACATTTTGGTGGACCCGACTAGTTTTTGTAATGAGGCTCCCGGCGTGGGGACTGGACAACTGCGCCCGGTGCCCTTTGTGCAGGTCCCGCTGGGAACGACCGAGGATCGTCTTTTGGGCACGGTGGATGTGGAAAAGTCCCTGGCCTCAGGACAGGCCGTCTTTCAGCCGGGACTGCTGGCCCAAGCGAACCGGGGGGTTTTGTTTGTAGACGATCTCAATCTTCTAGAACCCAGCTTGACTAATGGTCTCTTGGCGGCCCTCGCCCAAGGCGTCAATCGGGTGGAACGGGAGGGGTTGAGTCTGGTCCATCCCGCCGCTGCCATTTTGCTTGCTACCTATAACCCCGACGAGGGCGAGTTGCGCGAACATCTACTGGACCGTTTCGCCTTGGTCTTGCCCGTGGACCAGTCGCTCGAACTCAAGGAGCGGGTGGAAGTAGTCCGTCGGGTCCGGGCTTTTCGGGAAGATAGTACGAGTTTTGAGGCGGCCCAAGAGACTGATTTGACTGACCTGCAACTGACGGTCCTCTTGGCCCGTGAACGTTTACCGGAGATTGCGCTGACCGAGGAGCAAATCGAGTATCTCGTCACTGAAGCCCTCCGCGCCGGGGTCGAGGGCCAACGGGGCGATATTTTTGCCGCCCGGGTTGCCTGTGCCCATGCCGCACTTGCCGGACGCACCCAAGCCATTGCTGAGGACCTACGCATTGCGGTGGAACTCGTCCTCATTCCCCGCGCCGGACAAGTCCCGCCCGCTCCCCCAGCACCGCCCGAGCCGCCGGCACCGCCGCCGCCGCCGGGTGAAGACCAGGAACCCGCTTCCAATCCTGACGGTGACACCGAAGAACTCGACTCTCCCCCCGGCGGACTCCCGGAAGATTTTGTCTTTGATCCCGAGGGCGTAGTCCTTGACCCGGCTTTAGTCCAGTTTGCCCAGACCACTCGCCGCCGGGGTAAGAGTGGCAGTCGGACCCGGATTTATTCTGAGGACCGGGGCCGCTATGTCCGTCCGATTTTGCCCCGGGGTCCCGTGCGGCGCGTGGCGGTGGATGCCACCCTGCGGGCCTGTGCCCCCCACCAGAAACAACGACGCTTACGCGAACCCCACCGTCGGGTCATTGTCCAAGAGCAGGACCTACGGGCGAAACAACTGGTCCGTCGCGCCGGGTCACTGATTATTTTTGTGGTGGATGCCTCTGGTTCCATGGCTCTCAACCGGATGCGCTCGGCTAAGGGTGCGGTGTTGCGACTCTTGACGGAGGCCTATCAAAACCGCGACAAAGTGGCCCTAATTCCCTTCCAAGGCGAGCAAGCGCAGGTCGTCTTACCTCCCACCCGCTCGATTGCCCTAGCCCGGCGACGCATGGAGTCATTACCCTGTGGTGGCGGTTCACCCTTGGCCCACGCCCTCAGTCTGGCGGCTCAACTGGGGGTACAGGCACAAAAAGGCGGCGAGGTCAGCCAAGTCATCGTCGTCGCTATCACCGATGGTCGGGGTAATATTCCCCTGGCTCGCTCCCTCGGCGAGGCTCCCCCCACTAAACCGGATCTCAAGGGCGAACTTTTGGCCCTCGCTGCCCGTTTCCCGGACTTGGGATTGAAGTTGCTCCTGATTGATACGGAGTCTCGTTTTGTCAGTACTGGCTTTGCGAAAGAACTCGCCCAACGTGCTGGGGGCCGCTACTTCTATCTGCCCCGCGCCGACGACCGGACGCTGGCCCTGAAGACCCGCGAGATGATGGCGAGTCTGTAGCCCCTCCGCCCCACTCGTGGGGGACCAAGGCGAAAGAACGTGCTTATTCTTGCTCTCGACCCCCACGTTGAGGATTTTTACCGCAGTTGGTCTAGGGCCAGATTGAGGGCTAGGACGTTAATGTGGGGTTCTCCGAAAATACCCAGGGTGCGGTCGGTGGTATTTTGCTCGACTAATTGTTGGACGCGACTCGGCTCCAGGCCACGGGTCCGGGCGATACGAGGGACTTGGACTCGGGCTCCGGCGGGGGTGATGTGGGGGTCGAGGCCGGAACCGCTGTTGGTTACGAGGTCAATCGGGGGCGGTGTGCCGTCGCGCTGGGTTAGGCGGGCTACGTCTGTACGCACTCGGTCTAGGTAGGCTTGGTTCGTTGGCCCGTAGTTGGGGTTGCCCGAGGCTTCGGCTTTATAGGTGAGTGAGCTAATCCGGCCTTGGAAGTAACGGTCACTGGTGAAGTTTTGACCGATGAGCCGTGAACCGACGGTCTGGCCCTGAGCTTGGATTAGAGAACCGTTGGCTTGGGCGGGGAAGACGGTCTGGGCGATACCTGTGGTGAGCAGCGGGTAACCCAAGCCACAGACCAGGATCAGAAATAAACTCATGCGCAGCGCAGTGGTGGTTTCTTTAAGCATGGACATCACAGACTCCTTAACTGAGGCCAATAGCAGTCACAAGCAGGTCAATTACTTTGATGCCAACAAAAGGCACGACTACCCCGCCTAACCCATAAATCAGGATGTTGCGGGTGAGGAGCTGGTCGGCACTCAGGGGCTCAAATTTAACGCCCTTCAAGGCCAAGGGGATCAGGGCGGGGATGATCAGGGCGTTGAAAATTAGGGCTGACAGGATGGCTGATTGGGGACTAGTCAGGCCCATGACGTTGAGGTAGCCAATCCCCGCTCCTGCAAAGAGGGCCGGCAGGATGGCGAAATATTTGGCGAGGTCGTTGGCGATGCTGAAGGTGGTCAAGGCCCCACGGGTGATCAGTAATTGTTTCCCGATGGTGACAATATCAATCAGTTTGGTCGGGTCGGAGTCGAGGTCTACCATGTTGGCGGCTTCCTTGGCGGCCTGGGTCCCGGAGTTCATCGCGACTCCGACATCGGCTTGGGCTAGGGCGGGCGCGTCGTTGGTGCCATCCCCGGTCATGGCGACGAGTTTCCCTTGACTCTGTTCGCCTTGGATGACCCGGATCTTGTCCTCGGGGGTGGCCTCAGCGACGAAATCGTCGACCCCGGCTTCTTGGGCGATGACGGAGGCAGTGATCCGGTTGTCGCCCGTGACCATGATGGTCTTGATGCCGATGCGCCGCAATTCCGCGAAACGCTCCCGGATACCGGGTTTGATGATGTCCTTGAGGTAGACCACGCCCAGGATTTCCTTGCCCTTACACACCGCTAGGGGCGTACCTCCCAAGCGTGAAACCCGCTCGGTGGCTTGGTCTAGGTCTGCTGGAACTGTGCCGCCCCGCTCGGTGACGTACTGTTTAATCGCCGAGACCGCGCCCTTGCGGAGGGTCTGACCGTCAGCGAAATCGGTGCCACTCATCCGGGTCCGGGCACTGAATTCAATCCCTTGGGCACCTGCCACGCTATAGCCGTCCTTAGCTCCTAATTCCTGAGCCAACCGCAGGATGGACTTCCCCTCAGGGGTCTCATCGAAGAGCGAAGCCGCCCGCGCTATCTCAGCTAGTTCCAACGCCGGATGGTTGCCCACGGGGATAAATTCATCCGCCAAACGGTTGCCCAGGGTAATCGTCCCGGTCTTGTCGAGAATCAAAGTCCCCACGTCCCCGGCGGCTTCCACGGCCTTCCCCGAGGTCGCGATTACATTGAACTGCGCTACCCGGTCCATCCCCGCAATCCCAATCGCACTCAATAAACCGCCAATCGTGGTCGGAATCAAAGCGACGAGGAGCGCAATCAAAGTTGCAATTGAGACTGGGGCACCAACATAGTTCGCCATCGGTGGCAGAGTTGCCACGACGACGAGGAAGATCAGGGTCAGCACCGCGAGTAGAACCGTCAGAGCGAGTTCGTTGGGAGTCTTCTGGCGTTGGGCACCCTCGACTAGCGCAATCATCCGGTCAATGAAACTCTCACCAGGATTAGCTGTGATGCGGATGACCAGTTCATCAGAGAGAATGCGGGTCCCGCCCGTTACAGAGCTTGAAGTATCAGTTCCAGGTTCCTTGAGGACCGGGGCGGATTCTCCGGTAATTGCGGATTCGTCCACGGAGGCCACGCCCTGTAAAACCTCTCCATCCCCAGGAATAAAATCCCCGGCTACGACCCGGACAGTATCGCCTCGGCGCAGGGCAGTGGAGGAGACTTCTTCGACCCGCCCATCCGTAATGCGGCGAGCCATCGTGTCGGACTTGGTGCGGCGGAGGGCATCGGCTTGGGCTTTGCCCCGGCCCTCGGCGACCGCTTCGGCAAAGTTGGCAAGGAGCAGGGTGAACAGGAGAATTATCGCGAGCAGGACATTTAACAGACGGCTGTCGGGGGCTGGACCAAAGAGGTCGGGGACCACTGCCAGAATTGCCGTAATTACGGTTCCCACCCAAACCACGAACATGACTGGGTTTTTGTACAAGGTCAAGGGACTAAGTTTGAGGAAGGAACCGATAATGGCCCTGGTATAAAGGCCCTGGGTCTCGGTCTTAGGCGTGTGTTTGCGCTGGCTACGCGAAGTTGTCATGGGATTCCTCAGGTGAACGAGTGACTAAAACCCTTTCCCGGCAACGTTGGCGGCAAACTCCGCCAGGGGACCCAGGGCAAGGACAGGGAAAAACGTCAGGGCACCGAGGATCAGGATCGTCCCGGCAGTGACCGCGCCAAAGAGTGGCGTATCAGTTCGCAAAGTACCAGGCGTGGCGGGAACGGGTTTCTTCTGGGAGAGTCCGCCTGCTAAGGCCAGCAACGCGACGATGGGCAGGAACCGACCTGCCAACAGGACGACCGAGGTACTCAAGTTCCACCACAGGGTCGCATCCCCCAGCCCCTCAAACCCCGAACCGTTATTGGCAGCGGCGGAAGTATATTCATAGACCACCTGAGTCAAACCGTGATAACCGGGATTCGAGATCCCGCTCACACCGGGAATTACCAGGGCGAGAGCCGTCGGGACCAGGATCATAAACGGGTGGACCAAGAAGATGACCGAGGCCAAGGCCACTTCCCGCTGCTCAATCTTCCGACCAAACAACTCCGGGGTGCGCCCCACCATCAGGCCCGTCAAAAAGACCGCAATCAGTAGGAACACGAGAATATAAGCAATCCCCGTCCCCTGTCCGCCCCAGATTACCTGGAGGAACATATTGAACAAGGGCACCAAACCGCCAATCGGTGTAAGCGAGTCGTGCATCCCATTGACCGCGCCCGTCATGGTTCCAGTCGTCGTCGTAGCAAATAGAGCCGTCTGTGCCCAACCAAACCGGACCTCCTGGCCCTCGAAGTTAGGATTCTCTGTACCCAGTAGGGCATTGACCGCCGGGTTGCCATTGAATTCACTGACCGCCACCACGCCAATCAGCCCCACAAACAGTAGAAAAATGGTGCCAAACAGGACCCAGCCCTGCTTCTTGTTCCCTGCCATCACGCCGAAGGTGTAGACTAGCGCGGTCGGGATCAAGAGCATCGAGAGGATTTGAATTAAGTTGGTGAAGGGGTTGGGGTTCTCGAAGGGGTGGGCGGAGTTGATGCCCACGGAACCGCCGCCGTTCTCCCCCAGTTCCTTGATGGATTCAATTGAGGCTAGGGGTCCAACGAAAATACTTTGCGTCGTCACCGTCTCTGTTGTTTTAACCCCGTCTTTCTCAACCTCAGTCGGGTAAGGGTCCACCAGTTGCGCCGTCTGGAATCCCCCCAAACTCTGAGGCACCCCCTGACTCACGTAGACCAAGGCCAGCACCAGGGATAGCGGTAACAAAAGTCGGGTTAACCCACGGGTCAAGTCCACGTAAAAATTCCCCAACCCCCGCCCC
>NZ_JAAXLT010000136.1 GCF_013285555.1 Candidatus Cyanaurora vandensis | reverse complement strand
GCGCAAACGTTACCCCGCGCCCGCACCAGCCCCGCCGCTTCCACCAAGGGCGCGGGGTAACGTTTGCGCTCCAGTAAATGGGTCGTCAGGGCATTCCAACCGGGCGGCGCGTAACCAATGGCAAAGTGTTGGCAAGTCTCGTCACTCAGTCCCCGCCGTTGCAGATACTCACGGGCCACCTGTCCAATCGGGGATTGACGAGCGTGTTGATAGAACTGGGCCGCCTGCTCCAGAATCTCTAAAATCTGTTGTTCACGGGAAAGCTTGCGGGTATAGGCCGCTCGTTCCTCGGGGGAGTGACTGTGGACCGGGATGTTGTAGCGGCGAGCCAGGGCTAGGACAGCTTCCGTAAAAGCAATCTTCTCCAGCCGCATGATGAAACTGACGCTATCTCCGCCCACTCCACAGGAGAAACATTTATAGAAGTTGCGAGTCGGATTGACCGAAAAACTGGGGCTCTTCCCCTCATGAAAAGGACAGATCCCGCGAAAGTCTTTCCCTGAACGTTTAAGGACGACCCGTTCGGAAACGATGTCATAGAGATCCGCCCGTTGACGGACCTCATCAATCGTCCGGGCATCCAGATTCATTTACTCGTAGATCCAGGACGTAACCGCCGGAGTCCAGTCGGTCAGGTCCTCGGAGCTAAACCAGAGACCGATTTCACGCTGGGCTGACTCCACACTGTCGGAACCATGGATGATATTACGCCCAATATCTACTCCAAAATCTCCCCGGATTGAACCCGTCGGTGCGTTGAGGGGATTGGTCGTCCCAATCATCGCTCTGGCTGCCGCAATCACCCCCTTCCCCTCAAAGACCATCGCCACCACGGGACCAGAGGTAATGAAGCTCACGAGTCCCGCAAAGAACCCCTTGCCCTGGTGTTCGCCGTAATGCTGCTGGGCCAACTCCGGCGTGACCATCATCAGCTTGAGTGCAACTAATTTGAAGCCCTTCTGCTCAAAACGGCCCAGAATGTTACCCACCAAGCCCCGCTGGACCCCATCCGGTTTTACTGCAAGAAATGTCCGTTCCACACCATGCTCTCTAGCGTTCGCTTCAATAGTACCCCGAGTTCAGGGGGTAGTTGAGGCGTCTCTACCCTAGGGCACGTTACCCGCTTGCCGATTCCCTATCTTGGTAAGAACCAGCGCAGTGAGGCTTTATAGTTCGGTAGTCCCATTGATATGCACGCTTAGGACTCTGGCTTAACAGAGAGCTTGCTAACTTACCGGACGACCCAGCGTAGTGATGTAAAGGACTGCTTCCGCACGGGGGATACCGAGGACTTCATTTACTTGGTCATCGAAGAAGCCCGCGATCCCGCTTACTCCCAAGCCCAAACGTACCGCCCCTAGGTTCAAGCGTTGTCCGAGGTGGCCCGCATCTAGGTGTAAATAGCGGTAAGCCCTTTCCCCGTAACGGGCCACGGCTGCCGTCAGGTCCGCTGTATGGAAGACCACTGCCCCCGCATCTCGCCCTAAGTCTTGACCGAGACAGAGGTAATGGACCTCCGCACGAAAATTCTTAAACCGGACCTGGCGTAACTCCTGGACAGCAGGCGCGTAATAATAACAACCTTCCTCCAGACCCATCACGCCCATCACCGCCACAAAAGTCTCCAAGAGCGTCAGGTCAAAATAGTCTGGGTCGGGATCAAAGGGATAATCCTGGGGCTGGTAGGTGAAGTGGAGGAGTTGCTTAAGTTCGGTCAAGGTCAGGTCCTCCCCGGTGTATTGCCGGGTGGAACGGCGGTGGGTCATCGTCTCAGCCAGCCGGTCTTGCCAAACTAAGGGCGGGGTGAGGGTGGAGACCTTGAGACAGAAAGGGAAATTGTACTTATCCTGACGCGGGGCTGCCGGGGTGGGTGGAGTCCTAACCGTAATCTGGGAAGCGCGGTGTAGATAAGCCAACAACTGCCCCGCGCCCACGGTTGGGAAGTCTTGGGCGACGGGAGAGGACAGCGCGGTAGGTCCTGGGATGCGCATTTGACCCAAGGCCGCGACACATAAGGGGGCCTCCTCACTGGGGTTTAGGTCCAGCAGGTGACCCAACGGTTCGTCCTGAAACCCTCCGCACACTTGCAAAGTAAACCCAGTGAGACTGGCGGCAAGTTCCAGGTTCCCCAAAAGATGCCCGGTATCTAGGCAGATACGCCGGTAAGCCCGGTCAGCGTACCGCCAAGCCGAGCGCGCAAATACCGCTGTCACTACCAACGCTAGGTCTCCGGTCAAAGCAGGATGGTCAAAACATGCCTGCTGTAAACCAGACCAGACGGGCTGCTCCCAGTGCAACAGGCTATGGCTAAGGACCTGATAGTTATAGATACCCGCCGGTAGGGCCGGCCCCCCCCGACTCACTAGGTAGATTTCAGCGGGATAAAGCCCGCCTGCGGAAGGAGCCGACCGCATATAAAACGGTTGATTTGGGTAGGGAACCACTGCTGTTACGCCGTAGGTCAGGTACAGCAAGCGGGAGAGGCGGTGCAATCCTGTTGACTCAGGCTCAGCTAAATAGGGCTTGAGGTCTAACTTCTGACCCGTGGTGAATTCTTTGTAGGGCCGGGGTTGCTGGTCCCACTCAAGCTGCCGTGCACTCCGGGCGATCCCCTCGGGCGTATACTTCGTTTGTTCGTGGTAGTAGGCACAAAAGCTAGACATGGCGGGCCGTGCGACAAGCTATCGCCATAGTAACTGCTCACGCCTTGCCACCCGACTGGGTACGATACGAAGGAATGTAAAGAGTAGCCCCGCGTGTTTAAGTTCACTCCGGCCTTAGTTGCCCTGGCCCTCGCCGCTCCCCTCGCTGCCCTGCCCCAGCTGGGTCAACCCGCCCCCGCCTTCAACTTACCTAGTAACAGCGGCAAGAATTTTCAACTCAAGGATTTTCAGGGGAAGTGGTTGGTGTTGTACTTCTATCCGGCGGACTTCACGGGGGGCTGCACTGTGCAGGCGCGTCGCTTTCAACAAGACTTACCCCTCTATCAAAAGCTCAACGCCCAGGTGGTGGGCGTGAGTGTGGATACGGTGGACTCCCACCAGAAGTTTTGTGACAGTGAGGGCTTGAAGTTTCCGCTGTTGGCAGATAGTCAGGGCCGGGTCGGGGCGATGTACGGAGCCCCCGGCGGAGCGCGTAACACCTACCTCGTGGACCCCCAGGGGCTGCTGCGCCGGGTCTTCACCCAGGTCAGCCCCACCCGCAACAGTAGCGAAGTCCGCCAAGCCCTCAAAGAACTCCAGGGGAGTTAGTTCGGGGCGTGGACCGTGGGGTCTTGGTAATCGCGGAAGATACGGACCCCTTCGGAAACCTCTTCCCCGTTATCCGTCGCTGAGATGTACTGTTTGATGGACCCCGTGAAGGGGGTCGTCTGGGCATTTTTACCGAAGGGATCGGTGTACCAAGTGGTTACGCCGCCTAGGTTGGTGACGATGGTGCGGTTGAAGAAGATCTGCCGCTGCACCCCCTTGAAGGCCGAACGCGGGTCATCCCAGGTGATATCGGTAATCTTGAATTTGTCGGTCACGGCGGCGCAAGAACCCGTGTGGGCAGAATCCCCATTCGCCTCAACAAAGTAGCAAGCGTCCATGGAGCGCGACAGGTTATTGGACTTGCCGGGGTCGTAGTAGCGGCTGGGATCACGGACTAAGAAGTACGGGTCGAAGAACGCTAAGGGTGTGCCGTTGGGTTTGACAATGAAATTCTCGCCACTCCAGATCTCTTGGAAACCCAGATAGTAGCTAGAGATTTCGCCAGTGGGCACCCAGAAGAACTCCTTGACACAGTAGCTATCGGGAATCCGTCGCGTGTGGTCGCCGTCAGGAGAGTCCTCAGGCTCGGCGGGTGGACCTTGGATGAGTTTGGTCCGGTCACAGCCACGGGTCATGATGCTGGGGTCACCAAAGGCTTCCAACTTCGTCACGCCCAACTTGCGACCATCACTACATTGCACAAAGTACGAAATTTCGTGGAGGTTGCTACCGAAGGCATCGGGGGAGTGACTGCCCTGGTGGACATGGACCAAGAAGTCGCAGCTCACACCGGTATAAACATTGCCGCTACTGGTCTTACGGGTGAGCCGGATGCCTTTATCCCACTCGACTTTGTGGCCCACATGGTCCTCGTGGCGCATACTACTTGCGTCATTCGCCATCTGTGCTTCATTCGCCACCCCAAAGGGCATCCCGCCCGAGAAGCTGTAGAGGTCAGAGAGCTTGGGGTCCCGTCCGTGTTCATGCCCGAAGGTACAGCCCGTTGCAGTATCCACCGTCGGATGCCAGGTCGGATAGAGTTTGCCATCGGGTCCGACCACGGAGTAGCTATCGTGGATTGTCTTGGTACAGGTGTCCCATTTGGTCGGGGTCCAGAGACCGTAAGCCATGCTTAAGGGCGCACTGGTCGTGGTAATGGCGACTTGGGTGACAGGTTCGGCTTGGCCCATCATTGCCACGGTCAGACGGTGGGTCCCCGCCGGGGTTTGGGGGGTCGTCCAGACGGTAAGGACCGCGCCGGTGCCCTGGGGCGTGATCTGGGCTTGGGCGTGCTTAGGGAGGCCCTGGACCCAGAGGTCGCGGATGCCTTGGACCGAGAGGTTGCGGTCTAGGGTGAGGATGAAGATGGTCCGCGAACCACGGGCTAGAGATTGGTGCTGGGCGGTGGGCTGGGCGTGAACCGCCGGGGCGGGCTGGGCGTTGAAGCGACTGGCTCCCACGGGCAGGGCGATGAGGGCACATAGACCCAAGGCAGTACCTAACCAAGTTTTGACTGATTTTTGTTGATTCAAGAGAAGATCCTCATGGTAAAGTTGCCCGCTCGGACAGAAAGTGCAGCTTAGATCCGAGGAGCTATGATGAATTGACAAAAAATGGGGGGGGTGCCCACCCTGGTTGCTGGCAACCTTGCGTAAGGGGGCGGATGAATTTCAGACTTCCCAAGTCTATCGGTCAATCCCCATTTCGCCCTAAGTGATTACCTCAAGCTGTCCCGGGAAGGTCATTTCAATAAATAAAAACCTCCGTGATTTCCGAAAATTTTCTAATTAATTGAACCGAAGAGTTCTTCGCGTCGTCTATCACCAGTTAAAGCCCATCTTGCCTTCAAACCTAGGGTTGAACCAATTGCGTTAACCGTTGACTCAAGTAGGTAAACCGCTGCTGGTCCTTGGTCTGCTGGATCGCGAAACCGATGGCTTTGCTGGGGCCGACGAGGATGGCGAGTTGCTTGGCACGGGTTAACCCGGTGTAGATCAAGTTGCGCGTCAGGAGAATGGAGTGTTGCATGTACACAGGTAGGATGACGACGGGATATTCACTGCCCTGACTCTTGTGGATACTGACCGCCCAAGCCAGCGCAATCTCATTGAGGTCGGCATAATCATAGACGACACACCGTTCGCCGAACTGGACCGTAATTTCTTGTTCCTCTAAATCGAGCTGAGTAATTGTTCCCAAATCGCCATTAAATACTTCACGGTCGTAGTCGTTAACCAGTTGGATCACCCGGTCGTTAACTCTGAGGGTGATCCCGCCCCGGACGATCTCCGTTTTAGTGGGTGCAGGCGGGTTGAGTAGTTGTTGTAGGACTTTATTGAGGTTGCGCGTCCCCGCTTCGCCTCTCGTCATCGGACAGAGGACTTGGAGGTCTTGGGCGGGGTTGAAGCCCAATTTGGGCAAGAGGTCCACCGCCAACTGACCGATCCCTTGGACGCCGAGTTCGGGTTCCTTCGCCGCCAGCCAGAGACAGTCGGTTTTGGGCCGGTCGGTCACGGTTTCGAGTTGCGGGAACTGGCCTTGGTTGATGCGGTGGGCGTTGCTGATAATCTGGCTGGTCTGGGCTTGCCGAAATACCTGGGTAAGCCGGACTACGGGTACACAGCCCGTCTGAATTAAGTCCTGCAATACATTCCCCGGACCCACACTAGGGAGTTGGTCCGTATCCCCGACCATAAGTAACTGGGCATTGGGAGCAACAGCTTTGAGTAGACTGTTGGCTAAAAATAAATCCAACATCGAGGCTTCATCAATGACAATAGCTTCTGCGGTTAGGGGGTTCTGGATATCCCGCTTGAAGCCCCGTGTGCGCGGGTCATATTCCAAGAGGCGGTGCAGGGTTTTGGCCTCTTGACCGGTCATTTCGCTGAGGCGTTGGGCGGCGCGGCCCGTGGGGGAGGCTAGGGCAATCGTCTTCCCCATGGCCCGCCAGAGCGCGACGATGGTACGGGTGGTGAAGGTTTTTCCGCAACCCGGTCCGCCGGTTAGGACCAGCACCCGTGCTGAGGCTGCCATTTGGACGGCCTGTCGTTGTTCATCCGAGAGTTGTAATCCCATTTTGGTGGTGAAGCGGTCTAACCAGTGGTCTACGCGGGCCGAGTCCACAGTGACAGGACGGCTCAACAGCGCGTGGACCCGCTCCGCCAGATGCTGTTCACTCCTAAAAAATGCCGGTTTGTAGCAGATAAATTGACCCGTTTGGTCGCCATGCATTATGATCTGGTCCTCAATCGCCATCTGCCGGGTGAGTCTCAAAAGGATCGCCGGGTCCGGTTGGTGGTCCTTGAGGGCGAGGCGTTGGGTGGCTTGGGTGACAAGCGCAGTCTGGGGTAGGTAGCAGTGGCCCTCCTCGGCGGCGGTCTCCAGGGTATACAGTAAACCGCTCTGGTAACGGAACTCCGCATCGGGGGCCAGTCCCAGGTTGCGAGCGATCTGGTCGGCGGTGACAAAGCCAATCCCGTAGACATCCTGAGCCAGTCGGTAGGGGTTCTGGGTGACGATGGGGATGGACTCTTCCCGGTAGGTCTTGAAAATTTTGACCGCGTGGAGGGGACTAATTTGATGGGACTGTAAGAAGAGCATGACTTCTTTAATCGCCCGTTGCTCCGTCCAGGCTTTTTGGATAATCTGGACGCGCTTTTGGCCTACTCCCGCGACTTCAATCAGCCGTTGCGGTTGGGTATCGAGTAGAGCCAGGGTCTCTAGGCCAAAGTGCCGGACAATCCGCTTAGCCGTCACGGGACCGACCCCCTTAATCAGACCGGACCCCAGGTATTTCTCAATCCCGTTGAGGGTAGCAGGCCGGGTTTCCTGGGCGGTGTGGACTTCAAACTGGGGACCATAGCGGGGGTTCTCGCGCCAGACCCCAGAAAGGGCAAGGGTCTGTCCGGCCTGGACCTGCACAAAGCTCCCCACCGCTGTCACCAAATCCTGACAGCGCGGAACCTTTACTTTGAGGATGCTGTAGCCGTTCTCCGGGTTGTGAAAGGTGACGCGCTCCACCAAAGCGTGCAGGGTTTCAGCGGCGGCAGTCATATTGATCCCCGTGATTGATCTATTTTACCCTGTGCTCCCAGGGGAGGTTGGGCTCGGAGATTTTGGGGAGTAATACCGGCGAGGGCTTTCAATCAGGTTTTTGTGCACCCGGCTTTCTCCAAGGCAGCAAACTGCATAGCCGAATTCTGGTCATCGGTGCTCAGTCTAAGCCTCTACAATGTCACTGATGCTTTCGGCGCAAAAACCCCAAAAACCCCAAAGGAAAACTATATTGACTACGCTGACAACGGACCCGCTATGCCAAGAAGCTGCTATTTTCTCTGCCGCTGAGAGCACCCACCCTGAACATACGCTGTTCGGCGTGACTGACGGCAAAGCTGTCGGTACTTATTTAGAACTAAAATTTCGTACATATCTCGTGGATAAAGGCTACATATTCGCAGAGGGCAACACGGCGAATGACTTAGATTTTCCGGGTTTAACTATTGACATGAAAGTAACCAGTATCAAGCAACCGCAATCATCTTGCCCATTTTGCTCTATCCGGCAGAAAATCTATGGACTCAGTTACGGCAATGTCCTAGTCACTGTGATGTCCGTAGTTGGACAACGGCTAGTTAACCCTCTGGATTCACAAAGGGCAAAAGGGCGAGGATGCGGGCACGCTTGATGGCAACGGTCATATCACGTTGTTGCTTAGCGGTTAGACCGGTCACGCGGCGGGGTAGGACTTTGCCACGCTCGGTGATGTATTTTTTAAGCATGTCCACATCTTTGTAGTCAATCTTGTCCTTCGGCGGGATCGGTGAGACCCGCTTCTTCTGGAAATTCGTCGTCATGTTATTCACTTGGTTTCTTTATGAGTGGTGTGCTTATTGCAGTAGGCGCAGAATTTTTTTAATTCCATCCGCCCGGTGGTGTTGCGTTTGTTTTTGGTGCTGGTGTAGCGAGAGACGCCCGGTTTGCGCTTGTCGCTGTTGGTGCGACATTCGGTGCATTCCAGGGTGATGATGATTCGTGCGCCGGGTTTTGCCATGATTCTTTAATTCAACCAGACATTCAACAATACCACAGATTTTGGTACTACTCCACCTCAAAGGCCCCGCTCAAGTATTCACGCAACTGAAAACCCCCGGCTCCCAGCACAATCAGGGCTACATCGAAACGGCAACTCGCCTCCGCTAGCTCTGGGTGGTCAGCCAAGAAGAGACCCGCTGCCCGGATCAGGCGTCGCTGTTTACCCCGGCCCACAGCTAGAGCACCGCCTGCATCCGGTCCTAGGCGACGACGAGCTTTGACCTCGACAAAGGCGACGAGATTGTTACCCATGACCACCAGATCTAGCTCCCCCCAAGGACAACGCCAGCGTTGGGCCAACACCTGCCAACCCGCTTGGACCAATTGAGTCGCAAGCCACTGTTCAGCTTGGACTCCAGTGGGATCATCCATGACGCACACTGCTACACTGCATACAAATAGCTGAACGTCACCCATGACCCTGCTCAACAATATCCTGGTTGCCATTGAAGAGGGACCGGCCCCCCTCCAAATGCTCAAGATCCTCCTAGAGATGCCCGCGAGTCGCGGATCACGGATCACGGTCCTCCATGTCAACCGGGTCCTCCCCTCAGCGGAGAAACAATTAGCGGGTCTAGCCCGTTCCCGTGAAATCCTCGCCAAGGCCGCCGCTCAGTTCCCGCTCGGTCCTGAGTACGAGTTCAACACCAGTCTGCGGACGGGCGATCCTAAGGATGTGGTCTGTGATGTAGCCGACGAACTCAAAGCTTCTCTCGTCATCATGGGTTCGCGGGGACTGAATAACCTCGTCGCCATCCTCAAAAATTCTGTCAGTCAGTACGTATTCCAGCGGGCAGTCTGTCCAATGCTATTGTTGCGCGATGGCGTCTATGCCAATCGTTTCAACCGCATTGCTGTGGCTCTCAGCGATACGATGGCGGCGAAATTTGCCCTCAAAACCGCCACTGACTTGGCCCGTCAAGTCCCCGGTAGTGAACTCCTCTTGCTCCGCATCCGCACGCGGCCCCTCGAACCCTACGAAGTAGGCCGAGTTGTAGATCCTGAGAATGAAAGCCTCGTCATTGCCACCGCTGCTGAGTTTGTGCGGAGTCAGGGGGTGGCGTACCGTTCTTTTTACACCGTGGGCGGCCCCGGCGCGGAGGTCTGCCGGATTGCCGAGGAACAACGGGCTGACCTACTGATTCTCGGTTGTGAGGACCGCCGCCCGACGATTGCCCGTAACCTACCTGACTTGGACCGTCTCCTTGGCAATTCCGTCTCTGATTACGTGCGGACCCACGCTCACTGCCCCGTTCTCCTTCAAAAAACCCCTACCTGATGACTACACGCTATACCGTCACCGCTGATCCACTCCAGCACTTGTTTACCGTGACGATGACTTGTCCGGTCCCTAGGGATACCGTGGATCTGTCCTTACCCGTCTGGACTCCGGGCTCCTACATGGTCCGTGAATATAGCCGTCACCTCCAAGATTTCACCTGTCCAACCGGCTCTTGGCAAAAAATCAACAAAAATACTTGGCGTATCCAAGTCCCCCCCGGCACCCCCGCAATCACGGTCCAGTACCGCATCTACGCCCTAGAACTGACTGTCCGCACTAGCCACCTCGACACTAGCCACGCCTATTTCAACGGAGCCTGTCTTTTTTTATTATGTGCAGACCACCGCGACCAGCCCCATACCGTCCACCTCATTCCGCCCGTGGATAACTGGCAAATCGCCACGAGCCTCACGTCCCAGGGTGACAACGTTTACCTAGCTCAGACCTACGACGAACTCGTGGATTCTCCGGTCGAGATGGGCCACCACGCCCACTATGATTTCACGGTCCTCAATAAACCCCACCATCTCGTCATCTGGGGCCGGGGCAATTGTGAGCCGGAAGTCATGATTCCCGATATGACTAAAATTATTGAAACCACAGCTGAAATGTTCGGTGGGTTGCCCTACCCGGAATATTGGTTCTTACTACATCTCGGGGATAGTTACGGTGGACTAGAACACCACAATAGCACTAGCCTACTCTTCCCCCGTCTCAACTTTAAACCCCGCGAGAAGTACGAGAAATTTCTCCAACTCGTCGCTCATGAGTTCTTCCACTGCTGGAATGTGAAGCGGTTGCGTCCAGTTAATCTAGACCGCTTCGATTATAGTCAGGAGAACTATGTCTCGGTTCTATGGTTCTGTGAGGGGGCGACGGCTTATTACGATGAATTGATTGGCTATCGTTGCGGGTTCTATGATGCGACACGCTATTTGAACTTACTCTCCGATGCGATTACCCGCCTAGAAACTACCCCCGGACGGACGGTCCAGTCCCTAGCTCAATCTAGTTTCGATGCTTGGATCAAGCTCTATCGGCCTGACGAGAACAGTCTTAACTCTAGTGTTTCCTATTACTTGAAAGGTCAAGTTGTTTTATTATTGTTGGATTTACAGTTACGGCTCAGGGGTAGCTCTCTCGATCTCGTCGTCCAAAAACTCTGGCAGACCCATCAGCAACACCCCTATACTGAGGCTGAACTATGGGCAACTATTGAGGCCGTCGCGGGTGAGGAAATGCCTGACTTTTATCAACAATATATCCAGGGCACTGCACCACTGCCCTATGACCAATATCTCGCCCCTTTCGGACTACAATTGACGATTGAACAGGGTAACATTCCTTACACCGGAATTAAGTTAGGAGAAGACCGTCCCATCATCAAGAGTATCGAGACTACTTCCCCGGCCCAACGTGCAGGTCTCTGTCCTGGTGATGAGCTTGTTGCCCTAGATGGTTATCGCGTCACGTCTCGGACCTGGAATGACCTGCTCAAATACATCCCAGACCAACCCTCAGCCCTCCAGTACTTCCGGCGCGACGAACTCCAGCAGACCTTCCTCCAGCCCGGCCCGCCCCTGCCCGTCCGCTACAATCTCGTGCCGCTACCCACCATCACGTCCCTGCAACAGGCACGCTACCAACGTTGGCTAAGTCGCTAAAATCCCCCTAAATCTCTCTTAAAAAAGGGGACTTTGAGAACTTTAGGACTGACGCAGAGCAAGAGGAGTGGGTCGGATAGTGGAGCCGTGACCTGCCCCTTAGCCGATGAGTTTTACTAAACTCGACGACTGCCAATACCGGTTAACTGC
>NZ_JAAXLT010000135.1 GCF_013285555.1 Candidatus Cyanaurora vandensis | reverse complement strand
GCGTTCCTGTTCCTGATTAGCCCGCTGCTGCAAACCCTAATCCTGGGTCTGTTCCCTGGATGAACCCGGACCGACTGCTGGTCACTGCCGCTCAGATGCAAGCCGTGGAGGATTGGACCTTCAACCGGGGGTTGCCCGTGGCGGGGCTGATGGAGCGGGCAGGTCTGCGGTTAACTGAAACGATCCTTGACACCTATCCGGGCCTAGACCGGGTAGGTGTTTTGGTTGGACCGGGGCACAATGGCGCGGACGCGTTGGTGGTGGCTCGTGAGTTGCATCTGTTGGGACTGACTGTTCAAGTGTTTGTCCCAGTGAACCCGTTAAAACCCTTGACCCAGGACCATCTGCGTTACTACCAAGCTATCGGAGGCCGGGTAGTGCCTGAGGTTCAGGAACTCAGAGCAAGTTCGTTACTAGTGGACGGATTATTCGGTTCTGGGCTAACCCGCGCCCTAGCCCCGGAACTAGCTCAACTCGTGGATACCATCAATCATTGGGGACTGCGGGTAGTGAGTCTGGACTTGCCCTCGGGTCTAGAGAGCGACACCGGAGCAGTCCTGGGCACAGCAATTCGGGCCGAGCGGACCTTTTGTCTGGGGCTATGGAAACAGGGCCTTTTTGAGGACCGCGCTCTGGAATACTGCGGCACTGTTACCCGCTTGGACTTGGGCTTACCGATGGCGGCCTTACAAGCCGTCCTCCCGGAACCCCAGACCCAGCGCATCACCCCAGACTTCGCTCGTGCCGGTCTGCCCCTCAACCGTCCCCTAGCCGCCCACAAATACACGGTGGGACGGTTGTTGGTGGTGGCGGGGTCCCGGCAGTTCACCGGAGCGGCTCTGTTGACTGGGTTGGGGGCGCGGGCGAGCGGGGTGGGCTGGGTGGGGATGGCGGTACCCGGTTCAATTCGTGACGGGTTGGGGTTCCACTTGCCCGATGCGGTCTATCATCCTTGTCCTGAGACTTCTGAGGGCGTGATTCATCAACTAGCCGTGGACCCCCGTGATTACCGGGCCGTGGCCTGTGGACCGGGTTTGGGTCACGCGTCAGAACTGGTACAGCAATTACTGGCTCAGCCAGTGCCCCTAGTTCTCGATGCGGGTGCACTCAGTAGTCTGGGGGTTTGTGGCGACCAGTTACAGCGGTCCGCACCCACGGTTATCACTCCCCACGCTGGGGAGTTCAAACGACTTTTTCCTGACCTCGATCCCCAGTCCCGTTTGGCCTCAGCCCGGATTGCTGCGGTCAGGAGTGGCGCGGTGGTCGTCCTCAAGGGAGCCCGGACGGTCATCGCCACGCCCCAGGGCCAAGTCTGGGTCAACCCCGAGAGTACCCCGGCTCTGGCACGGGCGGGTTCAGGAGATGTCTTGACTGGACTGCTGGCGGGGGTGCTGGCCCAGGGGGTATCGCCCCTCATGGCGGCAGTCGGAGCGGTTTGGTGGCATAGTCACGCGGCTCGTCAACTCGCTCTAACCCGCTCGGTCCTGGGTGTGGATCCTGTTACCCTGGCGCAGTACTTACCCAGCAGTCTTGAATTTATCTAATCTCTACTGGCTATACCGTGCCCGCAGTTGCTCCCGTTGTTGGGGCGTTAAAACGGCTCGAATCCTGAGCAAATTCTCCACCCTGAGCCGCGCACTCTGGTTCTGGAGGTCCTGCATCCGTTCAAACTGACGGAGAATCTGCGGGTCGGTGGCAGTTGAAACCAGGGTCCGCCGAAAGGATTGCTGGGCCTGATTGAGTTGCTCGCGCAGGTTCTTGGCCCGCGTTTGATCCGCTTGTTGGATCGCGCGGATCTGGCGTTGCTGTTCCCGGTTGAGCCCGAGTCCTTGCAAGTCGAGTTGGGGGGGCCGTTCACCGGGTTCACGACGCTCATCACGCGGGGGACGGTCTAAAAAAGGTTGGCGGTCGCGGTTGGGTTGCGCCAACAGGGGGAGACACAGACTCCCCAGCAGCAACAAACTACATTCGAATTTCATAGAGGCCTGTCTGGGGGTCCACCGCAAAAGCCGTACTCCCCGTCATGGCAGTGGGTACTTCGAGGAGCAGGTCTGCTTCGACCCACTCCGTAGACGGGGCGGTAAATAGGTTCAAAGCAACCACGAGCGAAGCAGCCACACTTGCCGCTCCCACGCCCCAGGGCCAGAACTGCCGTTTGGGAGCCACTGCCCGGAGGACTCGTTCCTCTAGGTTCACTGCTGGGACGGGCGGCTCAGGGGCATGTTCTAGTAGAAAAGCCCGCAAAGGCAAGTCTGGTAACGCCGTCAGAATTCGTTCTTCCAAGTCCGACGGGGCGGGGGGTGCCACGGGCGCATGGTTCTGTAAAAAGGCCACCAAGGGCATATCCGCAAAGAGTGCCGTGAGGACCCGTGCTTCCAAGTCTTGATGGGGAGCGGGGGGACGGGGATGGGTCTGGAGGAGTTCGACTAAGGCCGGGTCTTCACCCGTAAAGGCCACCGCCAAAATACGGTCCACGAGGTCCACGGGGGCCGGGGGCACGGGGGGGTAATGGGTCCGCAGGAAGCGTCCTACAAGGTCATCATCAGACAGGGGAGTCATAGCTCCACTCCTTGAGCAACGAGGTATTCACGCAATTTACGTCGTCCATAGAAAACGCGGGATTTAACGGTCCCCACGGGCAAATTTAAGATCCGGGCCACTTCATCCTGGGGCTTCTCCTGGAGGTCATGGAGGACAATCACATCCCGTTGTTCCGCTGGGAGGGTGGCTAGAGCATTTTGAACTAGTTCCTGACGACCCAGCCGACCCAGGTTGTCCTCCCGTCCGTCGGGGACGGCTAGGTTCTCTAAAGAAGTCGTCTCCGGTAAGTTAACCAACTGGAGCCGACGGCCCTGTTTACGGCGGAAATCCTGACAGACGTTATAAGTGATCCGAAAGATCCAAGTCGAGAACTGACTCTCCCCGCGAAACTTCGGTAAAGCCCGGAAGACTTTAATAAAAACTTCCTGGGTCAAATCGTCCAACCCCTCGGGCTTGCCCGTTAGCTGGAAAAGTAAACTACGCACTCGGGGACAGTGCCGTTGATAAAGGGTGCGAAAAGCCTCCTGATCGCCGTCTAGACAACGTGTGATCAGTTGCTCATCAGTCTCCATAGGCACCGCAAAGACCATCTTGGTACAACAAACTCACTAGATATTGGGACGCTGCCCACCTCCTAAAGTTCACGCCACTACCCCAACTTCTGACCCCCAGCATACCCCAAGGGTCAGCGTGTGAACGCACCCCAGGCCTGGGGGTCCGGGTGAGATAAAATAGCTGGGTACTAGCCCTGGGTGTCGGCAATGACCAAATTTATCTTTGTGACGGGGGGAGTCGTCTCCTCGATCGGTAAGGGTATCGTGGCGGCGAGTCTGGGGCGGTTGCTCAAATCGCGAGACTTTGCCGTTTCCATTATCAAACTCGACCCCTACATCAATGTGGACCCCGGGACAATGAGTCCCTACCAACATGGCGAGGTCTATGTCACCGATGACGGGGCGGAGACCGACTTGGACTTGGGCAACTACGAGCGGTTCACGGATACTTCCATGTCCAAGCTCAACAACGTTACGACGGGCTCAATTTACCAAGCAGTGATCAATAAAGAACGCCGGGGCGATTACAACGGCGCCACGGTCCAAGTCATCCCCCATATCACCAATGAGATCAAAGAGCGTATCCACCGCGTTGCCCGCAATACTCATCCTGATGTGGTCCTCGTCGAGGTCGGCGGGACCGTGGGGGATATTGAGTCCCTGCCCTTCTTAGAGGCAATCCGGCAGTTTCGTAAGGACGTGGGCCGCACTCAGGCGTTGTACATCCATGTCACCTTGATTCCCTTTATCGAATCCGCCCACGAGATGAAGTCCAAACCGACTCAGCACTCGGTCAACGAACTGCGCTCGATTGGAATTCAGCCGGATATTTTAGTTTGTCGCTCGGATCGTCCTCTCCCCGAGGGCCTCAAGGAGAAGATTTCTAACTTCTGTGATGTGCCTGCTAAGGCCGTTATCTCCTGTCAGGATGCACGGAGTATCTACGAAGTCCCCTTGCGATTGGAACAAGAAGGTCTGGCTGAGCGGGTCCTGGAGTTACTTAATTTACCAGAGCGCACTCCTGACTTGGTGAACTGGAAACGCCTGATTCGTTGTATGGACCAGCCCCAACAACGGCTCGTCGTCGGGCTGGTCGGCAAATACGTCCAGTTGTCTGATGCCTATATCTCGGTGGTCGAGGCCCTGCGCCATGCGGCAATTGCCCAGGATATCCAGGTGGACTTGGCCTGGATTAGCGCGGAGGATGTGGAGAAACGGGGGGCGGCGGAATATTTGGCGGGACTCAGCGGTCTGATTGTCCCTGGTGGTTTTGGGCAGCGTGGGATCGATGGCAAGATCCAGGCGATCCAATACGCCCGCGAACACAACTTACCTTTCCTGGGTCTGTGTCTGGGGATGCAGTGCGCGGTGATTGAATGGGGGCGCAACGTGGCAAAACTCAGTGGGGGAGCCAACAGTACCGAGTTTGACCCCGCCACGCCCCATCCGGTCATCTCCTTATTGCCAGAACAAGAGGACGTGTCTGCCCTCGGGGGAACCCTGCGCTTGGGACTGTGGGCCTGCCGTCTCGCGCCTAATTCCTTGGCCCAACATCTCTACCACGACTCCGTTACCCTCGAACGCCACCGCCACCGTTACGAGTTCAACAACGCCTACCGCCGCCAATTCGTGGACTCGGGCTACCGAATCTGTGGACTTTCCCTCGATGAGCGGTTGGTCGAGATGATTGAATTACCCAGCCATCCCTACTTCATTGCCAGCCAGTTCCACCCTGAGTTCCGGTCGCGCCCCAACAGTCCCCATCCGCTCTTCATGGGTTTGGTGGAAGCCGCCCGCAAACACGCCCAGAGTTACATTGCTGCTGAGCGTATTCCCGTGGCTCAAGAAGAGTAACTGACTTTTTGCCCCATGCGCGGACGGGCGAACCGTTCCCAGGCATTGCCTCCCCTCAAGAAAAGCTCCATCCAACGCACCGGCTTCCCCTGAGCCGTCCACCCCGAACTGCCCGGTGCAAAGGCCAAACTCCCCTGGGGGACTTTGAAACTGCCATCGCTATACACGGCATCACTGACCACATCTCCGACCTGCACGACCACCCGTGACTCCGGTTGCAGGTTTACCTCATGCGCCGGAATGGTCGTTTTGAGGTTGCCATAGCCATCCGCCCAAGCCACTTGGTCCGGGGGAATACTAGGAATCAAGCTCCGGTCTAGCTCCGCGCCGAGCAGACTAAAATCCCCTTGGGCTACTGTCTTGACCACCTGCGGGAAGATATCCCGCGACCGAAACTGCGAACCCGCCCGCGCCACATTCACCGTCTGCAACCGCTCCGCGTGGTCTTTAATAAAAGCCAGGGTATAGCCCGCATTGACCCCGACCACCTGCACGCCATTCGTGAGTAGGGCATAGGTCAAACCCTCCCCTTCGTTATCAGACCGGGAGAGGGGGTCATCCTGCCGGGGGGCACAGTTGTGATAGATAATCCGCTCTGGTCCCGGATTTAGCCCCAACTGCGCCACCCAGAACCCCGTCGCCAAGGTACTAAAAGGTGGTACCGAGAGACAACTCACCTGACTCTGGGGCAACCCCAATAACAACTGTTGCGTCACCTCAGCAAAAGCCGGGTCCCCATTCCCGTAGTCCGCAATCACTTGAAGCAGCATCACCTACCCTCGTTTTCCCCATTGTGCGCCAACTCCGACAGCCGATCCCGGCGAGCTTGCTTAGGCTTGTCACCTTTACCTTGTTGCAGGGCTAATTCTTACAGTGCTTGTTGGGTGTTGTCCGGCAGATAGACCGTAGTAGGTTACATGGGACCTCTTATGCTAGGGGTATTCTCACTACATTTTGCCTAGTCTGCCCTTTTATTGCCGCGATCTTTTGGCTTTCCGTCGGTGTTCAGAGCTACGCAAGCTTCAACTGTGAACTTCAACGCTTTCTTCGGCGCGGAATTAGTAGCGGTTCTGGGGGTTGATAAGCCTTCAACCCTTCGTCTCCAGTCAATATCTCGACGTAGCTACCCAGGTCAGCGTAATACTGAGCCACATTTTTTATCGTCGCATCACCGATTGATAGGCATTGTTTGGTAAGTTCGGGCCACTCGCCAGCTAGTTTTTTGAGGTTTTCTACATCCCATTGTTCTAGCTGTACTGTGAATGCTGCCCAAGGCGATGTTTCCTCCGCAACCTTGGTCATGAGGCTTGCTAAAGCTTGAGCAGTCTCATAACGTTTTGAGTTAGCCTGAGCGATGTGATTACCTGTTTCAATAATTGTCGCTAGTGGAAGTACCAAGGTAGTTGTATTTGCGATTTCGTTTAAGTATTGGTCTATTCTCGCTTTATTCCATTCTCCGTTCTGTGAACCGCAAGTGTCTTTTCCAGGAACCTCTAACGGGAACCTCGATTTATTAATAGGATGATAGGAAATTAGCTCCTAAGAGCTTTTGATTTTAAAATATCGATGATTTATTGTCTAAAATAACTTCTCCTTT
>NZ_JAAXLT010000134.1 GCF_013285555.1 Candidatus Cyanaurora vandensis | reverse complement strand
TAAGCAAGGCTGAGCGCAGAGGCGACCCAAGAGACCGAGGGCGGTGGGCACGGTACGGGGAATAAACAAGAGGTCAATAGCACGGACTTCACTGGTCACCTCCAGCCCAATGGTGGTTTCGCCAAAGGGATCCAGGAGTCCGGCGAGGTACTGTTTGGCGAACTGGTCGTGGTAGGTGCGACTCATGGGCTAAGCGTACCTTGCCCTGATCCCCCTAAATCCCCCTTAAAAAGGGGAACTTGAAGAGTTTGTTGAGTAGGGCGACTCAAATACACTCTATTCCCCCCTTTTCAAGGAATCTCTTCTGCCTTAGTCCCCCACTAGTGGGGCGGAGGGGCCTTCTTAGCCCTAGAGCAGATATTGCTGGATGAAGGCGACGGTAGCGTAGAACTGGAAATCGGCATTTTTCTTTTTGGCGAAACCGTGGCCCTCATCTTTTGCCATCAGGTACCAGACGGGGCTGCCGTTCTGCTTGACCGTTGCCACCATCTGTTCGGCCTCGTTGAGGGGGACGCGGGGATCGTTTTTGCCCTGGACGACGAAGAGGGGTTTGGTGACTTGACGGGCGTTGGTGGTCGGGGAGATCTTAAGCAGGAATTCGCGCATGGCGGGGTCCCGTTCATCGCCGTATTCCACCCGGCGCAGGTCCCGGCGGTAGTCCTCGGTCTTTTCGAGAAAAGTGACGAAGTTGGAGATGCCGACCACATCTAGGGCGCAACGGATGCGCGGGGCGTAGTTGGTGGCGACCGCCAGGGTCATGTAACCGCCGTAACTGCCGCCCGTGACCATCACCCGCTCGGGGTCGAGGTCCGGCTGGGTCTTGAGCCAATCGAGGAGACTGCCGATGTCCTTAACTGAATCCTCGCGCAAAAAGCCGTTGTCCAACTTGAGGAAGGTCTTGCCGTAACCCGCCGAGCCGCGCACATTCGGGAAGACCATCGCGGCCCCCAATTCATTGATGAGATAGTTGTTGCGCCCCAGGAAGCCCGGTCGGTACTGCGCTTCGGGTCCGCCGTGAATATTGATGATGACCGGACGTTTCCCGGTGAAACGGGCCGGGGGACGGTAGAGAAAACCAGAAATCGTTCTGTTGTCAAAGCTGGGCCAGCGGACGAGTTTGGGTTCGACAAAACTCGCGGGGTTGAGACCGCCCGTCTCGCTCTCGGTCCAACGGTCTACTTTGCCTGTGGTGCGGTTCCAGGAATAGACATCGGCGGTGGCCCGGGCGGAGACGATACTCATGCCGAGGTCTTGACTGTTGTTGTGCCACTCAATCCCACTGATGATGCCCACGGGAAGTTTGGGGGCCGGGAGGGGTTTACGGGTGGCGGTGTCCAACAGGTGCAAGACACTCACCCCGTCCTCATTGGTGACAAAGGCCAGGGTTTTGCCATCCTCGGTCAGATCAAAGCTCTCCACATCCCAGGGGATATTCCCCGAGAGGACCACCGGGGCTTGACCCGCCAAGGAGATGTAGCGCAACTGGTTAAACTCACTGCCCTGGTCACTGGTGGTGTAGATGCCCTTGCCGTCCTTGGCAAAGACGACATTCCCGTAGGCCACCTTCTCAATTGCGCCCTTGGGGGTGAGCAGGGTCCGGTCTCCAGTGGCGGTTTCGTATAACCAGAGATAGCTCTCATTAATCGAGACGTATTCCCCAACGATGACTAGGCTCTCGTCCGGGGACCAATCCAAGGGCGACCAACCGCCGCCCTCGACTTGGGCCAGGAGTTTATCGCTTTTGGGGTCTCGGGGGTCCATCAAGTAGAGGTCAGTGTCCTTGCGATTGCGGCGGGTGGAGGTATAGAGGATGCGGTTCGTTTTCGGCGACCAGGTAGCACTGCTATTGCGGGAGGTGCCATCGGTAAGCAGGGTAATCGCCCCGTCCTTGAGGTCATAACGATAGAACTGGGTGAATTCATTGCCGCCCGTATCCTTATCAAAAACAAAGAATTCGGCGGCGCGGGGCGGGTAAGCGGCGGCCTGAATCCGGTCGGGGAAGAAGGTCAACTGCCGACGGTCACCGCCGGGGAACTTGACTTGGTGGACCTGGGCCGTATCGCCAAAACGGGTACTCAGGAGCAATTCGCGCTTGACCGGATGCCACCCCAAGAAGCCCGCCGCCCGGAACTCCGTGTAGCGATTGACCCCTTCGGCTAAGCTCACGGGGAGCGCCGGTATCCCCTCGGTAACTAAATTCTCCGCCGGGGTCAGGGTTTGCGCCAGCAAAGGTTGCATCAGTAGCACCACCATCAGGGCTAAAGCTCGTTTCATTGTTACGCCGGGACACGCTTTGTTTAAAGTACCAGATGAGTGAACTAGGCTGTTTTACAAGCCCAAGCCTTGACACAGAACTACCAACGCGGTGACAACGGTGTAGGTGCCCAGCCAAGTCAGCCGCTGTTCCCCTTGGACCGAGTAGGCCCCCCCAACCACGCCAGAGAACCCATGACAAACCCCACCACGACTAAGAGACTGCCGCCGGTAGTTAGCGTGTTTTGCGCCACTTGAAGACAGGCCAGAGAACCCAAGAAGAGATACTCAATCCCGCCCGGAATCGGCGTGCGAGCATGTTCAAATGACATCTGGAGTTGAAAGAAAAAATAAGGATAAAGCCCCACCAACTGTTTGAAGTTATAGACCAACAAGCTCAAAAAGAGCCACATCAGAGCCGATCCCAGCATTTCTCCGTTCAGGCTAGCCGTGACAAACATCGGAACACACCACAACTTTTGGGTAAGTCTACCCCCTTTGGGTGTGTTTTCAGCTAAAGAAACACTTACGTTAAAACCGATTCCAGTTGATACCGAGTCCAGAGTGCGCCGTACACGCCGCCCTGCCGACTCAATTGCTCGTGGGTCCCCTCTTCGACTAAGCGGCCCTGGTCTAGGACCAAAACCCGGTCAGCGCGAGCGGCAGCACTGAGGCGGTGGGTAACGAAAAGGACCGTTTTGTTACCTTGGGCGGTCAGATTATTGAGGATGTTCTCGGCGGTCTCGTTGTCCACACTGGCTAGGGCATCATCCAGGATTAGGACTGCGCCATCCATCAAGAGGGCACGGGCGAGGGCGACCCGTTGACGTTGGCCCCCGGAGAGGGTGATCCCCCGTTCCCCGACGAGGGTTTCATAGGTTTGGGGGAAGGTCATAATCTCATCGTGGACCCGGGCCAGTTTCGCGACCCTGATCACTTCCGCTAGGGGTAGGTCCGGGCGACCATAGCCGATATTCTCCGCCACCGTTGCGCCAAACAAGAAGCTCTCCTGAGGGACGTAGGCGACTTGGTACCGTAGATCCGTCAGTTTCAGTTGTGTAATATCCTGGTCATCTAGGAAAAGCTGGTTGGGCGAGACTTCTAGGAGCCGACACAAAGCATTGGCGAGGGTGGTTTTCCCGGAGCCGATGGGTCCGACGACAGCGACGACCTCACCGGGTTTGAGATTGAAGCTGAGGTCGGCAAGGGCTGGTTCGGCGCGGCCTGGATAGGTGAAAGTCACATTTTGTGCCCGTACTTCGCCTTTAGCCATGGTCAAGGACTGGGCATTGGGGGCATCGGCAATGGTGGTCGGGGTCGCCAGAATTGCTTCAATCCGCTCCAAGCTCACCTGTCCCCGCTGGAAGGAAGTGAGCGTAAAGCCCAAAAGTGCGGTCGGGAAAACGAGCCGTTCCACATAGACCGTCAGCGCGGTAAAAGCCCCAATCGAGAGCGTCCCCGCCGCCAACCGGGGACCGCCGAGAGCCAATAGGACAATCAAACTCCCGGCAGCGAGTCCACCAAACAGGGGGAAGAGTAGGTTACGGCTGAGGGCCAGCCGGATGTTGTTATCCCGCAGGGCAAAGTTGCGCTCATCAAAGGCGCGGCGTTCATTTTCCTCCTGGGCATAGACTTTGATGAGGGCGATGCCGTTGAGATCCTCTTGGATGAGGTTACTCACATCGCCCAACTTTTCTTGGACCGCCTGTTGTTCATCGCGCAGTCGGTTACTGAAGACCAGAACGACCCCCAACATCAGGGGATAAACCGCCATGGCACCGAGGGCCAGTTGCCAGTCAAGAATGAACATTAAGGGTAGGGTCAGGACATAGGCGAAAAGCGTATTGACAATACTCAAAATGGAGAAACCCAGGAGCCGCCGCACGTTATCTACGTCATTGGTCGAGCGGCTAATCAGGTCTCCAGCTTGATTGGTATTGAAATAGGAAGGGGCCATCGTCAGCAGATGGGCAAAAATTTGTTGTTTCAGCGCAACTTCTACTTCCCGACCCACCCCGAAAATGGCCTGTCGGGAGGCGATACGGATGACCATCATGACGGTACTTAAGGCCAAGAGGATCAAACAGTTGACTAAGAGGGTCTGGGGTTCGATCGCACCATTGAGACTGTCCACGGTTTCCTTGATGCGCCAAGGGATGTAGACACCGAGGAGGTTGGTGGCGAGAAGAGCGATAGTGCCGAAGGCGAGGGCAGAGCCGTGGGGCTTGAGATAACGTAATAACTTGAGCCAGATCGAGGGTTGCGCCATAGGTCCAGTTTACCTTGATCACCCAAAGCCCCACGCCTACCCAATCTACCCTAGACCTAACCTCTCTTCAGAATAGCGACGCGAGATTTTACACTACAGGTCCGACCAGACAAGTAAGGCCCACCCAGTAAGCAGCGATTTTTAGCCGGAAATAGGGGTATTGTATGGGCGGGCCTGTTATCCGCATTACCGACAGTACCCAGATAAACCTGTACACTCCCTTCAACCTCACGACGGCACCATGAACCACTTCATCCGCTCCGGTCTCCTCGCCCTCCTATCCTGCCAAGTCGCCTGGGCCAGCCCAGAAGCCAAACTGACCGCCTCTGACGGGAGTGCCAGTGACTTCCTCGGGACAGCGGTGGCCCTCAGTGGCGAGACCGCCGTGGTTGGCAGTTACCTGAGCAAGGTCGGTGAAAACAATAGCCAAGGTGCAGTTTACATCTATGTCAAGAGTGGTGAGACTTGGACGGAGCAACAAAAACTGACCGCAAGCGACGGGACCCTCGCTGACCGTTTTGGCTATGCCCTAGCCGTGGATGGGGACACGCTCGTGGTAGGAGCTTACGGAGATGACGACTTCAAGGGCTCAGTCTATGTCTTAGTGAGAAGCGGTACTACCTGGGTCGAGCAACAGAAGCTGACCCTAGCGACAGGAATTGCTGGGGACCTCTTTGGAGCGGCGGTGGGGCTGAGTGGCAATACGCTGGTCATCGGGGCCTCTGGTCAAGATGGCTACCGTGGGTCAGCCTACGTATTTGTCAGAAACGGCAATATCTGGAGTCAACAACAGGTCTTGACGGCCCCCGATAGCCTATCTAATGATTCCTTTGGTCAAGCGGTTGCTATCCAAGGCGAGACCATAGCTGTGGGAGCCTACCAGGGGGATGTCAACGGTAGTATCTCCCAAGGGGCGGTCTACGTCTTTGTCAGAAATAGCACCGTCTGGAGCCAACAGCAGAAATTAACAGCGAGCGATGGTACCGCCGGGGATTACTTCGGGTCCGCTGTCGCCCTCAGTGGCGAGACCCTAGCCGTGGGAGCCTACCGCGATGACAACTATAGGGGCGGGGTCTATCTATTTGACCGGAGTGGAGCTGTCTGGACCGAGCAACAAAAACTTACCGCCACCGACAGCGTGGGTTCCGATAACTTTGGGGAGTCCATCGGGCTCAGCGGCAACACCCTGGCGGTGGGTGCCTATGGAGACGGGGAGGCGGGCAAGCGGGACCAGGGTGCGGTCTATGTGTTTGTCCGGCAGGATAGCACTTGGTTTGGGCAACAGAAATTACAGGCGAGTGACGGCAGTAAAGATGACTACTTCGGCTCTGCCGTCGCCCTCGTCGGGGACCAAGTACTCGCCGGGGCCTCAGGGGATGACCTGGGGAGTAATACCAACCAGGGTTCAGCCTACGTAGTCCAGACCCGGCCCGTACCGAGTATCAATAGTTTCAGCCCCGCTACCAGCAGTATCGGTGAAGCTGTGACGCTGACGGGGGTTAACTTGACCGGGACTACCGCCGTGCAGGTCGGGACTGCACCCGCCACTTTCATCGTAGACTCCAACACCCAAATCACCCTGACCGTCCCCTTCACCGCCCGTTCCGGGATCATCACCGTCACCACTCCCCTCGGGACTGGGAGCAGTGCCGCCCTCACTATCCGGCCCTACGCTGTGCGGGTCCCCGGTTGGCAGTTGGCGGGCGCGGCGGACTTCAATGGGGACGAGGAAACCGACTTACTTTGGCGCAATTACACGACCGGAGCCAACGAGGTCTGGTTGATGAACGGGACCAATTACGTCGCTACGGCACCGCTCCAAGAACGCAAGGATACGCGCTGGCAGTTAGTGGGGGCGGCGGACTTTAACGGAGACGCACAACCGGACCTGCTCTGGCGTAACGACAAAACCGGACGCAATTCCATCTGGCAGTTGAATGGGACCACTTTTGTCGCGGAGACCTTCTTGACGAGGGTGAGTGATTTGACTTGGCAATTGGTGGGGGCAGCGGATTTTACCAGCGACGGTCAGCCCGATTTACTCTGGCGTAACTACAGCAGTGGCGAGAACGCCGTCTGGCAGATGAATGGGACTGAGTTAGTCACGGGAATCCTCCTCGACACAGTGACAGACCCCTCTTGGCAACTGACCGGGGCGGCAGATTTTACCAACGATGGACAGACTGACCTGCTCTGGCGTAATTACAGCAGTGGTGAGAACGCTGTTTGGCAGATGAACGGGACGACCTTGGTCATGGGCCTGAGCTTAAACCCAGTGACAGACCTGGCTTGGCAACTAACCGGGGCGGGCAACTTCGCGGGGACGAGTCAGGCCGACCTACTCTGGCGCAACGCCCTCACAGGCGAGGACTACACCTGGGAACTCGCGGGTACCACTTACCTCAATGCGTTCTCTTTGGGCAGCCGTCCCGTCAACTAAATTTCGACGACATCCTGACCCAGCCCCCACAGTCCCCCGTATTTAACCACCCGGATATCCCCCAGCACTTGAGCCTGACAAGCCAAGCGACGGCCCTTCAGGAGCGGCCCACGCAACTTCTCCTGGAGACTCGGCGCACTCAGCGGACCCTGGACCTCAACCGCACAGGTCCCGCAGGTACCGAGCCCCTGACAGTTGAGGACTCGCGTGGGACCGTTGTAGAGCGGGATCTTGTTGTCGAGTAGGACTTGGCGCAGGTTGCTACCCTCAATACAAGTAAGTAATTGCTTCCCAATTTTGATCGTCGGCACAGCCTAGTCCCCAAGTACCCACGCACCATAGGCCAAAGTTTTACAGCAACCCCTATCCCCCAAGGCGGATAAGCGAGGAGGCCACTCCGCGTTAGTTACTGTCCTGTCCGCGCAGGCTGTTGCAGGCAGTGCAAACTACTAACTCCAACGCACAAACCCCCCACTGTAACCAAAGCTCAAACCGTCCCCTCAAGTAGGATTGAGCAGACCCCTAGGAAACCACCGTGCGCTATCGTCGTTTCGGTAAAACTGACCTCAACTTGTCGGTTTTCAGTCTGGGCTGTATGCGCTACCTCAGTTCCGTCGAGAACGCCATTGCCACCGTAGAACAGGCCGTCGCCCAAGGCATCAACCATCTAGAAACCGCCCGTGGCTACGGCGAGAGCGAAAAATACCTCGGGGCCGCCCTCAAACAAATCGGACGCAAGGGCCTCTACATCACCACCAAAGTCACTCCCACCCCCACCGCCGGAGCCATGCGCCGCTGTATTGAGGAGTCCTTGACCCGCTTGGGCCTAGATTACCTAGATAACTTCGACCTCCACGGCATCAACACCCCGGCCCACCTCGCCCTAATCCAAGACCCCCGTGGTTGTATGCAAGCCGTGGACCAAGCCCGCGCCGAGGGACTGATCCGCCACGTCGGATTCTCCACCCACGGACCCTTAGAAGTCATTCTCGCCACCATGAAAACGGGCCTCTTCGCCTCCGTAAATCTCCACTACTACTACTTCAACCAACACAATGCCCCCGCCCTCGCCTTAGCCCAACAGTTAGATATGGGCGTTTTTATCATCTCGCCCACGGATAAGGGCGGTCAACTCTTCAACCCACCCCCGCGCTTAGTCGGACTCTGCCACCCCCAGACCCCCATGGACTGGAATTACCGTTTTTTGTTAAGTGACCCCCGCATCCATACCCTGTCTCTAGGAGCAGCGACCCCCCAGGAAGTATCAATGAACCTAGCCATGGCGGATCAGGATGGTCCGCTCACGACTGAGGAACAAGGAATCCTGGCCCGACTTGACCAGCAGTATCTCACCGTGCCCAATAGCTGTGAACAGTGCTATGCCTGTTTACCCTGCCCCGAGGATATCCAGATCCCCGAGGTCCTCCGGTTGCGTAACTTGGCCCTAGGCTTTGACATGGTGGAATTCGGACAGTACCGCTACGCCATGTTTGAGAACGGGGGGCATTGGTTTCCAGGGCGCAAGGCTAATCACTGTACCGAGTGCGGCGACTGTCTACCCCGTTGTCCCGTCGGCCTCAATATCCCGCAACTTTTGGGTGAAACCCATCAACTGTTACACCAAGGCGAACGCAAACGACTGTGGTCATAGGCCCTAGCCGAGAGATCGGCAAGCTGGACCAGCGTAACGAACCATTCATACATACATAGACGTACGACAAAGTAAATCCACCTAAAGAGAGAGGTAGATTAATTGAATATATTTGATTCCTGCCTTTAAAAAATCAGTTGAGATCAAGCTGAGTAGCTGTGCCTAGGTAGCTCTCGAAAATGTTATTTAACTAATTAAATTGAAAACCTAGAGCTTGCAGTATGGTTAGTGACAAGGGGTAATCAGATGTAGTAAATTCTCTCCAGCAGTCCCGTGTGCACGACGAGTGAGGTACCCCATGCGTATTGTTTTGATTGAGGATCATGACTTAACACGAGCGGGCATGAAACTGACGCTCCGCAAAGAGGGGATTGATGTGGTGGGTGAGGCTGCCAATGGAGAACAAGGACTCGCCATGGTGGGGCAGTATCGCCCGGATATTGCCCTAGTGGATATTGGGCTACCGGATATTGACGGGATTGAAGTGACCAAACAAATCAAGGCGCACTATCCTGAGACCAGAGTGGTTATCTTGACCCTCCAGGACATGGAAGAGACGGTGATGGCGGCTTTCGCGGCAGGGGCTGATTCCTACTGTATGAAGGATATCGGACGTGAGAACCTCTTACTCGCGCTCCAGGTCACCTGTGAAGGCGTTTCCTGGTTAGACCCGACCATCGCCTCCAAAGTTCTTAAACAACTGAAAGCCCCAGACCGCGACCGTCAAGAGACTGTACTCATTCAAGCTGAGGAGACAGAGTTTGCGGATTTACTCGATGCCTATCCGCTCACTAAACGGGAACTCGAAGTCCTAGAGCTCATTGTCCAAGGTTGTAGTAACCAAGCCATTGCCGAGAAGCTCTATGTCACGGTCGGGACAGTCAAGACCCACGTGCGGAATATCTTGAGTAAGCTCTGTGTGGATGACCGCGCCCAAGCCGCAGTCCGGGCTTTGCGCTCTGGGTTGGTTACATAGGTCTATCAAAATGCAGAGGGTGTTGCGAGGAGACTACTTCATGATGGAGCGTATACTTCTTCTTGCTCGCCATGCTGCTCTCCATTGGTCAACGTTTTCAAACCGAAGACAAGTCGGGAGGAATGGCCCCTACCCCTATCCGCTCCCCCTATCCCAGTGAAACCATGATGACTCAACCCGACCGCATCTTAGTGGTGGATGATTTTCCCGATAACATCGCCTTAATTGAGGCGATCTTGCTGCAAGAAGGTTATGAGATTGATACAGCAACCAGTGGGTTAGAGGCTCTGCAAAAAATTCAAGCCTATCCTCCTGCTTTGGTGATGCTGGATGTGATGATGCCGGGACTCAACGGGATTGAAACCACCCGCCGCCTCAAGGCTCAAAAAGAACTCGGTTTCATCCCGGTCCTCCTGATTACGGCCTCCGATAAAACCAACTTAGTCGAGGGCTTGGACGCTGGGGCCGACGAATTCATACGCAAACCCCTGGACCACGATGACCTCTTGGCGCGGGTGCGTTCTCTGCTCAGACTCAAGCACACTTTAGATGAACGGGACTTTATTGCTCGTCAGCGCGAGGATTTTGTTTCGCGGTTGACCCATGACCTAAGGACACCCCTAGTGGCAGCAGACCGGATGTTGCAACTCATCTTAGACGGGGCTTTGGGAGATACTTCCGAGGACTTGGATGAGGCTCTCGTTACCCTGCGCCAGAGTAACCAGCACCTGCTGACGATGACTAACAGCTTGTTGGAAATCTACCGTTATGATGCCGGACGCAAAACTCTCCACTTTGTGGATTTTGATGTGGAGGAGTTATTCCAGGAGGTCTATCGGCAAGTGCGGGGACTGGCGGAGGCCAAGGAAATTGATCTACAACTCAACTTCCACTCCGGCGTGGGGATAATTACGGCTGACCGTCTGGAAGTGCGCCGGATGCTGGAGAATCTCCTAGGCAATGCCCTCAAGTTTACGGATCGTGGCGGTCAAATTGTCGTCGAGACCAAGCCCTACTACGGCGGAATGCAGTTCGCGGTGAGTGACAATGGGCCGGGGGTGGCACCGGCGGATCTGGCGACTTTGTTTGACCGTTTCACCCAAGGTAAACACTTCAAGGGCGGGACGGGCCTGGGTCTACACCATACCCGTCAAATTGTGGAAGCCCACGGGGGCCGGGTCACGGTCCAGAGTGCGTTAGGAGAAGGGGCGACCTTCACGGTTTACCTACCCGCCCGCCCCGGTGAACGCTGAGGTTCTACTTTGGTGGGACTGTCAATTTCTTTGGGTAGACAGGTGTGCGGAGTGATGCTCAAACAGAATCATGAAGCGGCTTAACGCTAGTTGACTATCTTAGCTGGGTCGCGTCCAGTAGCTAGCCACCGGCGGTAACCCCAGGTACAACATTTTGAGGGCAGCCTCGTCGCTGGGGAGCACCTGCTTGGCGGCGAGGCCAAGGGCAGTGCGGATACGGTAGACCAGGAGTGTCAGGATGGTCAATCCAGTGACCGGGAAATTGGGATACAAGCCCCGTCGTTCACGACGGCTTTGATTCGAGAGTCTAACAAGCTCCCTTAGCACATCGTTCAAACTCCTCTCTTTCTTCTCGCAATGCTTAGAAAGCAGTTCGTATTCTTCATCCGAACATCGCAAAGTGAC
>NZ_JAAXLT010000133.1 GCF_013285555.1 Candidatus Cyanaurora vandensis | reverse complement strand
GTAGAAGAACCTCCGCGCCCTCAATGCGGGCATAGGCTTCTTGGAGGTTGGCGCGGCCTGCTCGGATGGCTTTGACCTCACTGCCCATGAGGGAAATCCCGGCTTGGTAGACTTCCAAGATTTCGTACTCAAAACGGGCTTTACGGTTCTCAACTAGGACTTTGCGAAATTCATCAGCACTCATCGTTGGGCCTCGTAGGCTTGGAGGGCGGCGGCATGGATATTTTTGAGGGGCTGTCCGGTAGCTTGGGCCAGACGGCGGCAGTCTTCATATTCTGGCTGAACGGTATAAACGGCTCCGGCGCGGTGACTTACTTTAACGGGCACTGCACCAAAATTGGTCTGCACGGTCTCAAATCTGCGCCCCAACACCGCACGGGTCCGGTAATCCCGGCGGATACCAAGCGTCATGGTCTCTCGAAAAAGCACTTCTTCACAGGCGCGGGCTTGGGGCGGATGACAGAGGACGGTGAGCAGGACACCGGGCCGATTCTTTTTCATGGCAACCGGGGTCAGGTACATATCTAAGGCTCCCGCCGCCGGGAGGCAATCAAAGAGATAACCGAGGACCTGGGGGCTGGTGTCATCAAGCTGGGTCTCCAACAGGGCAACGACTTCTTCATGAGGATGGGCATGACTGGGGCTATGGCTAGGGCTGGATTCGCTATGACTCTCGCTATGGCTATGGGAGTGAGTGGGTCCGCTATGACTATGTTCGTGGGCATGGGCATGACTACGCTCAGAACCCGAGAAGTTGGGCGTAGACTCACCCACCCAGAGCCTAAGTAAGTTAGGGATAGATAGGTCTCGTGTTCCGGCCCCCATGCCTACGGTTTGCACGACTAGAGCAGGACACTCACCGAAGTGATGGGCCAAGGCACAGACGATAGCGGCTCCGGTGGGCGTGACGAGTTCTTTATGAATGCCATTGCTGAATACAGGCACTTGGCGGCTTTGCCAGAGTTTGACCACCGCTGGCGTGGGAACGGGCATCCGACCGTGGGCTGCTATCACGGTCCCGCCCCCAAAGGGCAACCCTGAACACACGATCTGTTCAATGCCCAACCAATCCAGACCCAGACAGGTCCCGACAATATCCACAATTGCATCCACCGCCCCGACTTCATGGAAGTGGACTGCGCTGGGCGGAACACCATGGACCGCTCCCTCCGCCGCTGCCAACGCCCGAAAGCTCGCTAAGGCCCAAGCGGTCGCTTGGGCTGGGAGGCCCGCTTGCTGGATAATCGCTTCAATCTCGGGTAAATGCCGAGTAGCGGGTGTTTCCGTAAGGTGAACCGTAACTTGAGTGCCTTGAATACCAACTTTTTTAACGGTTTGGGCCTGTAGGTGGAATTCCTGATGCATGGCGAGACGGCCCAATTGTTGCTCTAGATAGGCTAAGGGCACCCCCGCATCCACCAAGGCCCCCAGACACATATCCCCGGCAATCCCGGTCGGGCAATCAAAGTAGGCAATCTTCATCGGTCGCTCCGGGGCATTACTCCAAGTTTACAGGGCAAATAAACCCGTCTAAGTGTTTAGGTGTGGACCTGTAGAGAGATTTCAAGGAAATTTACGTTTCTAGGACATTTTTTGTGTAAAACTGGCGAATATAAGGCTAGTTTTGCCTCTAAGGGGTGGTTAGCTCCATGCTGATTGAGTTCAAGGTCGCCAATTTTCGGTCTATTCGTGAAGAGCAGGCCCTCAGCCTTGTAGCCAGCAACTACGAAAAAGACCTGCCTGACTGTGTAATTGAGCGGAATCTACCCGGCTTAGCAGGAGTGAAGTTTTTGCGTGGAGCAGCAATTTACGGAGCTAATGCGTCTGGTAAGTCGAACGTCCTTAAAGCTGTTCAATTTCTCGCTGATTTCGTGCGTCACTCAGCAACTAAAATTGAACCCGGCGATCCCACAGGAACCGAGCCTTTCAAGCTGGACCAGATTTCTATTCACCAGCCATCAAAGTTTGAAATCACTTTTGTTGTTGAAGAGATACGTTACCTTTTCGGTCTGTCCTTAACCACTCAGCGGGTTCTGGAAGAGTATTTAGTAGCATATCCCAAGGGACTGCCCCAACGCTGGTATCATCGAACCTATGATGAGCGGCAGAATATTTATACCTGGGAAAAACCTGCAACTGGATTTAAAAGGGATAAGAGTCTTGAAATAAAGACTCGTGAGAATGCACTTTTCATATCTGTTGCTACTCAGTTCAATCATCCCCAACTCACGCCGATCTTTAGCTGGTTTCAACATAATCTTCAGTTTAATCCAACAAATTCTTCTCTTAGTAAAGGGATTCACAAAACTTGGGCTATAAAAAAACTTAGAGAATACGGTTATTTTGAACGCGTTCAAAATCTTTTAAGAAGTGCAGATATTGGTATTGCTGACATAAAGATTACACAATCGAAGGATGAGAATAAGACATCATCCCTAACCAATTCTTACTCAGAGGAATCAGCCCACGTTTTTGAAAAAAATATTAGAACGGAAGAGGGAGAGATACAGTTTATACACAAAGCAAGCGATAACCAAGATGTTCTCTTTGATTACAATTCCGAAGAGTCAGAAGGCACACGTAGATTTTTTGAATTGACTAGCTCTTGGATTGACATTTTGGAACACGGGAACACTGCTTTTTTGGATGAGATTGAAATTAGTCTTCATCCTCTTCTCGTTAGGGAATTACTCAAACTCTTATTCTGTCGTAAGAATAATCCAAAAGGGGCGCAGATTATTTTTACAACGCACAATCCTATTCTCCTGGATACCACCCTAATGCGGCGAGACCAAATTTGGTTTACTGAGAAATCTCCTGCGGGTGCAACCCACCTCTACCCGCTTACTGATTATCAACCTCGTAAAGATGAAGCTTTGACAAAAGGTTACCTCGCCGGACGCTACGGCGGCATTCCCTTTATCCCTGAAGGTTTAAAACTGTGACTCAGAATAGTTCTTATGTCCGCAGACCATCAGCTCGAAGGCCTCCTGAACATTCTCCTTCAGGTAAGATTTTCCTTATTATCACTGAGGGGGAGAAAACTGAACCGAACTACTTTAAACAACTCCGAGAACTTCTAAGATTAAGGACTGTAGAAGTAGAACTTGTTCATCCTGAAGGAACTGACCCGATAACCTTGACTAAATATGCTGATAAATGTCGAAAAGAGCGTATTCAAAAGGCAAAAAAAAGTAACATCTTCACTCCCTACGATGAAGTCTGGGTAGTCTTTGATCTTGAAAAAATCCACGATGAACGGCGTAAACTAGCTCAGGCTGCTATGAACCTTCCAGAAGCTAGAGGAACTTTTTTTGCTCAGTCTGACCCATGTTTTGAGTATTGGCTACTTCTGCATTGGGAATATACTACTTCACCATTTATAGACTGTAACAATGTCTGTCAATATTTAAAAAAATATTTGCCCAAATACATCAAGGGTCTTGTACCCACCCTAGATTGTATTAAGAGTTTTCCCACTGCAATAGAGCACAGTGAGCGTTGTCGTAAGCTCCATATAGATTGTGATGGCTCAGGTAATCCATCTACAGAAGTAGATAAACTTGTTCGAGAACTCAATAATGCTGCTCGTAAGCCTTACCCCATTAATCTATGACTATTTGCTACCCCTTTAGACAGAGGAAAAAGCATTGCTGAGCAATTTAACATTCATTTAGGTCAGTAAACTTTTTCCTGGGAGTTTCAGCGTGGATGTGCGGAGACGAGAGGTATTAAAAGCTACTTCAGTTATTGCGGGAATGATGGCGGCTGGGGATGTAGGAGCTATGCAAGCGGGAACCCGCGAGATGATTTATCGGCCTTTGGGACGGACGAAAGAGCAGGTTTCGGTGGTGGGACTGGGAGGACATCACATCGGGCGGCAAAAAGATGAGCAGGAGAGTATCAAAATTATTCACACGGCGATTGACCGTGGCATTAACTTTATGGACAACTGCTGGGATTATCACGACGGGGTTAGTGAAGTTCGGATGGGTAACGCTTTACAGAATGGCTACCGTGACAAGGTTTTTTTGATGACCAAGATTGATGGCAGAACGAAAGAGTCGGCTGCACGACAGATTGATGAATCCTTACGACGGCTGCGGGTGGAGTCGGTAGATTTGTTGCAACTCCATGAGATTATCCGTGTTGAGGACCCCGACCGGATTTTCGCACCGGGCGGAGCAATTGAAGCGGTCATGGCAGCGCAAAAAGCGGGTAAATTTCGTTTTATTGGCTTCACAGGTCACAAGGACCCCATGGTTCATCTCAGAATGCTAGAAGTTGCTAAGGCGAATAACTTTCGATTCGATACGGTTCAAATGCCTTTAAATGTCATGGATGCTCATTTTAGGAGTTTCGAGCGCACGGTCCTTCCAGTCTTGATTAAGGAGGAGATCGCGGTCCTGGGGATGAAGTCTATGGGTGACTCTTATATTTTGCAGAGCAATACCGTCAAACCGATTGAGTGTTTGCATTACACCCTGAATCTGCCAATTTCAACGGTGATTACGGGCATTGATAGTCTGGCAATTCTCGACCAAGCCATCGAAGCAGTGCGGACCTTCAAGCCATTGACCAATGAACAGGTGACTGCTCTACTCAACCGTACCCGGACGGTCGCCCTCAAAGGTCAGACCGAACTTTATAAGACGAGTAACCGTTTCGATGGTACTGCTAAGAACCCGCAGTGGCTGGGCTAAGAACCATCACCGCTGGCCCAGAATGCTGGATGGTGGCTGTTCGTGGGCCGCTTTATTTCACTATCTACAGGCCCCCACAGGAAATTACAACTTTAGTTATCTACTCACAACTTGCCCAACTCCTAGTGTTACAGTGAGGCCATGTATTGGCATTTCATCCCGTGAAAGAGTTGAAATTTAGCCTCGTCAGTGTTGCTGTGGGTCTTTTGTTCTGGGGCCTGTGGGCCTTGGGGACCGGAAAATTAAACTTCGTGGCCCAATTGGAACCCTCTCCGCAATTGAGTATCGAATCGGAACCTCCTGTAGCTCCCAAACCCCCTGAACCCCCCACGATCCCCGACTTAAAGGGAAGCAATCTAAGCGGCGTGGACTTTGCCAATGCCGACCTGAAAAAGGTAGATCTGAGTGGTAAAAACCTGAGTGGGGCTGATTTTGAAGGAGCTAACTTACAGGGGGCCAATCTGCAAGGGGCCAACTTCTCCGGGGCGGACCTGAACCACACCGATTTGCGTGACGCTAACTTGAGCGGGGCAAACTTGAGCGGGGCAGACCTGAGTGCTATTGAAGCTAAGGGGAGTCAGTGGGCGGGTGCGAATCTGTCGGGGGCTGATCTCGATGAAGATGCTCTCCGTGCTATCCTCACCTATGCCCAAGCTGACCGTAAAAGTCTTAATCTGAGTGGTCTAGACCTCGAAGATATGGACCTAAGCGAAATTAATTTCAGTGGTATGAATCTGAGTGGGATTAATTTGACGGGGACTAACTTGCGGGGAGCTAACTTGAGTCAAGCCAACCTGAGCGGGTCTACACTTGATGATGCCGACTTAAGCAGGGCGGACCTAACAGGTATTAATTTCAGTGGTACAAACCTACGTGGGGTCAAACTCACCGGGGCTAAATTAGAAGGGGCAGTCCTCTCTGGGGCTAGGTTAGATGAGGAGACCCGGCGGGCCCTAGGCAAGCAGTAACTATGTCCTAGCTTCCTATCCTCAATGCTTAGTTGAGGATGGGCTCTAGATTCAGACAGTTGCACCCCTTACAACAATCGGACAATACTCATACCACGCCAATCAAGGTTAATCCCAGCCCAACACTCTATCTTAGTCCCCACCATACCTGCTTGTCGGGAGACCACTTAACGTTTAGCCTGTTGCTTCTGGAAGAACCGTTCGGTTTGGCTAGTTTCGCGTTGGCGTTCGGCCCGGAAGAGGACCACCATCGTTACGCCCAAGACGATATGTAAGAAGGTCATAAACAAACTATTCACCCATAATTCTCGGTCTCCCCGCGCCATCCCGCCGAGGACCCGGCTGAGGAAGACCATCGTTCCGACAGCGGCACTAGCGGTAAAGCAGAGATAAAAAAATAAACGCAGACCCCGCCAGGGTGAGGCCAACTGTGCCCGCATTTGGGCACGTTTGCGGGCTTTACGTTCGGGGGTCCAGTCTTCCACGTTTACGTCGTGGTGACAAGGACGGCAGCTTCGACGGTAATGCGGTCGGCTTCCACCTGGGTGATGGCCCAACGTAACGACTCACCCCGGGTAGCGAGTTCGGCTTCGATGGCGGGGACCAGTTCAGCAAGGGGCTTGCGGGCCATTTCTAGTTCGACGAATTGGGTACACATGGGACGACACCGAGAATGGCCCGATTATACCCTGCTATGCTGAGCAAGTCGTGAGGGACCCCTGTGCAGCCCTGGGTTAGTCTTATTCTCGCTGTCAGTCTGGATGGGAAACTCAGCCAAACCCGTCATCAACGGCCCGGTTTTCCCTCAGTCAATGACCAAGTCCACCTGGAAACCCAGGTCAGTCGGGCCGATGCGGTCCTCTTAGGAGCAGGTACCATCCGGGCCTACAGTACAGCTTTCCTCATCCACAACCCAGAACTTTTGCAGGCGCGGACCCTGCGGGGCCAATCCCCCCAACCTTTGACGGTGGTTGCCTCAAGGAGCTTAGACCTAGACATAACTTGGCCCCTGTTTCGTCAACCCATGGACCGTCTGCTTTTGACGGGAGAACTCAGCCTCGAGCAACGGGCATACTTCGCGCCCCATGTGGAATTTTTGGTCTGTGGAGACAGTACGGGCGTGGACTTTCGGCAAGCTCTCCACCTACTCCATGAACGGGGCGTCAAACGATTGGCCCTGCTGGGCGGGGGGCAATTGGTGGCCCAATTCTTTGCACTGGGGCTGGTGGATGAACTGTGGCTGACCCTCTGCCCAGTGGTCATTGCTGGAAAGGACGCACCCTCGGCGGCAGAGGGCCTGGATTTACCCGCGTTACCCCGTGGTCAACTGGTGGAGACGCGCCGCCTGGGGGATGAGTTGTTTTTGTGCTATCGGTTCGCGCGGGGCTAGGGTTTGAGGGCGCGGTTAAAGTTGCGCCGGAAGTCTGGCGAGACCAACAACAACACGGGCCACGCCAGGGCCAAGGGTAGGGCCTTATCGGACTGATAGAAACGATTGGCTCCCTTCATGAACCGCCAAGCTCCGTAGAGATAACCCGCCAACAGGACCAGTAAGAGCAGATTCATGGCATGCCTTAATTGCTATTTCCATTGTGCCATGCGCGATCGGGCACAATGGGGAGATGTAAATGGTACCCGCCCATGGGCAATGCCACCCGGCCCCTTGAGTTGCCCCTTGCTGTTCCTGGGCTTTTTTCGCCGGCTTTTTGGCAAGAGACCCTGGCTCTAACCCGTCGTTGGTTTATCCAGTTGAAACGCCGCCCGACCGCGTTAGCTCTGGGGATTGCCCAACCACTGATGTTCTTGGTTCTATTTGGTGCGGCTTTTCACAATGCCCCGGTGGGGATTTTCGGATCGAGTGACTATACGCAGTTTCTCGCGGCGGGAGTGATTATCTTTACGGCGTTTGGGGCGGCTCTCAATGCGGGGTTGCCGATTGTGTTTGACCGGGAGTTCGGTTTCCTCAACCGCATCTTAGTCGCGCCTTTGACCTCTCGGCTGTCAGTGGTGTTTGCCTCAGCCATTTATATTGTGGTCCAGAGTCTCTTGCAAACTGCCGTGGTCATGACGGCGAGTACCCTCTTGGGGGCGAAGTTGGCGGCGGGACTGGGGGGATTGCTCGTAATTGGACTGGTGGTGATGTTGTTGGTGATTGGCTTCACCGCCCTCAGCATCGGTTTGGCCTTTGTGGTACCCGGTCATATTGAGGCGTTGGGGCTATTGTTGGTATTGAATTTACCCTTGTTATTTGCCAGTACTGCCCTAGCTCCCCTCGCCTTCATGCCGCCTTGGTTGCAGTGGGTAGCGACACTCAACCCTTTGACCTGGGCCATCGAACCCGTGCGCTACCTCTATAGTGCGGCGGACTGGTCCTGGACGAGTACCGTGCTGGTGGCTCCCTGGGCGACCTTGAGTCTAGAAAGCTGCTTGGTAGCCCTACTGATTTTTGATGGGTTGGCGGTGGCCCTAGTGGGTACTTTACTGCGTAAATTCCTGGCCTGAAGACTAGGGTGTTATATTTATCTCGTTTAGAGGGCCGGGGATGAGCGTAAAACCAGACTGGCTGAGGGTCAAAGCTCCCCAATGGGAGCGCATCGGAGCAGTGAGTGAAACCCTGCGGGACCTCAAACTCAATACGGTCTGTGAAGAAGCCTCCTGTCCCAATATCGGGGAGTGCTTCAAGGCCGGGACGGCGACTTTCCTCATCATGGGACCCGCCTGTACCCGGGCTTGTCCCTACTGCGATATTGATTTTAATAAAGCAACCCAGCCCCTAGACCCCAGCGAACCGCCACGTTTGGCGGAAGCTGTCCGGCGCATGAACCTTAGTCATGTGGTGATTACCTCCGTTAACCGCGACGACCTCAAGGATGGCGGGGCGAGTCAGTTCGTGCGCTGCATTGAGGAAATCCGTAAAGTCGCGCCCCAGACCACTATTGAAGTGCTCATCCCCGACCTGTGCGCCAATTGGCAGGCTCTTGACCAAATCCTGGCGGCTCGCCCTGAAGTCCTCAACCACAACACTGAGACCGTCCCCCGGCTCTACCGTCACGTCCGGCCCCAAGGCGAATACAAGCGCACCCTCGAACTCCTGCGCTTGAGCCGTCAACACCCGCTTTTCACCAAGTCTGGGGTGATGTTGGGTTTAGGCGAAACTAACGAGGAAATTTTGGCGGTAATGCAGGACCTGCGGGCGGTGGGTTGTGATATCGTTACCCTCGGTCAATACCTCCAGCCCACCCCCAAACATCTGGCGGTGAGTCGGTTTGTACCTCCGGCAGAGTTCACGGCGTTACGGGAGGCAGGGGAGGCGATGGGCTTTCTCCAGGTGGTGTCCTCCCCGTTGACGCGTAGCTCCTACCATGCTGCTGAGGTCCAAAAACTGATCAGAGCTTATCCTGAGCGGCTGGTGGGTAGGGAGCTTACAGAGTCTTCACAGTGAAAATACGGACCTGAGACTAAGCTTGGTTAAAGTTTGTTCGGTCTACCCCCAATGATTGACCTTGACCGCTTCATGCGCGAAACCCCTGACCGACGTAAGCCGCCGGTCCCGCCGCTCGAAAATACCGCCGCCAAAGATACAGACCGCAGCTATCCCCGCAACGAGCGGCCTCCGGCGGACCAGATGACGTCCCAAGCTGTACTACCGACACCTTGGCAAGTCGAAGTTCTGGATACGCCCTACACCCGTTGTTCCCTACCCAACTTGATTGGCAAAACTTTTACGGTGTTAGATGTCCAAGATTTCGCAACGGGAAAACGGTACCGGGTCGCCCTCGGTAATGGGAACCCACTCTGGTTGCCCCGTGAGGTAGTCAAGGTTACGCTTTCGCCGCGCTACCGCGAGATGGCCCAACAGCATGAAGGCCGGACTAACTGGAATGCTTGGTAGTTAGAGGGGTACTGGAGTCTGTAATAACCAAAACCCGGTCAAGTCTTCCGCAGCGGTGGGTTGGAGGGCGACGAAATGTAAGCCTTGGGTTTTTTCGAGTCGCTCAATGAACTGACGGCCTGCTGCTTTCATCTCGGGGTCTTGAAAGGTGGCGAGGACCCAACGTTCACTAGTATCGGTTTCTAGGATCAAGCCACTAATGGCGGATTCGATATAGCTGAGGGCGACCGGGCCTTTTTGGAATAACCAGCGGGCGAGAGGTTCGGGGTCGGGAGCGTGGAGAAAGACACCGGGCACGGTGGCAAGCCAGAACGGTGCGTTCCAGTCCTCCTGAGTCAAGGGCACGGCAAGGTAGGGAATGGGTTGTTGGGCAATCAGGCTTAGTTCGTTTGCCGGGACCGCACTGAAACCCCACTGCTCAGGTAGTATATCCGCCGGGAAGGGGGCGGGGACCGGGCGCACTACAGGAGCACGGGCAGGGAGACGATAGCCGGGATGACGGGGGTAGACGGTCTGATAGCGGGCTAAAAGCCAGCGTTGAATGGCAATAGTGCGTAATGACTGGGTGAGGGGGACTCGCCGCTGTTCACTAGCAAGCTGGGCGAGTTGGTAGCTAGCCCTGCGAAAAACCCGCATACCCACAGGTTGCTGACTGAGTCCTTGGAGTTGTTGCGCCACCCACTCGGCACTTACTTGGGCTAGGGGTACCCAGACGTTTAATAAAATCTTCCCGTCTGATGTGCAGACCAATAATTCCCACAGGGGTTGGTCATCCTTGAAGCAGGGGCGGCGATAAATATCTATTTCCCAGGTTGTATTGGGGAGCATCTTCTTAGCCTACCTGCTTTAAGTTATGCCTTTCCAAGTTCTCAAAAAATCCCCCCTTGTCCTTAAAAAGGGGGGAAAGAGTGATGAGTGTGCCAGCTTCTTCAAGTCCCCCTTTTTAAGGAGGATTGAGGGAGATCTCTTCTACCTTGCTCCCCCACCACGTGCCCATCAGGGTATGGGGCGGAGGGGCTAGAGACTCTGGAGGTTGTACTGGGTAGCGTAGCGGGCTTTGCCTTCGCGAATTTGGGTCGTGAGGTTGGCTAAGGCTTCGTCGCTCAAGTCGCCTTTGACGGCGGGGAAGAGATAGTTCTCTTCTTCGTGGACATGGTTCTCGATGGCCCGTTGCAGGTCTTGGACGGCGGCTTTGAAGTCCTGGGTGCTGGGGTCGAGTCGCTGGATTTGTTGGAGGATTTCTTTGGCTTCTTGATGCTGCTCGTAGTTCTTCTCGACTTGGCCCTCGGTGTCGGCAAAGTTGCGGACCTGGGGATAGAAGATTTCTTCTTCGAGGGTGGTGTGGGTCAACAGTTGCCGGGCGAGTAACTCAACGTGGGTACTCAGGGCTCCGGGGTCGGTCTCCGTCTCAATCGTCACAAATAAGTCAGCTAGGCGGTCATGGTCTACTTTCAACAGCTCAAAAACATCGCCCTCGTTGAGGGGACCCGTGACAGCGCGGGAAGGTTCATCAAGTTTGGTGCCAATCCCGGCCCGCAATTCGTCGGGGGCCATCTTGTCATTTAACATGGGTAGTGCTCCTGGATTTGCCCTCAATCATCTAGCAATGGACAACCGCCTGAATCTATCCAGAGATAGGTAGGGGAAATCTCTAAAATATTTCTACGGTGGGCTAGAAAACTGACAAACGAACCTCTGTAGTTACAGGGGACTACGATTAATAGAGGCTGAATTACAGAATTATTAGAAAAGTGATTGTAGTTAGTAAATAATCATTTTTTTCACTTGTTTCCTTATCTCTCCTCTTTTTTACCTCTTATTGCTCTCTTTTTTCTCATTTGGTACACCATACCTGCTAGCAGTTCGATACCGGACTGCTTTTGTAAATAGACATACTGCCGCAAGTTGTACGACAAGTTTAGCAAACCCACTTTGGCTATCCTTACTTGACCCACGCCGCGTATTAACTTCCCGCCCATCAAGACCCAATGACCGAAAACATGCTCCACCCATGCCCGGAACTTCAACTTCTCGCGGTTATGTGATCTTTGCTCTTGGGTGAACACATGATTCCGACACGAGCGTGAGTGAATCTCACTTTTAAATAGCATTTTCGGCAATACCCATGCCGTGTCCTCAGTGCGATAGGCACTATTGGCCCAAACCTCATCTTGATTCTTTAAAAACTAAAGGCAGTTGGAATGCTTATACTATTTCATGTTCCCTAATTGAGAATGATGCGAGCAGACGATATTCTTCATTCTTCCCGGCTCGGATATAGTCTTGCTTGGTAAAAAAGTAAATTTCTGATAACATCTTCACGTATTTTTGGATGATCCGCCATGACCCTCACGCTGGCTAGAGTCCGTTACACCGTATTTAACTCTAGGGCGATAGCTCTACTGTTAATAACGGTGGGTTTTTTGCAGGGGGTCCTCTCCCTGTTGGCGACTTCTTCCGTCCTGCCTGACCCGGCTATGCAGCAAGCTCTGACCCAGGCCCGTTACCGGGTTTACACTCATCAGGGCTCACCCTATGCCAACAACCCGGCCCAGGGCTTCTCCGTCCAGTTCCAACCCCAGGGTTTAGTTCTACAAGGTGAGGGGGCGACCCGGCCTTGGACCCTGGGTCTGAGCAAAATTGGGGATAAGTCACTCCCAGCAGTTCCAGGCACGGCTATCGGTAACCGGGTCGAGTATCGGCGCGGGGCTATGACTGAGTGGTACCTAAATACGCCCCAGGGATTAGAGCAGGGATTTACACTGCAAGCTCCGCCTACGGAACAGCGCGGAATTCGGCTCGAAATGACAATCACCGGCGGAGTCCAAGCTGAGCTTACCCCGGACGGACAAGCTATCCTGTTGACGCGGGGAACAGAGTCTTGGCGGTACGATCATCTTTTAGTAAAAGACGCGACCGGGCAGGTCCTCACCGCCCAAATGGACACCGACGGGACCCGTCTCTGGTTGACGGTTGCCGACCAGACAGCCCAGTATCCCATCACGATTGACCCGCTCCTCAGCCAGCCCAACGCGCCCGGCACCCTCGGCGGGTTGGGGACGGCGGTGGCTCTGGTGGGCGATACCCTCGTTGTGGGTGCGCCCCAGGATGACATTGGCTTGAATGTAGACCAGGGTTCGGCCTATGTCTTGGTCCGCAATAACGGGGTCTGGATTCCCCAGGCGCAGCTAACCGCCAGTGATGGCGGCGCGGGGGCTAATTTTGGGACCGCCGTGGCAATTAGTGGTGAGACTGTGGTAGTCGGTGCCCCGGCAGTCGGGGTCAGCAACGCAGCTTACGTCTTCGTCAGAACAGGTACGGACTGGAATGAGCAGCAGAAATTAACTCCGACAGTCGCCAACAATGCCAAGTTCGGTCAGTCTGTGACGATCCAGGGCGAGACCCTGGCGGTCGGCGCACCGGGCTATGACACGGGCAACAATGATGACCGGGGATCAGCCTTTGTCTATATCAGGAGCGGGACGACTTGGACACTCCAGCAGGAGTTTCCCAATACCACCGGGGCCCTCAACGAACAGTTTGGTTACGCCCTCGCTTTGGGTAGTGAGACCTTAGCAGTCGGTAAACCAGGGGTGGGTAGTAAGGGTTCGGCCTTTGTCTTTGTGCGGAGTGGGACCCTCTGGACCCAACAACAACGCCTGACCGCAAGCGATGGGGTGAATGGCGATTCCTTCGGGGTAGCTGTGGCGATCAGTGGCGAAACCGTGGTGGTTAGTGCACCAAGTAATGACTTGAGTGGTAACAACAATCGTGGTGCTGCCTATGTCTTTGTGAGAAGCGGTACGGTCTGGTCTGAGCAAGCCCTACTTCGTACCGCCACGGGAGCCGATGATGATGCCTTTGGTTTTGCAGTAGCGATTGTGGGTGACCTCATCGTCGTCGGGATGCCGGGGGATGATTTTGAGGGGGATGCCAACCGGGGTTCGGCTTTTGTCTTTGAGCGAGCCGGTACGGTCTGGACGCAACAGCAGAGCAAACTCACGGCGGGCGACGGGTCGGCCCAAGACCAACTAGGTTATGCCGTTGCCATTAGCGGCAATACCATCGTGACTGGCGCACCGGGGGATGATATCAATGCCACGGACCAGGGTTCGGCGTTGGTCTTCATCCGCAATGGCAGCGGTTGGACCGAGCAACAGAACATCTTTGTCACGACCAGCGTACTCACGATCACTGACTTTACCCCCAGTGGCGGTGGACCGGGGACCGTCGTGACGATCAATGGGACCAATTTCACTGGGGCGACGAGCGTTACCTTCAACGGGCTACCTGCCCTGTTTACAGTCGTCTCCGCTAGCCAAATCACCGCCACGGTTCCCTATGGAGCCATCACGGGTCGGATTGAGGTGACCGTACCGGGCTTGGGGACGGTCAACAGTACGGACCCTTTTGCGATCCCCGCTGTCGCCGTGCGCGGGAGTCAATGGCAGTTGGTCGGCGCGGCAGACTTCACCACCGATGGTCAAGCGGACCTGCTCTGGCGCAACTACACCACGGGGGTCAATGAGGTCTGGCAGATGGACGGCTACACCTACGTCGCCACCCTCCCCTTACTCAGTAACACCGACCCAGCTTGGCAGCTAGCTGGGGCCGCTGACTTCACGGGGGATGGTAAGCCGGACCTGCTCTGGCGCAACTACCAGACGGGCGATAACGCAGTTTGGGAGCTCAACGGGACAACCTACGTCAATGCCTTCCTGATCGGGGCCGTAACTGACCTTTACTGGCAGTTGGCGGGGGCGGCGGACTTGACGGGGGATGGACAGGCCGACCTGCTCTGGCGCAACATCCAGACTGGGGATGTCTACGTCTGGCAGATGAACGGCTACACCTACGTGAATGCCTTCTTCATCGGCAATGTGGCGGACCCGGCTTGGCAGTTAGTCGGCGGTGGAGACCTCACCAACGATGGTCAGTCAGACCTGCTCTGGCGCAAGAACGATACTGGGGAGACCTTCGTTTGGCAGATGAACGGCTACACCTACGTGAATGCCTTCTTCATCGGCGATGTAACGGACCCGTTGTGGCAGTTGGTCGGGTCAGGCGACCTGACGAATGATGGACAGGCAGACCTGCTGTGGCGTTACAGCGGGGATGGGAATACCTACGTCTGGGAGATGAGCGGCTATACCTATGTGAATGCGTTCTTCCTCGGCAACCGTCCGGCTAACTAGCCCATGAATTCTGTAGGGGCGTACTCGGTACGCCCTTTTTTTGGCTCGTGGAGAGAGGACGGATTGGTGCCCTAAAATTAAATCATGACAATTCTTGTATGGCATCGGCGGGACCTCCGGCTCCAAGACAATCCAGCACTCGCCCAAGCAGTACAGACAGGGGCGGCGGTCGTCTCTGTTTTTATCTTCGACTCGGCAATCTTGACGCTGACGGATATTGCCCCGATTCGCGTCCAGTTTCTCCTTGATAGTCTGGGAGTCCTGGCTGAGAATTATCGGCGTATCGGTGGGCAATTAGTTTTGCGACAGGGCGATCCGGTAGCGGTGTTGTTGGACCTAGCGCGGGAAACTCAGGCAACCGCGCTGTATTTCAACGAAGATATCGAACCTTTTGCTCAGGTGCGCGACCAACGGGTGCACACAGCATTTCAAGAACAAGGGATTGCGGTACAGCGTTGCTGTGAAATCATGCTCCATGGCCCCGATGAAGTGCTGACGGGACAGGGCAAGAGCTACGGCGTGTTCGGTCCCTACTGGCGCAACTGGGTCAGCCGCCCCAAACCCAAGCCCTATCCCAAACCCCACCGACTCACAACGGTAGAATTAACCAGTCAACCCCTACCCACTCTGGCCCAACTGGGCATGAGTACCGACCAACCCCCAGTGGATGCGGGTGAAGACGTGGGTCTGGCGCGGTTAGAGGAATTCTGTCAGCCCGAATACTGTTTCCAATACAGTAGTCAACGCAATCTCCCTGCCGAAGACGGCACCTCCCGCCTGAGTCCACACCTACGGATGGGGACGGTGGGCATACGGACGGTCTGGCAAGCGACGGTTGAACTAGAAGCGGATGCCTACAGCGATGAACGGCTAGAGAACCTGACTGCGTGGCGGCAAGAATTGTGCTGGCGGGATTTTTATAAGTACACCCTGGCCTACCATCCCGAGACCGTAGACCAGCCCTACCAGCGCAAGTACAGCGATTTTGCCTTTAACGATAACGAAGAACACTTTGAACAGTGGTGCCGGGGCGAAACCGGCTATCCGCTAGTGGACGCGGCAATGGCTCAACTCAACCACTCCGGCTGGATGCACAATCGCTGTCGGATGGTGGTAGCGAGTTTCTTGTGCAAAGACCTCTTGATTGATTGGCGTAAGGGCGCGTTATATTTTGCCCAAAAACTCGTAGATGGCGACCTCGCCGCCAACATCGGCGGTTGGCAGTGGAGCGCGTCCATGGGCACCGACCCCAAACCCTTGCGAATCTTCAATCCCCAGACCCAACTGGCCCGTTTCGACCCTGACGGTAGTTACGTCCGCCGCTGGCTGCCCCGACTCACTAGAGCTGAACCCAAAGAACTCATGACTACCCAAAACCTCCACCGCTACGACTACCCGCGCCCGATGGTAGACCATAAACAACAGCAAGAACTCTTCAAACGCCGATTCCAGGCCCAGAGTCAGGTCAAGTCAGTAGAGTCTTGATGCTGAGCAGACTATAAAAGCACCCCGTCAACAGAAGATGGTTCCCGGTCCAGTCGAGGATATGTTCGGGTGCGTCTGGGTGTTTAAGATGGCGTTGGATCAAGTACCAACTCAGCCCAATCCAGCCCACCGTCAGGCCCACGGTCGGACCATCCAAGTTCCCCGCCAGCCCAAAATAGTTCCAGGCCAAGCTCAGGTAGAGGATCATCAGTATTGCCCCAAGCACCGCAAAATAATCATCCTGGGGCAGTAGCCCTAGCCCATGGACAATCCGACCATCAAAATACTTGACGATCCCACCTAGAGACAGCACCGCGAGCGTACAGGCCAGGTTTTCCATGGTGTTGTGCATTCATTAGGTATTTACAAATATTGTAGTCCCAGGAGCAGGGCAGAACGGGAACGTCCCTTTATTAAGTAGCGGTTCTATAATAGGTTTTGGCAAGTCTTACATCCACACGTGACCAATTTTTCTGGTGTTGTCATTTTGACGGGGGCCAGCGGTGGTATTGGTCGGGCTACGGCGGTTGCTTTGGCGGAGTTAGGGTTTACCTTAGCTTTGGTGGGTCGGTCGGTCGCGGAGTTGACGATTACCCTAGAGCAGGTTCAAGCCATCGGGGGTCAAGCCCAGCTATTTGTGCAGGACCTGACGGAGTATGCCCGACTCGGCGCACTCGTGGAACGTATCCACACTGAACTCGGTGCAATTACGGGTTTGGTCAACAGTGCAGGGATGGTCCAAGTCCAGCCCCTAGAGCAGATGGCGATTGGCGATTGGGAACGACTGATGGCCCTCAACCTCACGGCTGTTTTTGCCCTGACCCAACAGGTCATTCCCCGCTTACGGGCCAATGGGGGCGGGGTCATTGTGAATCTCGCTTCGATTGCGGGGCTAAGGACCTTTCCGGGTTGGGGGGCCTACTGTGCCACCAAATTTGGTCTGGTGGCCCTCGGGCGGACCTTGGCGGAGGAACTGCGGGCTGACCAGATCCGCGTCTGTACGCTCTGTCCCGGTGCGGTGGCGACCCCACTCTGGGATACGGTGGCGGGGGATTTCAACCGGGCCAAGATGCTCGATCCCCAGACGGTTGCCCAAGTCGTTGTCCAAGCTTTCACCCTACCCGCCCATGCGGTACTTGAAGAAGTCATCTTGATGCCAGCGGGTGGGGCTCTTTAATTTATTGGAGGCCAGATGTCTTTACTGCAAAATGATTCCTTACTCACGCCTAAGCTCCCGATGGACGATCAGATTGCGGAGGACCCCACGCCGGGGATGATGGCAGCCGTCAAGGTGTTGCTTGAGGGGATTGGGGAGGATGTCAACCGGGAGGGCTTGGTCAAGACTCCGGCTCGGGTTGCCCGCTCCCTGCAATTCTTGACCCAGGGTTATGACCAGTCCCTAGAGGCGATTGTCAATGATGCCATCTTCGATGTGGGCCATGACGAGATGGTGCTAGTCAAAGATATTGACCTGTTTAGCCTGTGCGAACACCATCTATTGCCCTTCATTGGTCGCGCCCACGTCGCCTACATCCCCAAACAGAAGGTCCTCGGACTCTCGAAATTGGCCCGGATTGTCGAGATGTATTCCCGTCGGCTCCAGGTCCAGGAACGCCTGACCCGCGAGATTGCCGAGGCCGTAGACAAAATCTTGCAACCCGCTGGCGTGGCGGTGGTCATTGAAGCGAGCCACATGTGTATGGTCATGCGCGGGGTCCAAAAGACCAACTCTTGGACAGTGACGAGTTCGATGGTCGGCGTTTTTAAACAACACCCGACCCGCGATGAGTTCCTGAGCTTGGTGCGCCACAAGTCCAGCTTCTAAAACTCGGTCCTGCCGCTATATGGATGGGGGCAATTGAGTTTTTGAAATCTGGACTCATTTCGTGTATATCGCTACACTATTTTCATCTAACCAGCGTGAGGAGAAGTCAGGATGCAAACCACCGGGGCCTATGCGGTTGTGGACAGCCTGTGTCGTCAAGGTGTGCGCCATATTTTCGGCTATCCGGGGGGCGCGGTCTTGCCCATCTATGACGAGATTTATCAAGCGGAGCAGGCGGGGCGGTTGGAGCATTTCCTGACCCGCCACGAGCAGGGTGCGGTCCATGCCGCCGATGGCTACGCCCGCGCCACCGGCCGAGTGGGGGTCTGTGTGGCGACTTCGGGGCCGGGGGCGACCAACCTAGTGACAGGGATTGCCACGGCCCATATGGACTCGGTGCCGATGGTGGCTTTGACCGGGCAGGTCCCCAGTCAGGTGATTGGCTCCGATGCTTTCCAGGAGGCGGATATCTTTGGGATCACCCTACCGATTGTCAAGCACTCCTACGTAATTAAGCACCCTGAGGAGATTAGCCGGGTCTTTGCTGAGGCTTTTTATATTGCTGGCAGCGGGCGACCGGGTCCGGTGCTGGTGGACATTCCCAAGGATGTGGGACAGGCAACTTTTGAATATGAGCCGGTGCAACGAGTCAAGATCAACGGCTACCGCCCTACCCTCAAGGGGAACCCCCGGCAGATTGCAGCGGCGGCTAAGCTCATCCTCGAAGCTGAGCGGCCCCTACTCTACGTGGGCGGCGGGGCAATTGCCAGTGCCGCCCACCAGGAACTTTTATTGCTAGCTGAAAAGTGCTTGATCCCCGTCACCACGACCTTGATGGGGAAAGGGTCCTTCCCGGAGACCCATCCCTTAGCCCTCGGGATGCTCGGGATGCACGGCACCGCCTACGCTAACTTTGCCGTGACCGAGTGTGACCTGTTAATTGCCGTGGGAGCGCGGTTCGATGACCGGGTAACGGGCCGGCTGGATGCCTTTGCCGCTCGTGCCCAGGTGATCCACATTGATATTGACCCCGCTGAGGTTGCCAAGAACCGTGTCCCAGATGTGCCGATTGTCGGCGATGTACGGCAGGTTTTGGCGGACTTACTCAAGCGGATTGAGGAAATCAAGCCCCGGACTAGAGTCTGGCTGGAGCGTATCCAACGTTGGCGCGAGGACTATCCCCTAGATGATCCCCACGACGGGCAGCGGTTGTACCCCCAAGAGGTCTTGATTGGTTTTCGTAACCGCGCCCCCCATGCTTACTACACCACCGATGTGGGCCAGCACCAGATGTGGGCGGCCCAGTACCTCACCAACGGCCCGCGCCAGTGGATTTCCTCGGGGGGGTTGGGGACGATGGGTTATGGCTATCCCGCAGCCCTGGGGGTCCAAGTCGGGGTACCGGGGGAGGATGTGGTTTGTATTGCCGGGGATGCCAGTTTCCAGATGAACCTCCAGGAACTAGGGACAGCGGTCCAGTACAACCTCCCGGTCAAGTGCGCGATTATCAACAATGGCTGGCAGGGGATGGTCCGGCAGTGGCAGGAGGCTTTTTATCAAGAACGCTATGCTCACTCGCGCATGGAGAAGGGCACCCCGGACTTTGTAAAACTCGCGGAAGCCTACGGGATGAAGGGGATGCGGGTGGACCACCCCGACCAACTCAAACCCGCCCTCGAAGAACTGATGACCAGTGATGGCCCGGTGGTCTGTGATTTCCAAGTGGTGCGCGATGCTAACTGTTACCCGATGGTGGCTCCGGGGGCGAGTAACGCCCAGATGGTCGGCCTACCCCGTCCCGTCCCGATTGACCTCAACTTGATTGAATTGATTTACTGCCCTAGTTGCAATGTCAAGAACCCGTCCACGAATCATTTCTGTCCTGAGTGCGGAGGGAAACTGTGAAGATTACTGGCTTGATTTTTGTGGTAGGCGACAACATTGATACCGACCAGATTATCCCGGCGGAGTACCTGACGCTGGTGCCCTCTAAACCCGAGGAGTACACCAAACTTGGTTCCTATGCTCTGATTGGCTTGGATGGTGACTACCCGCCCTTTGTGGAACCGGGTCAGACAACCACCCGCTACCCGATTATTGTCGGCGGGCATAATTTTGGCTGTGGTAGCTCCCGTGAACACGCCCCGATTGCCCTCGGTGCTGCTGGGGTCCAAGCGGTGGTGGCACCCACCTATGCCCGGATTTTCTTTCGCAATTGCACGGCAACCGGCGAGTTGTACCCCTGGCAGTCCGTAGACCGTTTGGTAGCTGAGTGCACCACGGGTCAGACTGTGACGATTGACTTTGACCACAATCTTTTTATTAACCACACCACGGGCCGAGAATATCCCCTCAAGCCCCTAGGTGAGGCGGGTCCGGTGATTGCAGCGGGGGGCCTGTTTGACTTTGCCCGTCAGTCTGGCATGATCAAGGCCGCCCCCTAGCCCACTGTTGCTAATCCGTTAACTACTCCTGTAAATCAATGGGTAGCGTATTGTTCTTACCAAACAGCACGTAGCTCACACCCACACTGCCTAGGGGTCCTTGGTCTGCATCGGGGGAACCAAACAAGGTGTCAGGCCGCCCATCGCCGTTGACATCGCCGCCACCGCCTAGGGATTTGCCCAGGGGGTTATCAGTGCTAGCACCCTTGACGATATAGCCGCCCTGCCCCCGCCGTAGGGCCTGGATTTCGACACGGGCGGTGTTAGTTTTGCCAAAGATGACATAGCCCTCACCAGCATCCACCCGGCCCTCGGGGTCGGCGCGGTCACAGAGCATGATCACATCGTCGAAACCATCTTGGTTGATGTCACCGGCCTCACTAACGGCGTACCCACAGCGGGCGCGCTCTTGCTGCCCAAAGATGCCAAAGCCACCGCTACCCGCGCGGACTAGAGCCAGTTGTACAGCGCGAGTATCGGTCTTACCAAAAATCACATAGCTCTCGCCAGCGTTGAATACACCGCCGACATCAGCAGTCGGCGCGCCCACGATGAAGTCGGCTAAGCCATCATTATTGACATCGCCCGCCCCACTGACGGCAACCCCCGCGTAGTCTTTGGCTGAAATACCATACACGACAAAGCCGCCTTGCCCCGCCCTAAGCTCGGCAAACTGCACAGGGTTAGTGTCAGTTTTGCCTAGGACGACGTAGGTCTGCCCAGCCGTCGGGTCAAAGTCGAAGGTACCCACCAACACATCGTCGAGTCCATCCCCATTGATGTCGCCGGCATGACTGACGGCTGTGCCGGAGCGAGTGCCGCCGCCTTGACCAACAATGACGAAGCCGCCTTGCCCCTGCTCCACAGCCTTGAGGTCTACGGGGATGGTGTTGGTCTTGCCAAAGACCACATAGCTGAGGCCAGTGTCCCCCACACTTGCTGCCTCGGCTGCGTAGGCACCGACTAAGAGGTCCGCGAGGCCGTCTCCATTCACATCCCCGGCGGAGCTGACGGCATTGCCTGAGCGGTCGTCGGAGTCAGCCCCTTGAATGACAAACCCCCCTAGGCCCTGCTCGATATTTCTGATGTCTACAGTCGTGGTATCGGTTTTGCCAAAAATAATATAGCTCTCCCCAGCGTTATTGAGCCCCGCTAGATCCGACAACTTCGCACCGACAATTAGGTCCGCGAGACCATCGCCATTGACATCACCTGCCCCACTGACACTTTCACCGGTGCGGTCATAGCTGCCCACGGTGCCGCTACCGGCAACAGAAAAACCACCTAGACCCGCTCGAATATCCCGTAGGTCCACAGTTATCGCATCGGTCTTGCCAAAAATGACGTAGGCTTCGCCAGCGTAAGCGCGTCCCAAGGGATTGGCACCAAAAGCCCCGACAATAATGTCATCGAGTCCATCCCCATTGACATCGCCCGCATTACTGATGGAGTAGCCCGCAAAGTCAAAGCTCTCGATCCCGACAATGGTAAAACCTAAGTTCTCCGCAACCGGGGCTAGGGACTGGGCACGGACGGACGGTGCCGGGAGGGAGGTGAGGGCCGTGAGTAGCAGTAGCGGCAAGCCCTGGAGTAAGGCTAGGGCGCAAGCGGAGGTGAGATAGGCGAGACGACTGACAGCGGGGCTTGGCATGGCGGGACCTAAGGTAGGGGTACGGACTAGTCAGACCAAGGCGACATTACCACACCCCTAAACTAGGGGATGTCTCTTGCAACACAGGCCCGAGTCGTAGACATAGTACCGCCTGTCGTGTAGGAAAACCCCTAGATTGTTGTGGCTCCTATCGGTCTGGTCAAGCACGTTGGTGGTTTGTAATAGTGCGTTGGCGACTTGGACAAGCGCGTTAGTGATTACCAACCCAGACTTTTATACCGCAACCCCGCGCTTGGATATCTAGAACGCCTATTTTAGTTCTGGGGGAGAGGGGCCTACGATGGGTACCCGCTAGTGAAGTATCACTGTCTTCTGGAACCCTCTCTCTATAAGCTTATGGGAAATCACCTGATACTACCAACAGAACTAAACCATGCCCGAATACCGCAACCCGGCCCCGACCGTAGATGTGATTATCGAACTGATTGACCGTCCCCACCGTCCGATTGTCCTCATTGAACGGCGGTATGAGCCCTTGGGGTGGGCCTTGCCCGGTGGGTTTGTGGACTACGGCGAACGGGTGGAGACCGCTGCCTGCCGCGAGGCCCTAGAGGAAACCGGGTTGACGGTGACCCTCGTGGATTTATTGGCGGTCTACTCAGACCCAGCCCGCGACCGTCGTAAACATACTTTGAGCGTTGTTTTTGTCGGGACTGCCACCGGAGAACCCCAAGGCGGCGACGATGCTAAGAGTGCGCGAGTCGTCGAGCTATGGGACTTACCCCAGCCCCTCTGTTTCGACCATGAACAGATCTTGCGGGACTACACGCGCTACCGCCATTACGGACAACGGCCCCGGCCCAATTGCGGCGAATTATAAAGTAATGCTACGAATTCTCAATTGGTGGGATTAATCTTTACAATTTTAAGTAATCCCCCCGCAGTGGGGACGCTGTGAACGAGGTAGTTACCATGCTCAATCAGAAGTATCGCTTTGCCTGCACCCTTACTTTTGGGGATATTTATCCTCAAGTTATGGCCTGGATTGGGATTATCTTGATCAGTGTGGCGGCAGCCTTGGCAAGCATGGGCGCAGCGAACCCCCAGATGGCCTTTTTTGTGGTGGGTCTCATCTTGGTCATGTCCCTACCCTTCCTGCTCTTCACCTTTGTCACCACCCTGTTTAACCATATTGAAGTGCGGGCCACCTCTGAACAGGCCACTGAGGACCGGGCGGAATTCGTTGCGCCGCCGAGTGTACCCTTCCGTCGCTAGTGTTAGGTTTCCTTACCCTTTATTTATCATTCCTGGGCTGGGGTCTGCTCGGTTGGCTGATTAGCTTCGGGCTCCCTAAGTCAGTTCCCCGTTACCTGGGTCAGGGTTTATTTTGGGTCGGCATTCCTCTCCTTATCTTTACCTCTTTGCGACGGGCGGACCTGAGCGGGCCGGTTTGGTTGGGTGGGGTAGTTGGCATTGCCGCAGCATTCTGGGGGCTAGGGCTGGGCTGGTTGTGGCTGCAAGGTCGCCGGCTTAGCCCCCAAACGCGGGGGAGTTTCCTGCTGAGTGCCACCATGGGTAATACTGGCTATCTGGGCTACCCCTTGGTTCTAGGCTTAGTCGGACCCGCTTATTTTGGCTGGGCTGTTTTTTATGATGTATTCGGAACACTCTGGAATAATTTGGGCGGGACGGCCTTGGCGAGTGGCTATGGACAAGGACAGGTACGCTGGGCCAAACTAGGGCGCGATGTGGCCTTGAACCCGATTCTGTGGACCTTTAGCCTGACCCTGGGGACCCGTGCTTGGCCCGTGCCCCCAGAACTTTGGGCCGTAGTGAGTACGATCGCCCTAGCCGTTATTCCCCTAGTCTTGATGCTTTTGGGAATGCGTCTACAACAGGTCTCCTGGCGACGAGCGCAGGAAGTCTGGCCTGCCCTGGCAATCAAGCTGGTGCTTGTGCCCCTCGGGGTCTTGGGGTTGGGGCTGGGCTTAGGCTTAGGCGGGCGGGTCTTGGAAGCTCTGGTCGTTCAAGCGGCGATGCCCCCAGCGATGGCCTGTCTTATTTTGAGTGAAGCCTACGGTTTAGACCGCGAATTGACCGCCCTGACCATTGTGCTCGGGACCCTGGGATTGATGATTACCTTACCGGGCTGGGTGTGGCTTGCCACAAGTCTAGGTGGGTGATTTCCATAGATTCCCGCAAAGCCGTATGATTGTCACAGGATGTAGATGTGACTGAACAAGCCATGGTTTCTGTCCTGGGCCTGGATGTGGGTTCAAAACGAATTGGAGTCGCTGGGTGCGATGGGACGGGGCTGATCGCCACCGGTTTAACCACGGTCCAGCGCCGACGGCTTGATGTGGACTTTGCCCAACTCCGGGACCTGGCGACTCATCGTCAGGCTGAAGCCCTCGTGGTCGGCCTACCCCGCAATATGAATGGTACCCTCGGCCCCCAAGCCGAGAAAGTTCAACATTTCGGGGACCTGCTTGGTCAACGCCTGGGGTTGCCGGTGCATTACGAAGACGAACGCCTCACCACGGTCCAGGCCAAGCGCAGTCTTTTGGCCCAAAACCTGCCGGCCCTCAAACGGCGGGCCCTGGTGGACCAACAGGCTGCTTGTTTTATTCTTCAACAGTGGCTCAACCGCCGCCAAGGGTATCTACAGGAGCAAGTGCATGAGTGAAGTTTTAACGCTAAAAGATGATGTGGGCCGTACCCTCACCTGTGAATTGCTCCAGGAAATTCCTCTGGACGATAAAATCTATGGTCTCGTCCTGCCCCAGGGTACCCCGGTCCGGGTGATGGCCTGGATTGATACGGAAGATGAAGATGAACCGACCCTCGAAGACCTCGATGATGAGGAGATCGCCAAGGTCCTCCCCACCGCCCGGGCCGTCCTCGAAGAGCAAGAACTCAAATTGCTGGACTCGGCTTTTGTCCTCGTGGTGACGGGGGACGTGCCCGAGGCCGATGAAGACAGCGAAGTCTATACCATCAGTGAAGATGAAGAGGAAGAAGAGGAAGACTATCAACTCGTCAGCGAATTCTTTGTCGAGGAACGCCACTACGCCGTCTTCAGCCCAGTGGACCCTTTATTCTTGTTTGTAGACCTCACGGAGGCCCCGCCCCGGATGCTGAGCCCGGAGGAGACCAAGACCTTGATGCCGATGTTTGAGGACGCGCTATTTGAGAATGCGGATAACGGATGACCAAGACTCTTTTTGAGCGCATTATTGACCGGGAAATCTCCGCTGATATTCTCTACGAGGATGAGCGGGTCCTTGCCTTTCGGGATATCAATCCCCAGGCCCCGGTCCATGTGCTAGTTATCCCCAAGCAGCCCCTAGCCCAAGTGGAACACATGACCCCCACGGACAGCCCGCTCGTCGGTCATCTTTTTTGGGTGGCAACGGAGGTTGCGCGTCAGTTGGGCTTGACTGGGGGGTATCGCCTAGTCATCAACAATGGGGTAGATGCTGGTCAGACGGTTTATCATCTCCACGTCCACCTCTTGGGGGGTCGTGTCTTGGGTTGGCCCCCCGGTTGATGCGGGTTGCCCTCATCCATGATTATCTTATTCACCAGGGCGGGTCTGAGAACTGTGTCGAGGCTCTGTTAGAAATTTTCCCCCAAGCCCCGGTTTACACCAGTTACTTCAGTGCCCAGACCATGCCCGAGCGTTGGCAACGGCACGATATCCGTACTTCCTTTCTGCAGAAGTTGCCCCTCGGGACTAAAAATTACCAAAGTCGGCTCCAGTATGTTTTACCCCTGATGCCCATGGCCTACGAGAGCTTGGACCTGCGGGAGTTTGACTTAGTCCTATCGAGTAGCCACGCCTTTGCCAAGGGGGTCTTGACTAGGGCCGATACCTTGCACCTGTCCTACATCCATACCCCCACCCGTTACCTGTGGGACCTCTATCAGGAATACATCTGGGATTATCGGGGCGGCTGGTTCAAACAGGCCCTGATGCCCTTGGCCCTCCATTACTTACGGATGTGGGACTTCCAGGCGGCCCAGCGGCCCGATACGCTGATTGCCAATAGTCAACACGTAGCACGGCGCATCCAGAGCTACTACCGCCGCCCCGCCTTGGTGATCCACCCTCCCGTGGATGTGGACTATTTTCGGCCCGTAGCCCATCCTCAGGCGGATTATTACTTGATTGCTAGTCGCTGGGTGCCCTACAAACGGGGCGATCTAGCGATTGCCGCCTGTCGTCAACTAGGGGTGCGCTTAGTCGTAGTCGGGGATGGCCCGGAACTGAAAAAACTTAAGCAGATGGCGGGTCCGACCATTGAATTTTTACCGCACCAGCCCCGCGCAAAGTTGCGTGACCTGATGGCGAACTGTAAGGCGTTGATTTTTCCGGGAGAGGAAGATTTCGGGATTATGCCCGTGGAAGCCCAGGCCTGTGGTCGTCCGGTGGTGGCCTACGGTCGTGGCGGGGCCTTGGAGACGGTGGTACCAGGCATAACGGGTCTACATTTCGCCCATCAGACGGTGGAATCGTTAATTAAAGCGTTAAAAGCCAGTGAACAGGTGGAATGGGACCCTGCCATAATTCGTGCCCACAGTAAGCAGTTCGCCCGGACCGAGTACCAGTCGGCAATGAAGGCTCTAATTCAGGAGCAGTGGACACGGTTGAGCCACCGACATTGAGGTTAGCGCGGGGTATTAACGCGCTCGAACCGGGCCTCGGAGATTTTCAATTTGAGGTGGTGAATGAGTTGGTTGGCGATGACTTCATCGCGGCGGGTGAGTTTCAAGATGACGCGCCCGGCTTCACTGGTGGGGAGGTCCTGGAGGGTGTGCATCCGGTAGGACTTGAGCATCAAGCCCAGGGTGAGCCAACGTTTGTCCAGCGTGACCATTTCTAGTTCAGCTAACGGCACTTTGAGTTCGCGCACCCGTGATTTGACCATCCCGACGAGGCCATCGCGGACCTGATATTCCAACAGCAGATAGTCGGACTCCAGGCTCAACAGGCCGCGCACTTGGGCTAGCCCGCCGTAAATATCATCAATGGCAAAGGGAAGACTGTGCATGGACTCAATGAACATGGCGGACTCAGGGTAGCTAGTTTTATTTTAGTTGTAAAGCTCGCTGCTGAGGGATTATGAAGTACAATATCGAACGCTGTTTGGATGAAGAATCATGCGCGAAGTAACCATGCCTGCCTTGAGTTCCACCATGACCGAGGGGAAGGTGGTCTCCTGGAAGAAGAACGTCGGCGACCGGGTCGAGAAAGGCGATATTTTGCTCGTGGTTGAATCGGATAAAGCGGATATGGATGTGGAGTGTTTTAATAAGGGCCTCCTCGCCCAAGTTTTAGTCAATGCCGGGGGCTCCTCTGCGGTCGGCTCCCCGATTGCCCTGATTGCTGAGACTGAGGCCGAGTTCGCCGAAGCCCAGAAGAACCCCATCCAGCCCACCGCCACCAAAACTGCCGCCGTTGCCCCCACTCCGGCTCCCATCGCCACCCCAGCCGCTCCTACACCTGTCGCCGCCGCAACAACCAATGGTGGTAGTCGGGTCCTCGCCTCCCCCCGCGCCCGGGTCGTCGCCCAGGAACTCGGCGTAGACCTCAGCACCCTCGCCATTACCAGTGCCAGGGGACGGATTGAAGAAGCCGATGTCCGCGCTGCCGCCCTCCCCAAACCGACCGCTTTGCCTGTGGCTATCCCCGTTATTCCCGTCACACCGCCCCTCGTCGCCCAAGAAGGCATAGTCCCCCTGACCACCCTGCAACAGGCCGTGGTCCGCAACATGGAAGCGAGTCTCCAAATCCCCAGTTTCCGGGTTGGTTACACCATCACCACTGATAATTTGGACGCGCTCTACAAACAGATCAAGGCCAAGGGCGTGACCATGACCACCCTGCTTGCCAAAGCCGTCGCCAATACGCTCAAAAAACATCCCTTGGTCAACAACAGCTATACCTCCGCCGGGATCAAGCACAACCGCGCGATCAACATCGCCATTGCCGTCGCCATGGAGGATGGGGGCCTCATCACCCCGGTACTACAACAGGCCGACCAAAAAGACGTGTACCAACTGTCACGGGAATGGAAAGACCTCGTTGAACGCGCCCGCACCAAAAAACTAGTCCCCGAAGAATACACCACGGGTACCTTCACTATCTCTAACTTGGGGATGTTCGGGGTAGACCGCTTTGATGCCATCGTCCCCCCCGGCACGGGCGCGATCCTCGCTATCGGAGCCGGGATTTCGAGAGTTGTAGTCCTAGAAGACGGGGCCAGTTTTGGCATCCGTAAACAGATGGAAGTCAACCTCACCGGCGACCACCGTGTTTTCTACGGAGCCCACGGAGCCCAATTCCTGAAGGACCTAGCCCTGCTCCTCGAAAAGGAACCCCAACAGTTGACGCTCTAGAAAGCCCCTCCGCCCCATACCCTGACGGGCACGGGCGTGGTGGGGGACCAAGGCAAAAGAGATCCGCATAGCCCTCCTTGAAAAAGGAGGGACTACCCACCTAACGCTATTTTCAAGCCAGCATCTTTTGTAGCTTTTTTCGCTGGCAACTGGACTGGGCGCAGTAATACCGAGTCCGTTTCACGGGGATAGGACCTGTATGGGTACTTTAGTTAAAGCCTAGTGTCCCCGTTTCAGATGCCATTCCTAGATGAGCTAGCCGAAACCTATAGTCCCGCTCAGGTTTTAAACAAAATTTGGGGCTATCCTGCCCTGCGGGGTCCCCAGCAAGAAGTCGTTCCCGCCCTCCTCGCTGGTCAAGATGTCCTAGCGATCCTGCCGACGGGAGGCGGGAAAAGTCTGTGTTTCCAGTTGCCTGCCCTGCTCCAGTCCGGCACCACATTGGTTGTTACCCCTCTGATTGCCCTGATGGAAGACCAAGTCCAGGACCTGCGCCGCCGTCAAATAGCCGCAGCAGGCTACCACAGCGAACTCCCCGATCTTGTCCGCCAAGAAGTCCTCCAGGGACTAGAAGAAGGCCGCTGGCAAGTCCTCTACATCTCACCCGAAGGTCTACTCAGTAAAGACATCTGGTCGCGCTTGGGGAACTTGGCACTAGCGCGGTTGGTGATTGATGAAGCGCATTGTCTAGCGACTTGGGGTGCGAGCTTCCGGCCCGCCTATCGTCGCCTCGGGGCCGTCCGGCGGACTCTAAACATCCCTGTTGCCGCCTTCACCGCCACCGCTAGCCCCGAAACCCAGCGGACGATCACTGAGGTCCTGCACCTCCAAAATCCCCACTTAGTCCACCTCAATCCCTACCGCGCCAATTTAATCTTGACCGTCCAACGGGTCTTCACCCCCCGGGGTCGCCGGGAACGTTTACTCAATTTTTTAAAAGTCCACCGGGCGGAGGCGGGTTTGGTCTATGTGCGTTCGCGGACCACAGCCGAACAACTGACCCAGCTATTGGCCGCCCAAGGGTTCGTCACGGCCTACTACCATGCGGGTTTACTCGGTCCAGCACGGCGGGTCCTAGAGCGGCAGTGGTTGGACCGCAAGAAGCTATTCCTTATCTGCACCTCGGCTTTTGGCATGGGGATCAATCATACGGATTTACGCTGGGTGGCCCATTTTGAGTCCCCGGTGAGTACGGAGGAATATTTGCAGGAGATTGGACGGGCGGGGCGGGATGGACAGCTTGCCCACGCCCTCTTGATTGCCAGCGAACCCACAGGCCGCCTCGACCCCACGGACCAGACCCTCCACCAATACTTCGCCCAAAACCTCCAGGAACAACAACGCCGCGCCCGCGCCCGCGCGAAAACCCTGCCCCAAACCACCGCCCCTACACTCCTAGATAAGCCCACGCCAGAACTCGCCCAAGCCCTGAGCCTCCTGCACCAGAGCGGTTGTCTACATTGGGAAACCCCCTTCCAATACCGTCTGACCCTGCCCGCCCGTTTCCCGGACCCGCCCCTGCTCCCCAGCACCCTACAATCCATGCAGCAATACCCCCACACCCGCCACTGCCGGTGGCAATTCTTGCTCGCAAGCCTGGGCCATACCGCTCAACTCACCTGTGGACATTGTGATAATTGTCAACGCTAGGCCCTATTCGCCTCGGTCGCGGCGGTCCATGCGGTCTAGAATGCGGTTGGCCTGAGTCTGGAGTCCAGTCATGGGGGTCCACGCCTTGCTGGTTCGATATTACTTTAGTAAATTCAGAATATGTTGAGCGGCGCGGTCTAAAACCCCAGGACTGCCGAGGGCTTGGCGCATCCGGGCATAGTCTTGATGCATCCGCTCCCGGCGGGTCTGGTTGGTGAGTAAGTCATAGCTTGCCTGCAAAATATTGGCGGGATTGGTAGCTTCTTGGAGGTATTCCGGGACAATCGGTTCCATCGTGACCAAGTTAACAGGCGAGGCAAAAGGAATACTGAAGCGCAACAGATTCCGCGCAATCCAAGCCGTCACCGCGCTGATGCGGTAGACGACCAGTTGAGGAATATCCAGGAGGGCACTTTCTAGGTTTACGGTGCCAGATTTCCCGATTACCAAGTCAGCGGCATTGAGTAAATCATAGTTACAGGCGGGTAGGTAGGTCAGGGTCAGGTCCCGCGCCCCGGCTTCACGGATAAACGTCTCTTTAAATGTCTCATTGGCGACGGGGAGCCAAAACTGAATGCCGGGGAGCTTCTCTTGGAGTAACTTCGCCCCAGTGAAGAGGTCCGGCAGGATGTATTTCAACTCCTGGGTCCGCGAGGCGGGCATCAAGAGGACGACGGGTTGGGTGTCAGCCACCCCGAGGGCGGCGCGGGTCTCGGCGCGGCTACGGGTCGGCTTAACGATATCTACTAAGGGATGACCGACCCACTGGATATTGGCCCCGTAGCTCGCGTAATAGTCACACTCTCCCGGAAAGACCGCCAGGATTAGGTCACTTATGGCAATGATCCGACGGGTGTTGGTGGGGTCGGACCGCCAGACCCATTCCTGGGGAGCAATGTAATAGACCGTGGGGATAGTGAAATGCTTGCGGACGTATTGCCCCAAAGCGGTGTTGGGGGTCATGTAATCAATGTAGACCACGAGGTCAGGAGGATGAGCGCGGAGATATTTCTTGGCGATGTCCTGAACACGAAGAGTGGGTAAAACTAGGGGCAGAGCTTCAACGGCCCCAATCGAACCAATCGCGGAGGTATTGGCAATCAGTTTTGCCCCCGCCAAGGCCATGCGCTCGCCGCCCAAGGCCGCGATTTCGAGGGTCGGGTCAGCCTGAAGTAACGCCTGCACCAAGTAACTGCCCTGGAGATCGCCGGAGACCTCCCCTGTACTGATAAAAATCCGCCTTGCCACAAGACACCCCGCCATTAGGATCATCCTAAAGCTTTACGGGAGATGACTTCAATTCTCGGTAATGGCGTTACCCGCTTGATAAAACCACTATGTGCTAGTCGAGAAAGGGCTTGGCTGACAGCTAAAGCTGAAAGCTCAGGGAAGTCCTGTACTTGCCAATAGTGTTCACCGCCTTCCTCAATAGCGCGACGCACAACAACAGTCGCCGTGACGGGCTTACGGCTCTGACTGGATATAGGTTTTTGGGGGGGACGGGGTACACTTTTCTCTATATTTCTATCGTGGGTAGTTTGGCTAAAAACGTCAAGTTTCTTCGCAAGAAAACTTGACAAAAAGTATAGCCCTCAGCCGAGTAGGTCCCTCAAAGCCAAGGCTGCCAAAGGGTAGCGAAAGCGATACCCAGCCTGTTCCAACTTGGTCGGCACTACCCGCTGGCCCTCCACCAAGATGACCGCCGCCTCGCCCAACAGCACTTCTAGGGCCAAGCGCGGGACAGGTGCCCAAGAGGGACGGCCCAACGCCTGTCCCAACGCCTGGGAGAAATCGCGCATCGTCAAGGGCTGCGGAGCCGTACAGTTAAAGGTCCCCTGGAGTCCTGCTTGGTCTAGCGCGAATAAGATCGCCCCCACTACATCTGCCCGGTGGACCCAGGAAAACCACTGCTCTCCTGATCCCAAGGGTCCGCCCACAAAATTCTGAAAAGGCGGCAACATCTTTGCCAATGCGCCTTCTTCTTGTGCCAGCACAATCCCCAGCCGCAGGATCACGGTACGTGCTGAACTCCCACGGGCCGCGCCTTCCCAGTCCACACAAACCCGTGCTAAAAAATCATTCCCCGCCGGAGCCTCCTCCATCAACTCGGTGCCATCTCGAAACCCGTAATACCCAATCGCCGAAGCCGAGACCAGTACTGGCGGTGGTTTCATTTGATTGATGGCCTGAACCAATAGCTGAGTCCCGGTCACTCTACTTACCCGGATCTCTTTTTTGTACGCCTCACTCCACCGCTCCCCAAACACGGGAGCCCCCGCCAGATGCACTACCCCATCT
>NZ_JAAXLT010000001.1 GCF_013285555.1 Candidatus Cyanaurora vandensis | reverse complement strand
TTGTAACTGTCAGGGGGGGTACTGGCGACTCGGCTGGGATAGGGGGGCGTACCCAGGGTGAGGACAGCGATTTTCAGTTTCTTATCCTCTAGCCCTGAGCGATTGAGGGTGACACTCACGGCGGGGCTGGTCAGGTAATCCCCGGCTTTGACTTTGTAGGTCCCGGTATAGACGCCCGGTTTGGTCTCTTTGAGGGGCTGTCGCTGGATTAACTCGCCTAGGGAATAGGTAGCCTTACTGCCGGGGGTGCCCTTAGCCGTGATCGTGATGAGTTCGCCCGGTTTGACGGTGCGGTCGCGCGGGGTAATGTCAATAGCCGTCAGGACGGGCGGGATGAGCTTGAGTTGGGCCACGGGCGGGGTGAGCGCGGTAATCTTTTTCTGATAGACCAGGGCCTGATACAACAGGACTATCCCTTCGCCACGGGTGAGGATGTAATCAGGACCCAGTTCTTTCGGGTCGGGGTAATTGATGATGAGACCCGCCTGACCCGCCGCCGCCACAAAGGTCCGGCCCTGACTAGAGACCTGGGCACCGTCCTTGTACAGTCCGGCCCAACGGTCCACGACTTCTTTAGGCGGAGCGGTCAACTTTAGGAGCCGTCCGAATAGGGCCAAGGTCTCCAGGCGGGTGTAATCGCTCTGGGGCTGGAATTTACCGTCAGGAGCCGTCCCCAAGCCCGCCTGGATGAACGCTTGGGCATTCAAGAAGTCGGGGCTATCCTGGGGCAGGTCAGTCAGGGAGACAAACTTACTGGGGTCCGGGCGTAATCCGAAGACCTGGGTGAGCCAAGTGACTAGCTCAATGCGCGTCAAGGTCTTGTCGAGGGGTTCTTGCAGGAGGACTAGCTTATCGCGTTGCTCCAGGACCTCGGCGTAGGGCTTGGTCCATTGGAGGTTGAGGGTCTGGGCAGCGATAATTTGCACTTGGCAGAGGAGAACCAGGCTGAGAGCCAGTTGCCAGAGACGACGGTACATGGGTGCAGGCCGGGAGATGGGCATTGTTGCAGACGTAGGACGAACGGGATGGTTTCATTCAGTTTATCCGTCGCTCCCAACCCCGTAACGGGAAGTAAAGAACTATTACGAACCCTAGAACTAAGTACGGCTGACCGATAAAGTACAAAGTGTAGTAAGAAGTCGCCGGGGATCTGGCGTAGTTGGAGTCTCGCATGAGTCATGCTGTCAAGATCTACGACACTTGCATCGGATGCACCCAGTGTGTCCGGGCTTGCCCCCTCGATGTCTTGGAGATGGTCCCCTGGAACGGAAACCGGGCCGGGTCCATCGCCGCGTCGCCCCGTACCGAAGATTGTGTTGGTTGTAAGCGTTGCGAAACTGCTTGCCCGACCGATTATCTGAGCATACGGGTCTATCTCGGTGCCGAGACTACCCGCAGTATGGGGCTTGCTTACTAACGCTCTCATCTCATACATCCAGGGGGGCTTCAATTGAAGCCCCTTTGTCATGGGTGGCCCCTGCGCCCGTCAGGGTACGGGGGAGCAGCTTTTGCGACCCCACGATCCCAGGAAAAAGCCGGGTGAATCGGGGATAAACGGGACTGAATGCGCGAATAATTGCGTTTATCGTGCGATCTATGAGCTTTATCGTATGATCATTGACGTTTATTGCAGGATCATTGACGTTTAATCCACGATAAAGACCGTTTATCGGACGATCATCGTCGTTTATCGTGGGATCGTCGGCGTTTAATCCACAAAAAACGCCATTTTTTTCAGTTTGGATGGGTGTAACCCGTTTTCGCAACCAAGGAACTACCTCATCGCCCGCACCATCGCCAACCCTTGCCGGGTTCCAATAGTATCGGGATGATCATTCCCCAAAAGTTTCTCCCGGAGTGCAAGAGCCTTGACGAGGAGCGGCTCCGCCTCCTGGTACCGCCCCCGCTCATAGTAAAAAGCCCCAAGATTGTTGAGGCTGGTTGCCACATCGGGATGCTCTTGGCCCAAGAGTTTGCGCCTCAGAGCCAAGGCTTGCACGTACAACGGCTCCGCCTGCTCATACCGCCCCTGGGAATCGTAGAGTGCAGCGAGATTATTGATACTGGATGCCACAGCGGGATGCTCCTCGCCCAAGAGTTTGCGACTCAGAGCCAAGGCTTGCTCGTACAACGGCTCCGCCTGCTCATACCGCCCTTGGGACTCGTACAAATATCCAAGCCAAGCCATATCATTAGCTAGGGCTTGCGTAAAACTTCCATCCTGATGAACTAATACAGCTTGCTGAAAGTATGCTACCGCCTTTTCGGTGTCTCCTCGGTAATCAGCGGACTAACCTTTTTGAGCTTGATTCGCGTAGGAGACACCAGCCCAGTAATACAATTGGCCTAAGTTTTCGTCCCGTTCTTGAGACGATTCCTTTTGTTCGATTAGTCGCTCTAGCGAGGTTATAGACAATAGCGGAATTTCATCTTCTGGTAGCGTGGTGTTAGGTTCTGGTAACTGTTTAATTAAATTATCAGTCGTATCTTGAGGTGGAGCAGTAAATCGGAATACGCCGCTACGCCAACTCCAGAAATCAGGGGCATTTTTACTGAGTTCGGTCAAGAGATTGTGGGATACCCAGAGGACGACGGGGAAGCGAAATACCCGTAGGGCCTCACGAGTCCATTGTGAATAACCAAAAAAGATTTCCCAGGCTGAACGCTCAGCCCCTAACCGCAAAAAGAAAAGTTGTTCCATGCCTAAGACCGTGACGACACTGGGTTCGCCATGACTCAAGGGCGTATTTGCTTCAACGACCTGCTCAAGAGCGGCGCGGAGGTTGGGTTCTTTGGGGTCTAGGGTGATTTGGTGGGTGTGAATGCCTTGTTGACTTAATTCATGTTCATAGCGGCTAATTATTTCTTTGTTAAATCTGACATCATTACAAACAGCAATTAATAGTCCCAGTTGCCCTTGACCAGCCTCGATGCTAACCATGAGGTCATCGTAACTATTTTGGTTCCCGGTGATTTGAGGACTAAGTACCATCAAGGAGCTCCCTGTCGTGCAGGAGACCGACAACTATGGGGTGGACATCGTACCAAATTTCACGATTGCGGTACTCTAACACGTGTAACCCGTGGAGTAACTCTAGAAATTCAGCTTTCTTTGGGTCATCAGGCGCATTATTCTTGTAGGTCTCCGCGAGAATTTCGTAATCTGCTTTCCCCAAAGGGAGCGCGAAATCATTGCGTAGGTTATTCACAGCTTCTTCAAGGATCTCATGGTTAATTTTTAACTGCGTTAGCTCTGGCTCTTGACGAAGTTTCCGTAAACAGATACGACAACACTCCTTGGTCACACGAATCAACTCCCGTAGCACACCTCCGCTATAAATCACCATCTTAGAAGCAGTTTCATCAGCCAAAAGTTCACCGGGAATCCGCTTCTTGATTACTTTGCAGAGCGTGTCGGCGGCACTCTGCACAGGCTGCTCCTCTGGAACGCGCCCCTTTCCTTTTGTAAAAAGCTTGACCACCCTCATCATCACAATCTGGTCGTCCGTCCCCGTCTCGATAATCGGCTTCAAATATTTGTCCCGGAGAGCCGCTGTCGGGATGGTGTAGATTACCTGAAATGAAGGCTGACACAAAGGTTTCAAGTTATCGCGGAAAACCCGGTTGACCACTGACAGGTCCAATTTATCCAAGTCATCAATAATTACCAAAATCTCTTTCTCAGTCTGCCCCCGAATCAAAGCAGCAATCTGGTCAACCCGCGCAATGAGGTCGGTAACTTTACGTTCAAACTCCTGTTTAATTTCATTACGGACCACAGCATCTGCCTTGAGCTTCCCGGAGAATATTTTAAATAGGTCAAATCCTAGATTTACCTCAGCCCCTACGTTCTCAATCTCGGTTTGGGTCTGTTTAGCGAACCATCGATAGATGTTTTGCCTATCCTCATCAGGGATATTTAGACCATTCAACTTAGCTTGCTGCATCAAATTTAGGGCGATGGCAAACAAGATATTAATGTGATTCACATCCGACATTTCAATCGTGTCCGATATGGAAAAAAGAACAATGAAATACTGCTCCTGGTAACGTTGGGTGAATTTAGTTAGTACCGTAGATTTCCCACAGCCCCGATGTCCAGTAAAGATAATCTTACCCGTGCGATTAGGGTCATCTTCAACTAACTGATACAACTCTTCAATTACTTCTTGACCGTACTCCACCCCGAATTCTGCCAACGCCTCAGGTGTGCGTAACGGCAGGAGTTCTAAATTCCGGTAAGCCTCACGAAAGGAGCCAAGAAGTTCTTTTTCCATGCCCAGTCCGCCCAGTTTTTCTTACTTTATCACCTCGGTCCCTTTATCTAAAGTAGGGAGACTAGTTTAGCGTAGATGAATTGCAAACGTTTGTCGGTAAAAAATAAAATATGGGTCTGGACTGCTCTGGGTAAGGGCCAGCCAGTTTGTGCTAGGGCAAGAAGCCAGAATTCCGCTCCAGACGAATGATTTAACTAACAGACGACAAATAATGTTTTAGCTGACAAACAAATAACCGATTCTTTTTCCCATTTGTCTTTATGACATGGCACTGAGTGGATTTGAACCACTGACAGAGCGGGTATGAACCGCTTGCTCTACCGCTGAGCTACAGTGCCACAGTCTCTAAACGTATCACTCTAACGGATGGTAGAGCAAGAGCGGACCCAGGAATTGTACACTGGGACGATGGACCGCCCCGCCCTCCTACTGGTCAATCCCCACGCCCGTCAAGTCCAACAACGGTTGACCGAGGTGCGCAAACAGTTGACTGAGCGGGGTTTTACCTTAATTGAAGAAACTATTCCTGACCCAGCGGATTTACCCAGTCTGCTGGCCCGTTATCGCGAACGGGTGGAATGCGTCATCGTCGGCGGGGGGGATGGCACCCTCAATGCGGTCGTAGATGGACTGGTCGGAGTGGGGTTGCCCCTAGGCGTCCTGCCCTTGGGGACCGCAAATGACCTAGCACGGACCCTAAATATTCCGTTGACCGTACCCGAAGCCTGTCAAGTCATCCAGACCGGACAACCCAAACAGATCGATCTCGGTTGGGTCAATGGCAAGCACTTCTTTAATGTGGCGAGTCTGGGCCTGACGACCCGGATTACCCAACGTCTGACCGGGACCATCAAAAAACGTTGGGGGGTCTTTGCCTACGCGCTGACTGCTTTTCAAGTGGTGGGGCAAGCGCGGCCTTTTCGGGCGGAGGTGCGGGTGGATGGGCAGAGTTTCTCCGTGCGGACGCTCCAGATTGCGGTGGGGAACGGGCGGTATTACGGCGGGGGGTTGACGGTTGCTACGGATGCTGCCATTGATGACCAGCGGTTGGACCTCTACAGTCTGGAATGTAACGCCTGGTGGCAGGTGGTCAGCCTTTTACCCGCGATGAGCCGGGGCGACCAAGGCCGTTCGCCTTTAGTAAGTGCACTCCAGGGTCAGGAGATTGAGATTTTGACCCAGCGGCCCCGCCGGATCTCGACGGATGGAGAGCTAACCGTGACGACCCCGGCTCGATTCAAGGTCATCCCCTTGGCCCTGTCCGTGCTAGTCCCCCAATGACCGTCGGTCAACTGCTGGTCGTCCGTACCAGTGGCTTTGAGCGCGATGAGGACCGCCTGTACCCAGACCGGGAACTGGATTGGGCGGCTCTGACGGAGGCGATTACCCGCTATCAGGTGGGCGGAGTTTTGATTTTTGGCGGGAATGTCAGCGAGACTCCGCGTAAGATTGCCCGTCTCCAGGCCTTGAGTCAGATACCGCTCCTAATCTGTGCGGACCTAGAAGAGGGCGCGGGGCAACATTTTCAAGGGGCGACCCGATTACCTCCGGCGATGGCTCTAGCTCAGGTGGGGGAGGAGGCTTGTTTTGAGGCGGGCCGGATTACCGCATTAGAAGCCCGTGCGCTGGGAGTGAACTGGGTCCTAGCTCCCGTGGCAGATGTGAACGCTAATCCCCGCAATCCCGTCATCAATGTCCGGGCTTTTGGGGAGGATGGGGCGGGGGTGACGGCCTATAGTCTGGCTTTTTGG
>NZ_JAAXLT010000132.1 GCF_013285555.1 Candidatus Cyanaurora vandensis | reverse complement strand
GGCTGGTTAATCCCTGAGTCAATCAGCATCGAAAAGAGGCTCCCGCGCGGGGGCCTTTTTTTAAGGGTTTTTGTAGGGGCGGGTTTGAAAACCGCCCCTCGGTCGTCAGGTGGTAAGGTGGGGGCTAAAAGCTGATTGTTATCATGAATACATAAGTTCTTTTCAACACCCATGCAGCCTTCCAACCCCGATCAGTTTACCGCCAAAGCTTGGGAAGCTCTGGTGGGTGCCCAAGATACCGTCCGTCGTTACAAACAGCAGCAGTTGGAGTCGGAACATCTGTTCTTGACCCTGTTAGACCAAGAGCAGGGCTTAGCTGGTGTAGTCCTGCAACGGGCCGGGGCCAACCTCAAGCAGGTGCGCGGATTGGTGGAGAGTGCCATCACCCGTCAGCCCCGCGTCTCCAGCAGTGAGAACATCTACCTGGGCCGCTCCGTCGAGACCCTGCTAGACCGTGCTGATACTGCCCGTAAGAGTTTCAAAGATGAATTCCTCTCTGTGGAACATCTGATCCTCGGGTTCGCCACGGATGAACGCAATGGACGGCGGGTTTTCCGGGAAGTCAACCTGAACGAGGACAAGCTCAAAAAAGCAATCCAAGAGATCCGGGGTTCCCAGACTGTGACCGACCAGAATCCCGAGGGGAAGTACCAGTCCCTAGAGAAGTTTGGACGGGACCTGACTAAACAGGCTGAACTCGGTAAACTCGATCCGGTGATTGGACGCGATGAAGAGATCCGCCGGGTAATTCAGATCCTCTCGCGCCGGACTAAAAATAATCCTGTTCTCATTGGCGAGCCGGGGGTGGGTAAGACCGCTATTGCCGAGGGACTGGCCCAACGGATCATCAGGGGCGATGTGCCCGAATCCCTCCGCAACCGGAAGCTCATCACCCTGGATCTCGGGGCTTTGATTGCGGGGGCCAAGTACCGGGGTGAATTTGAAGAACGGCTCAAGGCCGTCCTCAAGGAAGTCCTGGCTTCTGAGAGTCAAGTGATCCTCTTTATTGATGAGATCCATACCGTCGTCGGCGCGGGGGCTACCGAAGGCTCAATGGACGCCAGTAACTTGCTTAAACCGATGCTAGCCAGAGGTGAACTGCGCTGTATCGGGGCAACCACCCTGGATGAATACCGCAAATACATTGAGAAGGACGCGGCCCTCGAACGCCGTTTCCAGCAGGTCTACGTGGACCAACCCAACGTCGAGGATACCGTCTCGATCCTGCGCGGTCTGAAAGAGCGTTACGAGTTACACCACGGGGTCAGGATTACCGATGCGGCCCTAGTCGCGGCGGCAGTCCTCTCCAACCGTTATATTACCGAGCGGTTCCTCCCCGACAAGGCGATTGATCTAGTGGATGAAGCCGCCGCCAAACTCAAGATGGAGATTACCTCCAAGCCCGTCGAGTTGGATGAGGTAGACCGCAAAATCCTCCAGATGGAGATGGAACGGCTCTCCCTACAAAAAGAAGCCGACACCGCCTCCATTGAGCGACGCAATCGGCTAGAGCGCGACTTGGGGAATGCCCACGAAGAACAGGACCGCCTCAACGCCCAATGGCAACAGGAGCGCAATGTCCTCGATGAGATCCAACAACTCAAGGCCCAGATTGATGAAGTGGACCTCGCCATCCAACAGGCCGAACGGGAAGTGGACCTCAGCCGCGCCGCCGAACTCAAGTACGGCAAACAGGCTGAACTGAAAAAACAACTCATCCTCAAAGAACTCGAAGCCCAGCAAGCTCGTCAAGATGGTCAATCCCTGCTGCGCGAACAGGTGACAGAGGAAGATGTGGCAGAGATCGTCGCCAAATGGACCGGCATTCCCGTCACCAGCATTCTCACCTCCGAGAAACAAAAACTGCTCAGTCTCGAAGCCATCCTTCACGAACAGGTGGTGGGCCAAGACGAAGCTGTGACCGCTGTGGCGGCGGCTATCCGGCGTTCGCGCTCTGGACTCAGTGACCCCAACCGTCCCCTGGGTTCCTTTATCTTCCTGGGACCGACCGGGGTGGGTAAGACCGAACTCGCCAAGGCCCTCTCGGAACTGTTGTTTGATTCCAAGCAAGCCATGGTCCGCCTGGATATGTCGGAGTACATGGAGAAACACACCGTCGCCCGGTTGATTGGTGCGCCGCCGGGCTATGTCGGCTATGACGAGGGCGGACAACTCACCGAGGCCGTGCGCCGCCGTCCCTACGCGGTCATCCTCTTCGACGAAATCGAGAAAGCCCACCCTGATGTCTTCAATGTCCTGTTACAACTCCTAGATGACGGACGCTTGACCGATAGCCAGGGGCACACCGTTGACTTCCGCAATACGATTGTGATCATGACCTCCAACATCGGCTCAGAATACCTCCTGGCTGGGGCCGCCACCGATGACGAGTTATTTATTGCCGCCCGTGAACGGGTTCTGGACAGTTTGCGCCAACGCTTCCGGCCCGAGTTCTTGAACCGGATTGACGAAGTAATTGTCTTCAAGGCCCTGCGCCGCGAACAACTGGTCACTATCGTTGGTCTGCAACTCCAGAGCCTAAACCAGCGACTCGTCGCCCAAAAACTGGGGCTGACCGTCTCCCCCGCCGCCCTACGCTACATTGCAGAAGTAGGCTATGACCCCGAGTACGGAGCCAGACCCCTCAAACGGGCGATCCAACGCGAACTAGAAAACCCCATCGCTACCCATCTCCTGTCTGGGGATTTCCCGGAAGGTTCCACAATCTACGTCGATGTCACCAACGAAGGGCTCAGCTTCACGGCCCGACCTGCGAATCAGCTAAGCGTATCAACGGATACTATTCAATAGCTTGGTCTCCGTAGGAATGCTGAGTTGTCATCAACAAAGGAAACGGGATCGCTTGATTGGGGCGGATCTGCTGTATTTGGGGAATTTTTGGGGATTCACACTTGTGTTCTGCTCCCTGATCGCGTAGGGTACTTGGTAACTGAAACGATCAAGGAGACTGACCTTGAAGGCACCCCGCGTCCTACCCACCAGCCGCCCTCCAGCAGTTGCCACTCCCCCGCCCTTGGCCTGGTGGGGACTGACCCTCAGTACCGCCCTGATTGCGGCCTTCGCAGCTCTTCCAACCGTCAATCAAGCTCCCCCAGCCCCGACTAGCCTGGACCAAGCCCTCCAACAAAGTTTCACCGTCAAGTACCAGATGGCCCTGGCTCTCGCCAGTCAACCTGCCCCAGCGCAACCAACGACCCCCTACACCGTCAAACTTGGGGATACCTTACAATCTATCGCTGCTGATTACGGGGTCTCGCCCGTCGCCATTGTCCAGGCTACCCCCGGACCCGTAGATTTCCTTCAGCCCGGTCAGACCTTGAGCATCCCCCATCGGTCTACTTTCGTCTGGCCCCTTACCGGACCCACCCTCCCTGTGCCCCTGCCCCGGACCAGCCTCGACTTAGTGGCCTCCCTCGGGACGAAGGTGGTGGCAGCCCAGGCCGGGACCGTGATTACCGCCGGACGCAAATATAACGGCTATGGCAACATGGTCGAAATTCTCCATGACAAGGGCATGGTCACGCGCTACGCTCATGGTGCCCAAGTGCTGGTCCAAGCCGGGACTCAGGTGGCCCAGGGACAACCCATTCTTAAAGTCGGATGTTCAGGGCGGTGTAGCCGTGCCCATGTCCGTTTTGAAGTACGTGTCAAGGGTCAGTTGATCGATCCGCTTAGCGTATTGCCCTAGTTTTTGCTAATTTACCGTTGCCAATCTAGACAAAACCGTCTATTCTCAAACAAGTCGAACCTCTGATGTGATTCAGATCACACTAGGCGACGGGGGAACCACCTCCCACTGGGAGTATTAGGGGTGAATTCTAAACCTTCCTGGTTTAGATAGGGTAGCTCTAACCCGAACCCGGCAGCTAACCTCGTAGACGGCAGAGCTTAACGGTTGTTCAGCCACAGGGTATTGACCTGTTGATGGGTAATCGGGCGGCATTCACCTCAACAGGAAAATCCATGACCCTTGATGGCCTGTTCCGTGTGGGCAGTATTTGTGCCCTACTATTGACGCTGACAACAGTAGTCCTTGCCGAACCTGAACTTGAGACTGAGATGAGTCCCGTGGACCTGCAACTCTTGGACTATCGCCCAGACCCGACGGGAGTAAGTGGTTATTCGCCCCGTGAAGTAGTCGCAAGCCGTCCCCTAGAGCGCATGAACCGTAATCGAGTCAGCCAGCGCGGTTATATGTGGCCCGTACCCGGAGCTATTTTGTCGCCGTTTGGGCCTCGGGGCGGACGGGCACACCTCGGCCTTGACCTCGATGGCAACCGGGGCGACCGGGTAGTGGCAGCGCGGGCGGGGATGGTCATCACCGCTGGGGCCAAATACAGCGGCTACGGCAACATGGTGGACATCCTGCATGAAGACGGCATGGTGACGCGCTATGCCCACGCCACCCGTGTCTTAGTCCAAGTCGGTCAGCAGGTCGCCCAGGGCCAGACTGTCATGACCCTGGGTTGTACGGGGCGTTGCAGTGGCCCCCACGTGCATTTTGAAATCCGCCAAGGCGGTCGAGCCGTCAACCCCACACCTTATTTACGTTAGCCCTCATCACTTAATAATCCCGGATTACCCCAAGGCAGGGTGGCGGGAGCAGTGTGAGTCAAGTAGATGTGGCGGTCTCGCCCAACGGTTAAGAAACCCTGTGCTCGTAATGTGCTCAGGAGGCGGGTCACGGTCACGCGGGTTGTCCCCATGGCGTTCGCAATCTGCTGGTGAGTCAAGCGAATTTCAACGCGCAAGCCATCGGGTGTAATTTGACCAAACTCATGGCCCAAAAGGAGCATAAACCCCTGAATCCGTTCGAGGACCCGGCGTTTACCGGCTAGGGCCAACAGAGCCTCAGTTTGGTGGAGACGGCGGGTCAGTTGCAAATTAATCTCGTGGGCGAACCGGGGGGAGTGTTGGGCCTCTTCCCAGGAGACGCGCAATAGGTTGCCATCAGTCAGGGCTACGGCTTGGTAGGTATCTAGGATCGTCAGGGGTAGACCGAGGGGCATCATCGGACCGAGTAACCCCAAGAGGACCTCATCACCCGACGCATGGAGGGTCAACAGTTGGATTACGCCCCGGTAAACCACCCCCAACTCGCGGGGTCTCAGGACAATCACTTCCCCAGCTTTGTAGGGTACCAGCGTCCGTTCGCGATATAAGTCTTCTAGCCATTCCCGTCGCTTTTCAATCAATGACATGGTCTACTCGGCGCAACACCCACACTCTATCGGGCGTTGGTAAAGGGAAGGTAATGGTGGATACTCGATTTTGCCGTTTTTAAGAAAATTAAGTATCTGTTAATACTTCCGTGGTGGCGCGGGAGGGACTCGAACCCTCACGGGAATACTCCCAACGCATTTTAAGTGCGTAGCGTCTACCATTCCGCCACTGCGCCATGTTTTGCATTATACCGTGTGGGGTCACGGCGTATCGGTAGGGGATTAGGGCCATGTGCTATCACAAAGCAGGAACTTCAGGGAGCCGTACCTATGTTGTCTAGCCAAGAGGGGCAAAAAGTCCCCAACGTCACCTTCCGTACCCGTCAGGACAGCCAGTGGGTGCCCGTGACCACTGACGAACTATTTGCCAATAAGAACATCATCGTCTTCTCCCTGCCGGGAGCTTTCACCCCGACTTGCTCCTCCACCCACCTGCCCGGTTATAACGAGCTAGCGAAAACGTTTTTTGAGAATGGCGTGGATGAGATTGTTTGTCTCTCGGTCAACGATGCTTTTGTGATGTCCGAGTGGGCCAAGGAACAGGAAGCGGGCTATGTGCGGCTCATTCCCGATGGCAATGGCGAGTTTACGGCGGGGATGGGGATGCTAGTGGATAAATCTGACCTGGGGTTCGGTAAGCGTTCCTGGCGGTATTCGATGCTGGTGAAGGATGGCACGGTCGCGAAGATGTTCATTGAGCCGGAGGAACCGGGCGATCCTTTTAAGGTCTCTGATGCTCAGACGATGCTCAACTACCTCAATCCCGAGGCAGCCATGCCTAAGCTCGTCTCGCTATTCACAAAACCCGGTTGTCCCTTCTGTGCGCGGGCTAAGGCCATGTTGAAGGACCGTGGGTGGGACTATGAGGAGATTGTCCTGGGTAAAGACATCACCACGCGCTCTCTGCGGGCGGTGACGGGAGCAGCAACCGTTCCCCAAGTCTTCATTGATAGTCAGTTAATTGGCGACTCCGAAGCCCTAGCTGGCTACCTCGGCGTGAAACCTTAACTCGGCTCGTACAGGAACTCTAAGAGGTTCCCGTCACGGTCCTTGGCATAGAACGAACTTGTCCCGTCGCGGTGGTCGAGGAGGGGGGAGCAGGCGGCTCCTTGGTCGGTGAGGGTGGTAAAGCGGGACTGGAGTTCGGCGCGGTCACTGAGGATAAACCCGAAGTGTGCGCCAGCATGGGTATAGAGCGGACCTAAGAGGGCTAGTCCGTCCGCTCCTGCCTTCACGTAGGCCCAGTCTTCATCCTGCCAAACCGCCTCCATGCCCAAGTCTTGGTAAAAAGCCACTGCCTGGGGGATATCGGCAACTCGCACCGCCACATGACCGATGCGCTTGAGTTTGAGGGCTGTCGTCGTCATGATTGCTCCTTAAAAATGGTCTTTGAGGGTCCGTAACTGGGTGAAAACCTGCACACGGTCCTGGGTCTGGGTCGTTTGCAGGCTGGGTTGGTCTACTCGTAAGAAGGGATTGGTCGCTCGCTCCAGCCCACTCGTCGTGGGGATAGTGGCTCTACCCTGTTGTCGTGCCCGCTGGGTCTGGTCAAACCGCGCCTGTAGTTCCAGGTTATCCTTTTCCACGCTGAGGGCAAATTTGAGATTGTTGAGGGTGTACTCGTGGGCACACCAAACCAGCGTCTCCGGGGGCAGTTGCGCAAACTGGTCTAGTGAGGCCAGTAGTTGCGCTGCCGTCCCCTCAAAAAGCCGCCCACAGCCCCCCGCAAACAATGTATCTCCACAGAATAAATGCCCAGAACCGGGGAAGTAGTAGGCGATGTGCCCGCGTGTATGTCCCGGCACGAAGTACACCCGGCCCTGCTCACCGCCGAAGTCCACGGCATCACCATCATCTAAGCAAACCGTTTGACCGGGAATACGCCCCTGGTCCTGACGACTCCCATAAACCTGTGCTTGCGGAAATTGTTGTAATAAAGCTTGGTTCCCGCCCACATGATCCCCGTGGTGATGGGTATTAAAAATCGCGGTCAGTTTAAGGTCCCGTTGCCGTAAAAAGTCCAGGACGGGCGGGGCCACGGCTGGGTCTACCACCGCTGCTGCCTGCTGGTCATAGAGGACAAATACATAATTATCCTTGAGAACCGCAATCCGCTCGACGGTAAAGGCCATCCTGTCCCCTCAACCCAAGGTCCGGGTTTGTTTCTCTTGCTGTTGGTGTTCGTGGAGACGGTCAATGCGTTGGGCCATCAAAGCCCACTCATCGGGTGTGACCCAGGGCGGGCGGTCGGCCTTAATCTCAATGGTGAGTTTCCCGTCTTTGAAACTCAAGTCCGCGACATTGCCCTCAATCCCAATCACCTGTAGCATCCGCTGGATGGTGGCATCTAATTCGTGCATGACTTGAGCATCCGGCTGGCGGTAGATGTGCCAGAAACGGGTGCGGATGAGGGTACGCAAAACCGAGTTCAGCAAAGGATTCATTAAGAAATCCTAACATGACTCAGAAATTAGCTGTATCCGGTGGAGTACCTACAGCAGTCCTTGCACTGATTCAGGAAGTATAGGCATTCCCATACCCTGACGGGCACAGGCGTGGTGGGGGAGCAAGGCGGCAGTAAGGTATTGCCTGTACGCATTGAGAGCTTGGGGTGCTAGCAAGGTACCGCACCTACCCTGACTAGTTCACCAATAACTGTCTAGAAGATGTCCAACTCCTTGGCCCTAGCTTTGGTCTAGTAACAGCTAATCCTCTAGTAAGCCGAGGGGATGCTTCATTGGGATGCCATCGTCGCGGGGGAAGACTTGGAGTGTGGGACGTTTTTTGGTGATGACGATACAGTGGCGCACTGCTTGGGTCAGGGGCAGATTGAAGGCATCCACATCGCTGATTTCTCCCCCCAAAACCTGAACCGCCCGGTTGAGTTCTACCTCTTCGCGGATTTCCCACTGGCCTTGATACAGCAGAGCCATCCCGCCGACTTTCAATAAGGGTAAAGCGTACTCAGCACAGACCGTCACCGGAGCCACTGCCCGGACTAGCGCGAGGTCGTAGCCCGCCCGGTGGTCGCGATGATGTCCTAGGATTTCAGCCCGTTGCGCCAAGATCTGTACATTAGTCAGGCCCAACTGCTGCACACAACTAGCCAGGAAAGCCGCTTTTTTCTTGGTCGCCTCCAGTAATACCACCACCCAATCCGGCTGCACCAAAGCCACTGGCAACCCCGGAAAACCCGCCCCGCTGCCAATATCAATCACCACCTGCTCAGGACGGTCGCGGTGAGGCCAGTAGTTTCGCAGCGAGTCCCAGAGGTGCTTCTCCCAGAATTCCGCTGGCTCCGTGATCCGCGTTAGGTTCTGTTGGGCGTTGCCCTTGAGGACTTGGGCATAGAGCAGGTCAAATTGGCGGCGCACCTGACTATCCGGTTCCCAGCCCAGGGTATCCGCCCAACGGTCATGGGGTAACACGGACTTCATCGGGAGCCAACGCCTCAATCATCAAAGCGTGCATATCTTCTTGCAAAAAAGGTCCTAGGGCTGCGTAGACCCGGCGGTGCCGCTCGACTAGCCCCTGCCCCACGAAGTCAGGACTGACTACTTGGACAGAGAAATGTTCGCTGCCGTGACCACAGGCGGAGTCTTCAGCCGTAATTTGGGCACCGGGAAAGGCCATCTGGAGCGCGGTGAGGACTTGAGTGGGCGTTGTCATGGTGTTTGGAATTTTCCTCAACTTAGCACAGGCCCCGCGCAACCCAAACTTACGGCTAGACTCCACATCTAGGCATCACAACAACCAATCCCTGCATCTAGTGTTAGAATGGGGCTTAGGGCAAGCAGGAGGCCCGGTGCAGGTTATATTTGTTAAACTCCCGACTGGGGTAGATATGCTCGAAACCGTTGCCCGTCAGACCGCTGAAGACCTTGCGGTCCAAGTTTTAGAATTCACCCTGCCGGACCCGGCGGACCCCAGTTTCGAGGAGCAATTAGAGTCGGCATGGCGGGTCTGTGACCGTTTTGACCTCCAAACCGATATCTGGCGGGGGCGGTTGTTGCGCTCGGTCCGGAATTTTGAGAAAGGCGGGGGCGGTTCCTTTGAGCGGTGGCTGGTCACCAAAGAGATTAGCCGTTCTCGTGCCTATCGTCTGATTGAATTGGCAGATTGCGCGGACCAGTTCTTGGCCCAGCATCCGCTCCAGACCGACCAACTCAGCCATTTCAGTAAGGCTGCTTTCATCAGTGCTGCCAAGTGTGAACCCGCCGTCCAGCAACAAGTCATCGCCCAGGCCCAGCGCGGTGAGCGCGTCACTCAACGCCAAGTCGAGGATTTCCAAGAGACGTGGCTGGTTGCCCAAGAAGATATCCTCCCCGAGGTCATCCGTACCCGAGTCGCCCAGGCCAGTCTGCCCGCCCGCTCCGCCGCCAAAGCCGCCCAAGCCCTATCCCAACTCCCCGAGGATGACCGCGAGATCCTCTGTGAAGCCTTGGTCCACCACCCCGACCTCAACACCCTCCGCCAAGTCGCCACCGATGCCCAAGCCATCAGCCGGACCCTCGCCAACCTCTCGCGGGTCCAGGTCCTGACGGAAGCCGCCCTTGCCCGTGAAGCCCTAGGTGAAGCCGCTCGCCTTGGTGTCCTTGCCCAGACCCTCGACCTTCTCCAGTGGGCCGCTCGGGTAGAACGTTCCCTCAGTCAGCTTTATACGGCTTGGCAACGGTTGGGTGCCCTCCATGACCAGTTACAACAAAGTCCCGGCGGGCATTCCCTCGGTCCCCTCCTCGCCGCCCTCGAACCCCTCACCCAACCTAGTCCCGCCATTGACGTGGGTGCCGTGCGCCTCACCGCCAATATTTCCTGTACCGAACGCTGGCAGGAAGCCGGGAGCTAGACTTACCCACCACGCCAACTCAAGCACCCTTCTGTTCCGATGGCTCTTGCGTAAGTCCTGATTTATTCTTAACTTTCAGTACTTGTGCTGGTGGATAAGACGTACGCGGTTGAAGTGACGTTAGTGGTTGGGTTGGTAGCGGGAGACTATTGTGTTAAACCTGACCTGTTTAATTAATCCGACCCACTTAGTCACGATCCTGAGCTTAACATTAGTGTTTAGGATTTAGGCCCAAGGGTGTCGAGGACCCGGCGGAGGACGCCATTGATAAAGGGCGGGGTCGAGTCACTGCCGTAGCGTTTAGCCAGTTCGACGGCCTCCGAGATACTGACCTTCGCTGGGATCTCCGGGAAAGCGATTAGTTCCGTCACACTTAGACGGAGGAGGTCCTGTTCGATGCGTCCGAGGCGGTCTAGTTGCCAACCGACCATGGAAGCTTGAATAATCCGGTTCACTTTCTCTTGGTGGGTCCGGTAAGCCTCAATCAGGGCCAAGGTGAAAAGTCGGACTTCACTATGGTCTGCAAGCATCACCCGCTCCGGGAGGTCCAAGATCCCGCCCAAGCCGTTAATCGCCTGCTCCGTCGTCTGAATGGCCTGTTGGACTTTTTCGCGGGCACTCGCCACATCCCTGGCTCCGATATCACTCTGGAGGAGCTGCTCGTGGCTCTGTTGCAGTTGGACACTGGCTTGTTTGAGGGATTCGTCGCACTCCTCGCGGAGGAACCGGACGGCTATGACCAGGATCTCTTGCAGTTCGCGGTCGGTCACAGCGGGTTCAGCAAAACGTTTGGGGACGCGCCCCCGGTTCGCCAAGAGGGTCTCCAGCTGGGAGAGACAGAGGAGGGCCAATTCACGGGCAATACGGCGCGGTTGCATGGGTAACACGGTCAGACGTTCCATCCTAGCCTCCCCCGCTACCCGTTTGAATTAGGAGACCCTGATCGAGGACAAGCTCTAGGTCCAGTATGTGTTGACACTCCCACGTCTAAAGACCGTGGGATTCTTGTTTCCTAGAGTCAGCTTGCTGATTAAGAGTTACCTCCTGATGAGTAGCGGCTGTTCTCTCCACAAGCGTTACGTTTCCCCGTGCCCCTGGGTACGACTTCAATCCTGATGCCAAGATATTCAATGCTGCATTGTGGTCGCGGTGCAATACATATTCACAGATACAGGTATGGGTGCGCGTAGACAGCGACTTTTTAACAATGGCATGGCAACTAGAACACTCTTGACTGGTGTAATGGGGTGGGACAGCAATTACTATCCGCCCCATCACTTTGCCGTAGTACTCAAGCCATTGTCTGAACATTGACCAGCCCGCATCACTGATGGATTTAGCCAAACAATGATTTTTGACCATGTTACGCACTTTCAAGTCTTCAATAGCAACCAAGTCGTTAGACTGGACAGGGGTCCGGTGCCGGACCCCTACGCACCTTGCCGTTTTAATGGCAAAATCTTTACGCTGCCTGGAGACTTTCAAGTGTTGACGGCCCAGCCGCTTCCTCGCTTTGATACGATTCTTGCTGCCTTTGGCTTTTTTTAGATACCCGACGCTGCGCCCGTTTTAGCTGTTTTTCAGCTTTACGGAGGTAACGCGGGTTTTCTACCTTGACCCCATTAGAGTCAGTGTAAAAACTTTCTAGCCCCATGTCCAAGCCAATCGTCTTGCCGGTGGGGGTCAAATCTTCATTGCGTTCTACATCAACACAGAATTGAGCATAGTAGCCATCGGCCCGACGCACTAAGCGGACACGCTTGATTTGTTCTTTGCTATAAGTAGTTAAATCTCTAGTGCCGAGTAGTTTGAGCTAACCGATATCGAACCCATCGGTTAGCATTAAGAATCTACGGTCATCCGATAGTTTCCATCCCGTAGTTTTATATTCAACGGAGCGGTTATCTTTCTGAAACTTAGGGTAGCCTTTTTTGCCTGGAGTGCTTTTCTTGCAGTTATCAAAGAATCTGGAAACTGCTGCCCATGCGCGTTCTGCTGCTGATTGACGCGCCATTGAGTTTAGTTTACTAGCCCACGCAAACTCTTTGGCAAGAATCGCACACTGTTTGTTGAGGTCATATTTGGTGGCTCCCTTAGTATCTATCCAGTAGCGCAAAGCTTTTTTGCGAATGAATTGGAAAGGGCGTATCGCCTCATCAATTAAGGCGAACTGCTCAGGGGCGGCGACTAACTTTGACTCAAGGACTAACATGCCTGGATTATAACCTATTTAACCTGAGGTCGCCAGCTTAAATCCTTTGTTCGCCCAGCGGCTCACGCATCTTATATCCCACGGCTAAAGCGCGTGGGTTTTACGGTGTTTTCTATAGGTACAATCGAACCGTTAACCTGGAACGCCTGTGCCCCTTACCGATTCCTTAGCCGCCCAGATCAAGGCCCAACGTCTGACCCCCGGTGAATATGACCGCATTTGTGAACTGATGGGCCGCGCCCCCAATCCCAATGAACTCGGGATGTTCGGGGTCATGTGGTCTGAGCATTGCTGTTACAAAAACTCCAAACCCTTACTAAAGGGCTTCCCCACCACCGGGCCACGAGTCTTGGTCGGACCGGGCGAGAACGCCGGGGTTGTAGATTTTGGCGAGGGCTTACGGATTGCCTTCAAAATCGAGTCCCACAACCACCCCTCCGCCGTCGAGCCCTATCAGGGAGCCGCCACCGGGGTCGGCGGTATCCTGCGCGATATCTTCACCATGGGAGCCAGACCGATTGCCCTCTTGAATTCACTCCGCTTTGGTCCTCCCGACACCGACCGCAACCGTTTCATTATCGGTGGGGTTGTGGCTGGGATTGGCGGTTATGGTAACTCGGTGGGCGTGCCCACCGTCGGGGGTGAAGTCTACTTTGACCGGACCTATGACGGCAATCCGCTAGTGAATGCCCTCGCCATTGGCTTGATGGAACTGCCGGAGATCATGAAATCCGGGGCCAAGGGGGTCGGCAACCCGGTTATTTATGTCGGGTCCACCACCGGGCGCGACGGGATGGGCGGGGCTAGTTTTGCCAGTGCGGAGCTCAGCGACCAATCGGAGAAAGACCGCCCGGCGGTACAGGTGGGCGATCCCTTCCTAGAGAAACTGTTAATTGAAGCCTGTCTCGAAGCCTTCCAGACTGGGGCCGTGGTGGCGGCGCAGGACATGGGGGCGGCGGGGTTGACCTGCTCGACCTGTGCGATGGCGGCGAAGGGCGGGGTCGGGGTTTCACTAGATCTCGACCTAGTACCCGTGCG
>NZ_JAAXLT010000131.1 GCF_013285555.1 Candidatus Cyanaurora vandensis | reverse complement strand
GGGGCTGGGGGAAAGGCCGTCCATTCACCACCAATCGGGGAACCCGTTCTGATAAGTCCTGGCGTAACTCCAAGGTGAAGGCCAAGGCCGGTTGAATCTCCTGTAAACGGGCAATCAGTCCTTGGCAGAGCGGGCAGTCGGGCTTAGTGTAGACGAGGATGACCGAATTGTCATCCATGGTGGGCTATCGTTTACAGCGGTTCATCACACCAAGCTATCCAATCTTTCCCATGAACAGGGGACCAAGACGAAAAAAGCAAGACGTTTAGATCTTACGCTTTTACCCAATAGGTACGTGGGGCGTAGCTTTAGGGGTTGGGGTAAAATTTAGGGACCAAATCGCCAACATCACATCAGGAAAACGTGAATCCATGCACACCTTGTCTCTTCCCTATCCCGATGACCTACTCATTACCTCCGGTAAATCTCCCCTAGCCTTAGAAGCAGAGTTAGCCTTCTTACTCGCAGTCAAGCTATTCGAGCTACGCCGTCTATCCTTGGGTAAAGCTGCCGCCTTCTGCCAGATGGACAAGCCCCATTTCCTATATGAACTAGGGCGTTTACAGATTCCCATCATCAACTTAGACGACGACCAGATGACCGATGAATTGCGCGATGACTAACCCCATCATTATTGCTGATAGTAGTCCGCTCATCTCCTTAGCGATTATTGATCAACTGGAGTTGTTACCCCAACTGTATCAAAAAATATTACTACCGCCAGCCGTATGGGATGAGGTGACTGTACAGGGCAAAGGCTTACCTAGCGCAAAAGCTATTAGTCAAGTAGATGGGCTGAAGATACAAACTCCAGAAGCCTCAACCTTAGAGCCACTAATGATCTTACTCGATCGCGAGGAAGCTGAAGCCATTGCCTTAGCTCAATCTATAATTGGCAGTACAGTATTTTTGGATGATGCCCAAGCGCGACGGGTTGCTGAACGTTTAGGGATTCGTCGGATCGGAACTCTTGGTATCTTACGGCGGGCGAAAAAAGCAGGCTTAATTGGTGAGGTTAGAGTATATGTTGAGCAATTGCGTATTCAAGGAATCTACATCCGCCCTAGTTTAATTGATGCATTGCTTCAGGATGTGGGCGAATAGACCAACCTTCTGGATGTAGATGATGATGACCGAACTGTTATCCATGCTGGGCTATCGCCTGCAGGGCTTCATCACACCAAGCTACCCAATCTTCTTGATAACGGATTGCTCGCCGCAGGATGAGGTGCATATAGAGGTCTTTGGATTCAGGTGATCCCATAGGCAAGGTTGTGGTCAGGGTTTGCATCTGGCGTAACTTCTCCGCATGGAGGGCACGCCTGCGTCCTAGTTCGCGGACCACCGCTTGGGGCGGAATCAGGTGTCCTGCCAGCCCCATCACCCCTAGATCCTCTCGGATGACCGTGGGTTCTGTAGGTCGCTGCAACCAGTCCACCAAATGCTGCTGACCCTGGGGCGTGAGGGAGTAAATTTTTTTGTCTAGCCGTCCTAGTTGGGGAATCGCCTCGTAGCTAATCTCCCCTTGCTGCTCTAGTTTGGCGAGTTCAGCATAAATCTGCTGTTGGCTTGCCTTCCAGAAGCAACTCCCAAATCCTTCCTCAAACTCTTTAGCGATTTCGTAACCACTCAAGGACTGACGAGCAAGGAAGGCGAGGAGGGTGTGTTTGAGAGCCATCGTTCCTTGACACAGCTAATAATTCGAGTATACACTTTACTTGTATTCAATTTTTTGAATACAAATACTTGAGTCAATAACAGGGGCGAATCCGATGGCGGTTTCTTGGTCTAGTGGTGGTCCCCGCTTTCTGCTGGCGGGGCTTGCCTTAGTCGGCGGTTTTTTAATCGTTCGTGCAGCCGGAGTGGACAGCAACAATCCCCCACCAGTACAACCAACCCCCGTAGTTCTCGACCGGGTTGCTGCCCTTGGGCGTTTGGAACCCGAGGGCGAAGTGGTCCAAGTCTTTGCACCCACCGCCCTAGATGGAGCGCGGGTAGAAAGTCTCAAGGTCGTGCAGGGCGAGCGTGTCCGGCAGGGAACGGTGATTGCCGTCCTCGATACCTATGCCCGTCGTCAAGCCGCTCTCAAGGAGGCACAGCAAGCAGGGGCGGTCGCGGTGGCAGGTCTACAGCAGGTCGCAGCGGGGGCGAAGCTCGGACAGATCCAAGCGCAGACCCATGTGGTAGACCGTTTACAGGCGGAGCTACGAACTGAGACCATGGCCCAAGCCGCAACCATGGGTCGCCTCGAAGCCGAGCTAGCCTATGCCCAATTAGAAGACCGCCGTTACCAAGAACTGTACGAAACTGGGGCCATCGCGGCCTCTCTACGCGATAACAAGCATTTACTAGCCGACACCGTGCGTGAAAGTCTCAGCGAAGCCCGCGCCCTACTAGACCGAATTCGCTCCACTAAGCAACAGCAGATCGCTGAAGCTACCGCCACTCTTGAGCAGATCGTTGAAGTGCGTCCTGTAGATTTGGCTCTAGCACGGGCACAGGTCGCCCAGGCGCAAGCGGCGGTCCTCCGGGCACAGGCGGAGTTGGCGTTAGCGGTGGTCCGCGCTCCTCAGGCTGGACAGGTACTTAAAATCCATACCCGTCCCGGCGAACTTGTGGGCAACCAAGGGGTAATTAACCTGGGGCAGACGGAGCGCATGGTGGCGGTGGCTGAGGTCTATGAATTGGATGTAAACCGGGTACGACTGGGGCAGTCCGCCACGGTTACGAGTCCCAACCAAGCTTTTACCACGGTATTGAAGGGCACTGTGTCTGAAGTGGGTCTTGAAATTAGCAAGCAAGACGTACTTAATACCGACCCGGCTGCTCAATTCGATGCCCGCGTAGTCGAAGTGAAAGTGAGGTTAAACCCAGAATCGAGCCGTAGGGTAGCTGGCTTAACTAATTTGAGTATTCAAGTTGTGATTGATGTCAATAATTGAGGGGGCCGTTATGAAAACAGATTACCGGGCAACGAGTCCGCGCCAGAAGAGACCGCTATTCCTGGCTTGGTTACAGTTACGGCAAAAGTGGGCACGGCTACTCGTTGCGGTAACGGGGATTAGTTTTGCGGCGGTCCTGATGTTCCTCCAGTTGGGATTCCGGGGGGCCTTGTTCAGTAGTGCCGTCGAGTTCCACCAGAGCTTAAATGGTGAACTGATTATGCTCAGTAGTCGCTACCGCTCCTTAATCTCCTTAGACCGCTTCACCGAACGACGTTTGTATGCCATGGCTGGAGTACCTGGCGTCCAGTCCATCAGTCCGGTCTATCTCAACTTCATCCAATGGCGTAATCCTGACAATAATCAAATCTGGGATATCTTTGCCATCGGGATCAATCCTGAACACCAAGTCATGAACCTCCCTGGGGTACAAGCTAACCGCCAGCAACTACGGGAGCCAGACACGGTCCTTTTTAATCGGGGTTCTCGCCAGGAGTTTGGACCCATTACTCAATATTTTCAAGCGGGCGACCTGATTCAGACTGAGGTGGATGAACGTCGGATTAAGGTTAAGGGGCTATTCCAACTTAGTCCGACCTTTGGAATCAATGCTTATTTAATCACCAGTGATCTAAATTTCCTCCGTCTAGCTGAATTTCGCCAACCGGGCTTGATTGATGTAGGTGTGCTTAAACTCGAAGCAGGAGCTGACGTTCAACAGGTCCTAGCTCAGGTGGAATTACATTTGCCCAAGGATGTCAAGGTCCTCACTAAAGAAGATTACGCAAAGGCCGAAGTTGCCTTCTGGAATACCAGTACGCCGGTCGGTTATACGTTTGACCTCGGGGTGGTTATTGCTTTTATTGTCGGGGCCGTCATCGTCTATCAGATTCTCTACAGTGATGTCACCGAGCACTTACCCGAGTACGCCACCCTCAAGGCCATGGGCTTCCACGACCGTTACCTACTGATGGTTGTGTATCAAGAATCCCTCATCCTGGCAACATTGGGCTTTATCCCTGGGGTCCTCATTGCGCTGGGTTTTTATCAGGTTACTCACTGGGCAACGCTCTTACCGATGACCATGGATCTAGGGCGCGTGCTATTTGTTTTTGTCCTCACACTTGTCATGTGTTTAGTTTCAGCGACGGTAGCTGTACGTAAGTTGCAGACAGCTGACCCGGCGGATGTTTACTAGGAGGCATGGATGAATCTCTTCCCTGACCATGAGACCCAGGAAGCGACTATTTCTGTAAATAGTCTCAATCATTATTATCAGCAGGGTTCACGCAAGCAGGTTTTATTTGACATCAATCTGGAAATCCATGCAGGTGAGATTGTCCTCATGACTGGCCCTTCTGGGTCAGGAAAAACTACCTTGCTCACCCTCATCGGAAGTCTGCGCTCAGTCCAAGCGGGCAGTTTAAAGGTGTTGGGTTGTGAATTATTAAACGCTACGCAAGCACAGATGACCTTGGCACGCCGGAACATCGGCTACATTTTCCAGGCCCACAATCTCTTGAGTTTCCTCACGGTCTATCAGAATATTGAGCTAGCTCTCGAACTCCACGACGTTACTGCTGAAGTAGCCGATACACGTATCAAACAGCTACTTACCGCCGTGGGTTTAGAACGTTTTAGCCATAGCTATCCCCGTGAACTCTCCGGGGGACAAAAACAACGAGTAGCGATTGCGCGGGCACTGGCGGGAGAGCCCAAACTGATCCTGGCGGATGAACCCACGGCTGCCCTAGATAAACAATCAGGCAGGGATATCGTGGCAATCCTCCAACAGTTAGCCAAGGAGCAGAACTGCACAATTCTACTCGTGACCCACGATCATCGCATCTTAGATATTGCTGACCGGATTATTGACATGGAAGATGGTCGTCTGTCGCAAGAGGTCCCTCCCCTCCAACCCAGGCCGGGGAACCTATCTCCAGGGATAGAGCAGTGACCGCCTAAATTGTGCGGACTTACCCAAAATTCTGTCAGGAAATACTATGTTTGATGCCCAGCGCACCCATCCCCTCGTGGCGCGTCCTTGGGGGACTTATCACGTCCTATTGGATTCCGACCGCTACCAGATAAAACGGAGTGTCTTGACATACTCACCGTCCTGAAGGAGCGGTGATTCTTGACAGCTCAACGGGCTGTGCTGGCGAACCAGTCTTACCTGCCCTCCCTGTCCATTTAGAGTC
>NZ_JAAXLT010000130.1 GCF_013285555.1 Candidatus Cyanaurora vandensis | reverse complement strand
GGGTTGGGGGCGGTGGTTGAGCACCATGACTCTTTTTACAATTTCTGTAGGGTTGCTATAGTGTGCTTTAGTTGCTCTCTATCCCCCATTGGCATGAGGGTAATAGATAACTACTTGGCTCTTCTCGTAGCCCGATTGACCTTACAGAAACTCGTCGTGACCTTCAGAAGCTCATTCGCCGAACATGGGTTCATCGAGAGCGGGCGGGAGAGGTTTGCCGAGGAGTTCTACTTTTTTTTCGCAGCTGGCACACACAAAATAAAACCGTACCGCGTCCGTCTCAGGGTCCAGGAGTTTGGCTAAGCGTTGGCGGAGGCGGATGTAATCCTGTTCAGTCAGTCGGCACTCGAATAAGCTGAACTGCGTCCAAGTGCCGTAGGACTTGAGCGTTTTGTGGATACGGGTACGGCGGCGGTCGTTGCTGATGTCGTAGGCGATGATGACGAACACCTTACTTCAAAATTAAGGGCGGGTACTGGTCTGTCGTCCCGAGGGCGAACTTTGCCAGAAGACGGGCCTGCCATTCAATTGCCTGCCGAAAACTACATTGTTTCTGGAGGACCGGATGCTTAAAAGTCCCGTTCAGCCGTTGTTCATATTGTTTCAAAAAAACCTTGCGCCCCCCATCGGTCAACCGCACCGCGCCACTGACAGCCTCCACCGTGAAGTCCGTCGGCTGGAGGATCTCCCGGTTCAATGTCGCTAAAACCACACTATCCACCACCAAGGGCCGGAACTCCTCCATCAAGTCCAGAGCTAGATTCGGACGACCATACCGCTCACAGTGCAACAACCCGCGATAGGGATCGAAGCCGACGATATTGAGCATACTCTGGCACTCGTGGCGGAGCAGGGCATAGCCAAAACTGAGCAGGGCGTTCACCGGGTCCGTGGGTGGACGGCGCACTCGTTGGCTAAAAGTAAAAGCCGGATTGCGGAGGAGTTGGGGCAGACTCTGGAAGTAGATCCGGCTACCGTTGCCCTCGTGTCCGCGCAACTGGTCCACTTGGCTCGTCGTAGTTAAATGGTGAATCGCTTGGGCCAAGCCGATGACCGCACCGCTTAAATCTATTCCGTGGTCCCGTTGGGCACGTTGACAGGCGATGCGGTAATTGGCGAGCTTCCCCCGGATGAAGCCCCGGACCACCGCTACCGCTCGTTCTGGTTGTTGGGTGAGTTGCCATTGGGCGGTGCGGAGGGGACTGTTTTTGTTGAGTTCCGGCTGGAGACAACCGAGGTAACGTCCAAACACACTCAAAAAAGTTAAAGGAATCCGCCGCTCCAACAGGTCCATCACCAAGGCCGGGGTCACCGTTGCCCGCCCGTAGACCAAGACCGCCTCCACCCGCAATAACGGCACATCCAGGATCACATTGCGCTCCGGCCCGACGATGACCAGCCGTTCATCTAACTTTTTGAGGATACTGTCCTCACAGGTGACATAAACTGTGCCCATTATTCCCACTGCTCCCGGTAACGAGCGACCCGCTCCCCCAAGGTCGGTAAACAAGCCGCTTGTAGACTGCATCCCTGACAGCGGGGCATCAAGTGGGCGGGGGGTTCCTGGCCCCGGGTGAAAAGGGTCCGCACCCGCGCAATGACCGCCAGAGTCTCCGCCCGTAGAGGTTCATCAAGCGCGAATTCGACTCGTCCGGCCGAGGCCGCGTAAAAGATGGCCCCATGACTGACCACCGTCTGCAACATCTCCTCCAGACAAAGACCCTGGGCACAGACCTGAATCCGGTCATTACCCCACTTGCCGCGCCCGCCCCGCTTGTATTCCACCGGCAGCCAAGCCCCGGCCCTGTGCTCAATCAAGTCTGCTTTACCAACCAACTCGTGTTGTGCGGAATAAAGGTCCACATTGCGGTACTGCGCCACCCCGTCCACCGTCGTGAAAACCCCACTGTCGGCGCGGGTATGGAGAAAAGTGCCCTCCAGGGTATAGACGTTGTCCACGAATTCACCCAGACAGAACATCCGCCAACAACGGTGCGGACAATAATCGTATTGATTGAGCGCGGCAATCGGAATTTCCATTGCTTCAACCTAAACCTAAAGCTTGCCGACGTTCTGTCCAGATAGGATAGTTGTGCCTGATGAGTCTGCTATGTCCACGCCCCGCCTTGATCTCGCCTCCTACCGGGTCCTGATGATCTTCAAGGCCCTCCTGGCACAACCCTGCACCCTCGCGCAACTCAACGAACGCTGTCTGGCGGACCCCACCATCGGACGGACCTACTCCAATGTCCAACTGATGCGGGATGTGAATTGTCTACGGCAGTGGGGCTGCACGATTCCCAAGGCGGGTCGGCAGGGCTACCTTCTCCAGGCCCACCCCCTGACGATCCCCCTGAGCTTGGCCCAACAACAGGCCTTCATTAGCGCGGCAGCCGCCGACCAAGACCTCGCCACCGCCCTAAATCAACTCCTGCTCTGTCTACCCCACCCAGCCCGTGAACAATTGACGCTCCTCCTGGGAGCCACCCAAGTCATCCACGATTACCCCGACCAACCGCCCCCAGGCCGCGAACTAATTCAACTCCTCAAACCCAAACTCAACCGCCGGGGAGTAGTTCAGTTTCACTACCGACGCAAGGAGACCGAGGACTACCGAGAACACACCGTCGAGCCGATTGCCCTCATCCAACGCGACGGACGGCACTACCTCCACGCCTACTGTCCTGACTGGACCCCGCCCCAAGAGACTGATTTCCTCCTAAACTTCATCACCGATGTCCGCAACTGCACTAACCGGGGCGCAACCCAAGGCGGCGGTCCCATCCCCAAACCCGTCATCTACCGCCTCACCC
>NZ_JAAXLT010000129.1 GCF_013285555.1 Candidatus Cyanaurora vandensis | reverse complement strand
TGTGAAAAAGTCATTGTCTACGCGCACTCACACTTGTCAGTGTGGCTGTGTACTAGACCGTGACCACAATGCAGCCTTGAATATCTTGGCAGCAGGATTGAAGTCGTACCCAGGGGCACTGGGAAACGTAACGCTTGTGGAGAGAACAGCCGCTACTCATCAGGGGGTAACTCTTAATGAGCAAGCTGACTCTAGGAAACAAGAATCCCACGGTCTTTAGACGTGGGAGTGTCAAGTAATGAGCCATTTTTCCTATCTGGTTCTGACCATGCCTGTCTGTTGCTGCATGGACTTGGTGGGGGAGCTTATGAGTTCAGCTTGTTGGGCCAAGCTCTCCACCAGCAGGGGTTAACGGTCCAAGCCATCCTCTATCCCGGTCATGATCTGGCCCTACCCCGGATGCCCGACTCGACTTGGCAGGCTTGGTATGGACATGTCCAGGACACGTTTGACCAACTCCAGCAATGTCACTCCACCGTAACTGTGGTGGGTTTCTCCACGGGTTGTCCGCTAGCTCTGCATCTCGCAGCACAGCGTCCGGTAGCGAAATTAGTGCTCCTTGCGCCCTACATTGCCCGACTCTATCGGCCCTGGTATGTGCCCTTACCGCTGGAGCGGCTCCTGTTTAGTGTGGGTTGGTGGATTCAAGATGTACCCAGGTTGCGCTTGCCCATTCGTGATGAGGTAATGCGTCGGGAAGCTGAAAAAGTCGCTTTCCTCCCCACCTTTAATCTGGCATCCGTCCGCAGTGCCATCGCCCTCCTAGAAATCGTCCGCCAAGAACTCCCTCAAATCCAAGTCCCCACCCTAATTATTCAGTCCCGCCGCGACTCGGTGGTAGACCCAGCCGGTGCCCAATACCTCTATGACACCCTCCCCAGCCCCGTGAAAATCCTGCATTGGCTCAAGGACTCCGACCATATCATCCCCCTAGATCTGGAGCGGGCCGAGGTCTTCTGGGTGGTAGGGAGTTTCATTGTCAACTCATGTTTGAAGCGATAGCCGTACTCAGTGCTGCCTGTTACTAACGACTCGTACGGCTCTGACGTGGTACCGCAAGGGGAAGCGGGAATTCTGCCCATGAAAGTTAAAAAATAGTGACAGCTTGCGCTAAACACCCGTTGACCTGACAAGTTGAGCTAGGTTCTACTCACGATGGTCCGGTACATGACAGCTCTCTCAGCAGAACAGGTCGAGTTGCTGGTTCACAATCAACATCCCGACCCTTTTGGGGTCCTAGGATCGCACTTGTATGAGAATGCGGGGCGCAAACACTGGGCGGTGCGGACGGTTCAGCCTCAGGCCCGCGAGGTTTTCTTGGTCAACTTGGCCCATGGGACTGAGTACCCACTCCAGAATGACCACAGCCCCGACTTCTTTGAGACCGTCCTAGACCGTCCGCCCTTCAGCTACCAGTTCCGGGTGGTGGATGAGGGGGGAGAGAGCCGTTTGCTCCATGACCCCTACGCCTTTCGAGACCATCTGCTGACGGGCTTTGACCTGTATCTCTTTGGTGAGGGCAATCATCATTATTTGTACGAAAAACTCGGTGCCCATCCCCTTACCCTGGCGGGAGTTGCCGGGGTTTATTTCGCAGTCTGGGCACCCAATGCGCGTAATGTCAGCGTGATTGGTGACTTTGACCACTGGGATGGACGTGCCCACCAGATGCTCAACCTCGATCACTCCGGGGTCTGGACCCTATTCATCCCTGGTGTGCAGGTGGGTGAGGTCTACAAATATGAAGTTAAGGACCAAGCGGGTCATATCTATGAGAAAGCTGACCCCTTTGGTTTCCATCAGGAACTTAGGCCCCGTACCGCCTCCGTCGTTGCTGACTTGAGTACCTACACCTGGGGCGACCGGACTTGGCTCAACCAACGCCAACACCAGCAGCCCCACGAGCGGCCCGTTGCGGTCTATGAAGTCCACCTCGGTTCCTGGCGGGTGGTGGTTGAGGAGGAGAATCGCTTCTTCACCTACCGCGAACTCGCCAAACACCTCATCCCCTACGTGCAGGATATGGGCTTCACCCATATCGAACTGATGCCCATCACGGAATACCCCTTTGATGGCTCCTGGGGCTATCAGGTGACGGGCTACTTCGCACCCACGGCTCGCTATGGCTCCCCTACAGATTTCATGTATTTCGTGGACCAGTGCCACCAAGCCGGGATTGGGGTAATCCTCGACTGGGTACCTGCTCACTTTCCCAAAGATGCCCATGGCCTGAGACAATTCGACGGGACCGCTCTCTACGAATACGATGATCCCCGCATCGGGGAACACCTGACCTGGGGTACCTTAGTTTTCAACTATGGTCGCCATGAAGTCCGTAACTTTTTACTTGCCAGTGCACTGTTTTGGTTTGATAAATATCATATTGACGGCATTCGGGTAGATGCCGTGGCTGCCATGCTCTATCGCGATTATGACCGCCCGGACGGGTCCTGGTTCACCAACAAGCAGGGCGGACGTGAACATTTAGAAGCGATTGACTTTTTACGCCAATTAAACACCCTCCTGTTCAAATATCATCCCGGCATCTTGATGATTGCCGAGGAATCCACAGCTTGGCCTTCAGTCTCTGCTCCAGTGGATAAAGGGGGCCTGGGGTTCAACTTGAAGTGGAACATGGGTTGGATGCACGATACGTTGGCCTATTTCAGTACCGAACCCGGCCTGCGGACCTACAATCACAACTTGATGACTTTCTCGATTACTTACATCACCGCCGAGAATTATGTCCTCGCCCTGTCCCATGATGAAGTCGTCCATCTCAAGGGTTCACTCATCAATAAAATGCCTGGAGACCTTTGGCAAAAGATGGCGAATGTGCGGACGCTCCTGGGCTACATGTACGGTCATCCCGGTAAAAAAAGTCTCTTCATGGGCATGGAACTAGGCCAGTGGCGCGAATGGGATTATCAAAGTAGTCTCGATTGGCACGTCCTTGAACAACCCGCCCACCGTGCTCTCCAGCACTATGTCGCCGACCTCAACGAATTGTACCGCCAGGAGCCTTGTCTCTGGCGTGATGACTATCATCCTGATGGGTTTAGTTGGATTGACTGCCATGATATCGCCAACAGTGTCGTCGCCTTCATTCGCCGGAGTGGGACAGAACATATGGTTATCGTTTGCAACTTCACGCCCCAGTTTCATCCCCATTATCGTATCGGAGTCCCAGAGTCTGGTTTCTATCAAGAACTCCTCAACAGTGATGCTGGAGATTATTGGGGCAGTGGTAAAGGGAACATGGGCGGTCGTCAGACCGATGCCATCGCCTGTCATCAGTTACCCCACTCCCTAAACCTCGTCATCCCCCCCCTCGCTGTCCTCATCCTCAAACGCCGGGTTTAAGGTGCGCGAGGTCTTAGGTCCTACCTAGCATCTTCGAGATTTTACGTATGCTTGCTACGGCTATTCTTGGTCGTCATTAACACTTAAGCAGGTAATTTATCAAGTCCAAGCCCTGAAACCTAGTCCTAGTTGGAAAATCTATATAACGATGAACGGTTTAAACCTCCTACCTGCTTAGGGGCTTGAAAGGGGCTATTTTGGGGCGGAAAATGAGATGGATAAAAATAAGCTAAGCCTTCTAGAATTCCCCAGGCGTGAGATTGCTTAGCAAGGTAGTGACGGTGTTGGTCGGCGGTCTGAACCCATTGGCGTAGCTCCAGTTGCGCGTTTCCCACAACAATCCCCCGCGCTGAAGTCTGAAACATACTTAAATCATTACCCGAATCACCACAGACGACGGTTTGCTCAGCAGGGACTTGGCGAAGGTTTTGTAGATAGGTGACGGCGTGGCCCTTATGCCCTTGTTTAGGTAAGATGTCCAGGTCTCGGTCACTGCTGTAGATGAGTTGGGCGGCGAGTCTCGACGACTGGAATTGCGCGGTAAGTTCACCCATAATCCAGTCGGCATCCCCAGGAACCAGGGTGAAACTGACTTTCCAGGGTCGTTGTTCCGTGGCTAGTTGAAGTTTGAGTTGCGGGAACTGGGTGGTAATCTGCACTACGCGGGCGCGGTCCCAACCTTGGTCAAGCTGGGCCGCCCAAGTGAGGTCAAGTTCACCTTGATGATAAATTTCAGTCCCCACGCTGACTGCCCAATAATCCGGCTCCAGAAGCGTCTTCTCCCGTTGTAAACCCTGGGCCGAGGTCAGTGAACGGCCCGTGGCATAGACCAGTTTGACCTGTTCACCTTGACTTTTCACCCAACTATTAAAGGCAGCGGTCGCTTGGTCATCGCCAACTAGGGTGTGGTCTAGGTCCGTAACTAGTAGGATCATGAGGTGACGATTGCTAACGACGCGTAGAGCTTTTGTAGTTGGCGGGCGACTCCAGACCAACTAAACCGGGCTTCCACCTGTTGACGAGCGGCTTGTCCATAGTCGGCCCACTGTTGGGGCTGGGCAAAGACGCGGGTGAGGGCTTGGGTGAGGGCTTGGGGGTTACGAGGTGGGACAAGCTCCCCGGTCCTGCCCGGTTGGACAGTGTAACGTAAGCCCCCGACATCGCTGGCAATCACCGGAGTCGCACAGGCCATTGCCTCAATTGCCACCAACCCAAAGGGCTCATAGTGACTGGGCACGACACAGACTTGGGCGGCGGTGTAGTACTGGGCTAGGTCCGTTTGAGAGAGCCGGCCCGTGAAAGTTGTAATATTCTCTAAACCCAGTTCCCGCACAATCCCTTCAATGCGCTCGCGCTCCCGCGCATCTGGCCCGTCGGCCCGACTGCCGCCCACCAAGTAAAGCTGAAAATCTGGGTCTTCCCGCCAGGGGGCACAGGCGCGGACTAAGGTTTCAATCCCCTTACGCTCATCGAAACGACCGGCATAGAGGACTATCCGCTTGTTCTCGGCAATCCCCAACTGTTGACGGGCTTGGGCACGATTCAATAACCCGAACCGCTCGGTATCTGTACCACAGGGGATGACCCGAACCCGGCCCCGCTGGGAGACTAGACGGCGCATATCCTCTTCTTCCTGGGGACTCGTGGCGATGATGCAATCGGCGGATTCTAAGATTTCGTGTTCTACAGCAAGGCGGAGTGAGGCGTTCTCGTGCCATTCGTTCGTGCGTTGGTACTTGACGGAGCCGAGGGAGTGGTAGGTGTGGACGATCGGGGTAGAGATCTCTTCACGTAACAAGAGACCCACTTGGGCTGAATCCCAGTAATGAGTGTGAATTACTTGATAGTCGCGCCCCTGCTGTTGTCTGAAATCCAAAAAGGCTTGGGCAAAGGCGGGTAAGTAAGGATAGAGGTCCATCCGGTCAATAAACTCCATAGGTCCTGCCTCCAGACGGATTGTCCGGCAACCGGGCGCATGGTGGACGACTGGGGCTTGGTCCGGGTGTTCGAGTCGGGTGAACATATCCACTTCGTAGCCCAACCGTGCCAGGGCCAAGCCCACCTCACGCACGTAAATATTCTGGCCTCCCGCGCCTTCTTTACCGATTTCAGCCGCCGGATCGCCGTGCACGGAAATTAACGCACAGGTCACACGCGGTTGGACGCGGGCAGGTACTTTGATTTCGGGGCGCATCGAGAGGGTCATGACGGTTGTTTTGTAGTGCACCTATACCATAATGTTCAGGACCCCAAATGGACATGACCCCACAGTGAGATAAAGGTCTATATCCTAGGCATAGTGACCTAAGCTGCTCCGCTGAGTTCTAATGGCTCAAGTGTGCTAGGGAACTCTCCTTGCCGCCTCCGGTCTAAACAACTATTCACCCCAGGTAACCTTGGCCCCATGGTCAAATCCCTAGACCCCCCCGCCACTCAGCCCGAATCGCCGGCCCCATCCCGTGAACAAGCTGTAATCCAGATGGCTCGTGACCTTTTGGACCGGGCTTTAGTCCGTTGTGGGGGGGAGTTTGTCGGGGCGATTGCGGCTATCCCCCAGATCCCCCACGCCCGGGGTAAACGCGCCAAAGCTCCCCCTACGCCGCCCGTGGGTACCTATGACCTCAACTACACCGAAGTTTTTATCCGCGATAATATCCCGGTCATGATCTACTTGCTGGTGGACGGTCGGTCAGAGATTGTCAAACATTTCCTCAATACCTGTCTGAGATTGCAGAGTACCAACTTCCAGACCTGCGGGATTTTCCCGACCAGTTTTTTTGAGAATGCTGAGGGTAAGGTCATCCCCGACTACGGACAACGGGCGATTGGGCGGGTAGCCTCGGCGGATGCCACGCTCTGGTGGCCCATCTTGGCCCATATCTATGTCCAGCACACCGGCGACCGCGCTTGGGCCTTGCAACCCTCCGTTCAACAGGGCCTTAAACGCTTCTTGGACCTCATCCTCCAGCCCTCCTTCCACGACGCGCCGACCCTCCAAGTTCCAGATGGCTCCTTCATGATTGACCGTCCGCTGGATGTCTGGGGGGCACCGCTGGAAGTCCAGACCCTATTACACGGGGCCTTGTTGAGTGCGGCGGGTTTATTGTATTTGGACCTCGCTAGTAAGGGCTGTGTCAGCAGTAGTAGCCATGCCCCGCCCCGGCCCGCCCCCGACAGTTTCACCGAGCATCAAGTCCAGCAATTTAAGCGGGCAATTAGCTGGGCCAAGCGGCTCAGACAATATCTACTCAAGCACTACTGGGTCAACACCCGCACCGTCCAAGTCCTCCGCCAGCGGCCCACCGAGCAATACGGGGAGTCCGCCATCAACGAGTACAACATCCAGACGGAGACCATCCCGCACTGGCTCCAGCACTGGATGGGGACTGAGGGCGGCTATCTCATCGGCAATATCCGTACTGGGCGGCCCGACTTCCGGTTTTTCACCCTGGGCAATTGTTTGGGCGCGATTTTCGATATCCTCAGCCCCTATCAGCAGCACTGTCTCTTTGAACTCGTCGTCCAGAACCGGACGGACCTAGTGGCCCAGATGCCCCTGAGGATCTGCCATCCGCCCCTTGAGGAAGCGGATTGGCGGACCAAGACCGGATACGACCGTAAAAATCTCCCCTGGTGCTATCACAATGGCGGACACTGGCCCTGTCTGTTGTGGTATCTAGCCGTGGCGGCTCTCCGTTATCAACAACGGCATTCCCAACCGGGCACGATGAACTACCGCCGCCGCGTCCAGATCCGTATCCAAGAAGTCCTCCATGATGCCTACGACCTGCTGCTCGAACGTTTACCCCAGCAGAGTTGGGCGGAATATTTCGATGGTCCCACGGGTCTCTGGACCGGACAGCAGACCCGCTACTACCAGACTTGGACGATTAGTAGTCTCTTACTGGTCCACCACCTGCTCAAGGTCAACCCCGCCGATGCCAACGTCTTAGATATGCCGAGTATCAAGTTCCTGAGCCGTGCCACGCTGCCCCACGTGCCAGATTAAGGTTTCCGGTTCCTGTATCAATCATGCAAGTCGTGATTAAATGAGCATGAGTTGCTTACTCAGTTGTTACCACAGGTGATTAGCACAGAAGGTCTATTGCAGGAGAAGTAGAATCATATCAGTAAGGTCAGTATACCGATGGCCTGATTTTTCCTGAAAAAGTTTTGTTGAGTTTTCGGTTGATCTTTAACGCTGGACGTAACGTAGATAGCCGGCACCGTAGGTAATGCCACCGCCGACGGCACAAATGATGAGGTTGTGGTTGTGGAGGAGGAGTTTTTGTTGTTCCATCTGCTCCAGACACAGCGGGATGCTCGAACTAGAAGTATTGCCTAGGGTTTCGATGTTGGAGAAGACGCGCTTCTCGGAGATCTTGAGGCGTTTGGCCAAGGCTTGCAAAATGCGTAGATTGGCTTGGTGGGGGACGACCCAGGCGATATCGGACCATTCTAAATGGTTGTTTTGACGGACTTGTTCACAGACCTCAGACATCCGTAGAACCGCTGTGCGAAAGACCGAACTGCCGTCCATAAAGAGATAGCCCGGCTCGGGAGCGAGGACAATCGTGCCCGTCGTGTCAGCTTCGGCGTGGATCGAGAGTTCTTCGAGGATGAAACCGGGTCCTGGACGAGTACTGACCACACAGGCAGTCGCCGCATCCCCAAAGAGGATCGCCGTGTTCATATCGTGGGGGTCCACCACCGAGCGCATCTTTTCCGCTGTGACGACCAGAATATTGAGGTGGGGCTGGGCGGTCAGGGTTCCCTGGGCAATGGTCAGAGCATAGAGGAAGCCCGAGCAGGTGGCGAAAATATCAAAGGCAGCGGCGCGGTGTGCCCCCAAGCGGCCCTGGATTAAGCAAGCCGTGGACGGGATGACTTGGTGGGGCGTAGTGGTGGCGACAATGACCCAGTGGATATCTTGAGGAGCTAAGCCTGCTCGATTCAGGGCGCGGAGGGCGGCTTGGGTGCCCATCTCAACGACATCTAAATTAGCGGGGGCGACGGGGCGTTGGTGGATGCCCGTGCGCTGGACAATCCAATCTACGTTCGGGATATCGGGGAATTCAGCCAGTAGGTCTTCGTTGGTCAGGACAGTCTGGGGAATGTAGGAGCCAATCGCCACAATCCGGGGTTGACCGGGGCGAATAAAGGCGATGGGCGGGGTGGGCGT
>NZ_JAAXLT010000128.1 GCF_013285555.1 Candidatus Cyanaurora vandensis | reverse complement strand
GCCGGGGGTTCGTTGATTGGGGTGGGGCGGCTCTCGTCGAACCGGGCAGTGAGTCTGTTGGCACGGGTTTATATTGATTTTTTTCGGGGTACGCCATTGTTGGTCCAGATTTTCATGATTTACTTTGGGCTGCCGGCTTTGATTCAAGGGTTTGGGCTGGACTTTACCTTTGACCGACTGGCGGCGGCGGTGCTGGCCTTGAGTCTCAACAGTGCAGCCTATATTGCTGAGATTGTCCGGGCGGGGATTCAGTCTATTGACCCGGGCCAAAAAGAAGCGGCCCAAGCGTTGGGGATGGATGCAACCCAGACGATGCAGTACGTCATCTTTCCCCAGGCGGTACGGCGGATGATCCCGCCTTTAGGTAATGAATTTATCACGATGCTCAAAGACACGAGTCTGGTGGCGGTGATTGGCTTTGAGGAGTTGTTTCGGCGCGGTCAGTTAATCGTGGCGGGGAACTACCGGGCTTTTGAAATCTATGCCGCTGTTGCTCTGGTCTATCTAACGCTGACCTTACTCTCCTCCCAGGTATTTAGTTTCCTTGAACGGTGGCTCAACCCCGTCCGCCAAGCTCCAAAGCCCACGCTGGAGCCCGTTCCCCTGAGTCGCTATAGTTAGACCACTCCGATATGGCCTTTTGGACTAGGTTGAATCCCCAAGTCGTATGATGAGGACGACTGACGAGCATGAATTGTGGGCGACGCATTAGAACAGGGTATGAACGCGTATCAGGCTGGGGATTATGAGCGGGCGGTCGCCGTCCTGGGGCAATTACTTGAGGAGGACCCCACCCAGGTTGCCGCCCGCCTCTGGCTCGGGGTCAGCATGGTTGCCCAGGGCGAGGAAGACCGGGCTATCTTTATGTTCAAGCGTGTCCTCAAGGAAACGACGGACCCCGAGATCCGGGCCTATGCTCAAGAGATGTTGACCCAACGGGGTATTAGCGTCGCCGAGGAACCTCTTGTGCCCGTTCTACCTCCCTCTGCCATGGCTCCCTGCAACATCAGCTTCAACAACCTCCTGCGCGAAATCTGTCTGCTCAGTGACCCAGAGCTTGTCGAAGTCCTGCCCTGGTTCCAGACCTATATTCAAGATGTGCAAGCTTTTGAGACGGGTCTAACAGCGGGGTTTAGGGGACGGGAGGCCAGTGCTTTGGTCCTGGCGGGTCTGTTGGGGCTCGATAGTCCGCGCCGTCAAGCCGAATGCAAAAGTCGGCTCCAGTCCTTTTTGAATGCACCCAACCGAGTCCGCGAACAAATTCTGGGGGTCTACTTGCGCTCCCTCGACCCCAGTGCTGGCGAGACCGGCGCGTTAAAGTAAAAACGTGACCTAGGAGCAGCCATGGGTTTTGACTATGACCTTTTTGTGATTGGCGGTGGGTCGGGTGGACTGGCAGCCTCGAAGCGGGCCGCAGCCCACGGCGCAAAAGTTGCCCTGGCCGAAGAAGACCTGATTGGCGGTACCTGTGTCATCCGTGGCTGTATTCCCAAAAAACTTATGGTCTATGCCTCCCACTTTTCGGACTACTACGAGGATGCCGTGGGCTACGGCTGGGAAGGGGTTACCGGTCAGTTTCATTGGAGCCGACTGATTGCCGCTAAAGACAAGGAAATCCAACGGCTCAACGACCTCCATACCCACTGGCTAACCGGGGCCGGGGTCACTCTTTTATCCCAGCGGGCGACGTTGCTGGATAATCACACAGTGCAAGTGGGCGAAACCCAGGTGACCGCCGCCAAGGTCTTGATTGCCGTGGGCGGGATACCCGTGCGGCCCTTGGCAATCCCCGGTATGGAATACACGCTTACTTCTAATGAGATGTTTCACCTACCCGTGCAACCGCGTCGGCTCGCAGTTCTAGGAGCGGGTTATATCGCGGTCGAGTTCGCGGGGATCATGCATGGTCTGGGGACGGAAGTGACCCAAATCATCCGGGGCGATAACCTGTTGCGCGGGTTTGACGATGACCTGCGGGCGATGGTCCGCGATGGTATGGAGCAGCACGGGATTAACCTGCGCTTCACGACCTTAATTGAAAAAATTGAGAAAAAGGATGACGGACTCGTAATCACCCTCTCTCAGGGCGACCCGATTGAAGTGGATGCGGTGTTGTGCGCCATTGGACGGGTTCCCCACGTCGAGGGGCTGGGGCTAGAGAATGCCGGGGTCGAAACCGTTCTCGGAGCGGTGAAAGTAGATGAATACAGCCGGACGACTCAGGCGAATATTTTTGCGGTCGGGGACTGCACTAACCGCATCAACCTCACTCCGATGGCGGTCGCGGAGGGCCGCGCCTTTGCTGATACCGAGTTTGGCAACCATCCCCGGACCATCAGTCAAGAACTCGTCCCCACGGCGGTTTTCTCGCAGCCAGAACTGGGTACGGTCGGGCTGACGGAGACGGAGGCGATGATTAAGTACGGCCCGGAGGCGGTGCGCTGTTTTCGCGCCAAGTTCCGCCCCCTCTATCACACGCTCAGTGGTCGCGCCGAAAAAACCCTGGTCAAATTGGTAGTCCACAGCCCTTCAGACAAGGTGCTGGGGGCACATATGGCGGGTCCGAGTGCGGCGGAAGTCATCCAGGGGATTGCCATCGCCCTCAATATGGGTGCGACTAAAAAAGACTTCGATACCACCATCGGGATTCACCCCTCAGTGGCGGAGGAGTTCGTTACCTTGCGCTGACTTAGATTTCCGCGCAGACTCCGGCTAATTCTTCCCGGCGTGACTCGGGGAGCATCCTGAGCCAGTTGCTGAACTCAATCGTAATAAAGGTACCCATCGCTTTTTCGCGGGTGCATTGGGGACAGCCATTGGCGGTCCGCAGGGCGGGCGGGAGTTGGGCCGGGGTGGTCAGGACCACGGCGGCAGTGCGGCGGCGGTCATTTTCAATCTTGATCTCTTTAAGTAGCTTCTCTGTCTCTTTGTTGCAAATCGGGACGATGCGGTAGGACATGGGAATTTTTTGGATTTGGGGAGCGGACTTCACAAAGGAAAGTTCTTCCAAAAGAGCGGCTTTTTGGTCCACGGTCTTCACCGGACCCGTCTGGGTAGCGGCTTCTTCCGGGGCAGCCAGGACCATTGGACTCACAGCAATAAGCAGTAACCACAGGAAAGGGACGGTCTTCATGGCAAGCATCGTTGGGCGACAGAGATAGAATAACTCTATACATACCCTATTTACGGGTCTACGCTGTCCCAGGTTGCCGATGAACACCGTGAATTATCTACGCATCAGTCTGATTGACCGCTGTAACTTCCGGTGTTCCTACTGTATGCCCGAGGCTGAAGAACTCGCCTACCTCCAAAGTCAGGAAACGCTGACTGATACTGAGCTTTTGTACCTAGTCCGTGGAGTCTTTGTGCCCTTGGGGATTAACCGTTTTCGCTTGACGGGCGGAGAGCCTTTGTTACGCCGGGGGGTGGTTTCTCTGGTGGAACAATTAGTTCAAACGCCTGGGGTCATGGACGTGTCTCTTACTACTAACGGTTATCTGTTAGAGCACATGGCGGCGGATCTCTATCAGGCGGGGTTGCGTCGGATCAACATCAGCTTGG
>NZ_JAAXLT010000127.1 GCF_013285555.1 Candidatus Cyanaurora vandensis | reverse complement strand
GGGCACGGCTTTTACCCCAAATCTCCGACCAAGTGATCCGGGTTTTGTTCAGCGGGTTGTTGACGCTGTTGGCGGGTTATGTGGCCTACAAGGGCTATCTGGCCTATCAGATGATGGGTTAGGGGATGGCTTCGAGTTGGCGGATGCGTTCGTCCAAGCGGCTGAAGGTTTTGTAGATAAGCCCGGTGCGGTCCTGCTCGACCACGGGTAGGGTGAGGGGTAGGTCTTTACCCGCCAGGACTCGCTCTAGCCGTTGGAAGTTTTGGTCAACGAGGATGCGGCCCCCGGCTGGGGTGCTGGGAATGGGGATGTTTTGGGCTTTGAGGGTGTTTTGCAGACGGATGAGCCGTTGGTCTGTGGGTCCGGTCTGGTCCTTGAGGGCGTCTTCGAGGCTGGCAATCTGGGCGGTGAGCCGGTCATTCCCTTCTGGGTCCCAGGTGCCCCGGTCAGCGAGCCGGGTCTGGAGGGCATAAAGCTGGACTTGGACGGCGAATTCGGGTTCAACCAGGGCCAAGAGTGCGAGGGAGTTGGGTTCGACGGCGAGTCCGGCAAAATTGTTGGTGAGTCTGGCGAGATTACCGCGCAGGACTTTGAGCACTTGGGGATCTTTGAAATCAATATCGGGGTTACGCTCTTGTAAAATCTCTAGGTACTTGTCTAGGTCCGGTTCTTGGTTACTCATACTACTAAGGATCTGTTTGACAAACCCACTGATGAAGTCCAAACGGTTCTGTTGGGTAATTGCCAGCACGACCACACTGGTGAACTGCTCTTTGGCCCGCTCACGCTCCTCGGGCGTTCCGGCAAAGGATGGTCCTAGGGTGCGTTGGAGTAAAGGATTCTGGGCACTCGCGGTCAGCCCCGCCGCCTTGAGCAACTCCTGATCCCCCAACCGCTCCTTAACTTTGGTCGTGACCGTCTCAATGCCCACAGTTAGATTGGTTTGGGCCAGACTAGGCCCAGCCAGCCATAGCAAGCCCAATAGGACGAAGGACCAACGACTCATGATTTAGCTGCGCGTCACATCCGTTGTAAGCTAGCACGCCCAGCCGCCACCTTATGGATGAGTGTTCTAACCTCTCTCAAGGTTTCTCCAACCGTTACATATTCCAGCAGGTCAGGAATGTAGGCTCCGTAGCTAGTCGGTCCCTTTTCGCTGACAATTACATAACGCATTAGCCCAGATCCTCCAATTGTGCTTGTCGCTTGCTGCTAAGGGTCCAGCCAGAAACAGTATCAGCCAATCCGTCCACGCTGAAAAACCTGTTGCGGTGTAAAAGCTAATCCTGGCAAATGGACATCTTGTAATAGCTGGTCTCCAATATAGGTATGAGCCGGACGGTCAGGATAAAAGACGGTAAGACTCTTCGCCGGCGTATCCACTACCCACACCCGGTACACCCCGGCGATTAGGTAGTCCTCTGCTTTTTGGGCTAATTCCCCAAACGTCTGACCAGGAGAAATAATCTCGACGGCGAGGTCTGGCGGTAATGGACAAGCTGTATCTGACCAATCCTCCGGCAACCGTGCATAGGCAATATAGGTTACATCCGGGCAAGGCACCCAGTCCTCACCTTGTCGCTGTAGAGTCACGGACCATTCAGGTAAAGCGTGTCCTTGATTCCAGTCGTCTAGGAGCCGCAAGACAATCTTTTGGACCGCCGCATGAAATTTCTTCGCCGCCATTTTGGAGACTGCTGCTCCTTGGACGAGTTCAAAGTTTGTTTCTGCAGGCGGGAGTGCCCAAAACTCCGGCAAGGTGAGTTTAGCGTTAGTTGCAATCATGGGTTCTCCTCTCCTTCCTGTGGGTTTAGGTCGCACTCATTCATGAACAACCTTCCGAGTTAAGTCTGCTAGACCGCCAGAAGCGATTGTGACTCCGCTCCATAACCCGATGGCTGACTAAGTCTACTTCGTGCCCGAATATAACCTCTAATTCGTCCTGTAGACGAATTCCTGGGGTTTGCTGAGTATCTAAAACGAGTCTATCTTAGACAAGAATTTTTAAGCAATCTGCTTCACAGTATCTCAAAACTTCCGCTTAGCTATAATGGGACGACTGTGGACACGGTACCTATGCGCCTCGATCCTACGCTCCTCGACCACCCGGATCACTTTGTTCGTCGGCATATTGGACCAGACTCTCAGGCGATTCAGGCAATGTTAGGGAGTCTGGGGCTGTCGTCGCTAGAGGAACTAATGGCAGCAACGGTGCCCGCTGGGATTCGGTTGCAGACTCCCCTCGACTTACCTGCGGCCCGGACCGAGTACCAAACCCTGGCTCAACTTAAAGATATCGCCAGCAAAAATCAGATTTTCCGTTCGTACTTGGGCATGGGTTATGCCGATTGCATCACCCCCCCCGTCATCCAGCGCAATATTCTCGAAAATCCCGGTTGGTACACTCAGTACACCCCCTATCAAGCCGAGATTAGTCAAGGTCGCCTAGAGGCTCTACTCAACTTTCAGACGATGGTGGCGGACCTGACCGGGCTTGAGATTGCCAATGCCTCCCTCCTTGATGAAGCGACAGCAGCGGCAGAGGCGATGACGATGAGCTACGGGTTGAGTAAACAGGGAGCGCGGGCGTTTTTCGTCTCTGCCCAGTGTCATCCTCAGACGATTGCTGTAGTCCAGACCCGTGCTATCCCCTTGGGCCTTGAGGTCATCGTGGGCGACCATCAGATCTTTGACTTTAGCCAGCCCGTCTTTGGTGCCCTGTTGCAATATCCGGCGACGGACGGGACGATTTACGACTACCGGGCTTTCACCGCTCAATGTCAGGCGCAGGGCATCTTGGTCACGGTGGCGGCAGACTTGTTGAGTCTGACCCTCCTCACCCCGCCCGGTGAATTTGGGGCCGATATTGCCGTAGGCAATACCCAACGCTTCGGGGTGCCCCTGGGCTACGGCGGTCCCCATGCGGCCTATTTCGCTACGAAAGATGCCTACAAACGGCAGATCCCCGGTCGAATTGTCGGGGTTTCCAAGGATGTCCACGGTCGTCCGGCCCTCCGCCTAGCTCTCCAGACCCGCGAGCAACATATCCGCCGCGATAAGGCGACCAGTAATATCTGTACGGCCCAGGTGTTGCTTGCAGTCATCGCCAGTATGTACGCGGTCTACCACGGACCCACCGGACTCAAGCAAATTGCTGAGCGTGTCCAACGGTTGACGACTTTACTCGCAATGGGCCTCCAGAAGTTAGATGTGACAATCGCACCCGGTCCCTATTTCGATACCTTGCAGGTCCAAGTCGAAAATCCCGCCGCCATCCTCGCCCTCGCCCGTGCCCGTGGGGTGAACCTCCGTTCCGGTCCAACCCTGGGGATCTCGCTCGACGAGACGACCGAGCCTAGCGACCTAAGGACCCTGTGGGAGATTTTCAATCAGGGCGGACCCGTCCCCTTCACCTTGGCAGACCTCAGCGACCCGCCCAGTCTCCCGGAGTCCTGCCGTCGGACCAGCCCTTATCTAACGCACCCAGTCTTCCACCGTTACCACAGTGAACACGAGCTACTGCGCTACCTACATCGGCTCCAGGCGCGGGATTTATCCTTGACCCATGGGATGATCCCCCTCGGTTCCTGCACGATGAAACTCAACGCCACCGCCGAGATGATCCCCGTGACTTGGCCTGAATTTGGTAAAATCCATCCCTTCGCACCCGTGGAGCAGACCCGGGGTTATCAGGTTTTGTTTGCACAGTTGGCGACTTGGTTAGCTGAGATTACCGGGTTTGCCGGGGTCTCCCTCCAGCCCAACGCCGGTTCCCAGGGCGAGTACACCGGGCTTTTGGTGATCCGGGCTTACCACCAAGCCCGGGGCGAACAGCACCGCCAGATCTGTCTCATCCCCCAGTCCGCCCATGGCACCAACCCCGCCAGTGCGGTCATGGCAGGGCTGAAAGTGGTCCCGGTGGCCTGCGATCCAGAGGGCAATATTGACCTTGCCGACCTCAAAGCTAAAGCCCACACCCACCAAGCTGACCTCGCGGCCCTGATGGTCACTTACCCTTCTACCCACGGGGTTTTTGAGACGGCGATCCAGGACATCTGTGAAGTTGTCCATGCCCACGGGGGACAGGTCTACATGGATGGGGCCAACATGAATGCTCAAGTGGGCGTCTGCCGTCCGGGGGATTTCGGGGCGGATGTCTGTCATCTGAACTTACACAAAACCTTCTGTATTCCCCACGGCGGCGGTGGTCCCGGTATGGGACCCATCGGGGTAGCACGTCACTTAGTTCCTTTTTTACCCCAACACCCGGTCGTGGATCTCGGCAACCCGCAGGGGATTGGGGCAGTGGCAGCCGCTCCCTGGGGCAGTGCTAGTATCTTGCCTATCTCCTGGGTGTACATCGCTCTAATGGGGGCCGCTGGCTTAACCGAGGCGACCCAAGTTGCCATCCTCAACGCCAACTACATCGCCCGTTGCCTCAGTCCCCATTACCCCGTCCTCTACCAAGGGCCGGGCGGCTGGGTGGCCCACGAGTGCATTCTCGATCTGCGTCCGCTCAAGCTCAGCGCGGGGATTGAGGTGGACGATATCGCCAAACGTCTGATGGATTACGGGTTTCACGCGCCGACGGTCTCCTGGCCTGTGGCGGGGACGATGATGGTTGAGCCGACGGAGAGTGAGTCCAAGGCTGAGCTAGACCGTTTTTGTGAAGCGATGATTGCGATCCGGGCTGAGGTCCGGGCGATTGAAACCGGAGCCATGGACCGCCTCAACAACCCCCTCAAACACGCCCCACACACTGCCCACAGCCTGATGGGAGACTGGGACCGCCCCTACACCCGTGCCCAAGCCGCCTACCCCGCCCCCTGGACCCACGAACAAAAGTTCTGGCCCAGTGTCGGACGGATTGATAACGTCTACGGCGACCGTAATTTGGTTTGTTCTTGTCTGGGGATGGAGGAATATTCTTAGGAGGTGGCAATCATGCAACGCTGCTTTCATCGTCAACTGCTCAATCCCTACCATCTCGCGTGCCTCCCGGCTCAGCGGAGGAAACTTGTACGCCAGCACTGCGGTGGGTCTAGAGGAGCATCTAAGTTTTAGGCATTGAACCGCGCTGAAGATAGCTTAAAACTCAGGAAAGTCCTGGTTAACCTGATATAACACTGCATCCTTTACAACAAATTTATCAACTAGAGACTTTTTCTTAAGCCTACGTTAAACTCCGCACGGTACTATCATCCGGTTAAAACCAGGCACTCACCCATGTCTAACCGTCGTAGTATTTTGCAAGCCGCTTTGACCGTTCCGGCGGTTTTGTTCCTCCCCACGGCTGGGGCTGTTACCCTGACTGACTCCGGGGTTGCCTCGGGCGAACCTCGTCCTGATGGTGTGGTCATCTGGACCCGTGTTCCTGAATATGCTCAGACCGGCGGGGCCGTGACCGGGACCTTCAAGGTTTCCCTCAACCCTGACCTCAGTGCTCCCGTGGTCACAGGCTCCTTCTCGACGAGTCCCACCGTAGATTACACCGTCAAAATCCAAGTTACGGGGCTCGCCGCCTTCACCCGCTACTATTACGGTTTCACCACTACCACGGGCTACACCAGCGTGATCGGGCGCACCAAGACCGCCCCCGCTGAGAATAGTCAACCAGCGGAGATCCGCTTTGCCTATTTCTCCTGTCAGGACTTTACCCAGGGTTACTACACGGTCTACGCCAACCTTGTCGCGAAAGATGATGTAGATTTCTGTGTCCACCTAGGCGACAACATCTATGAAACCGGGGCCGCCGGGTTCCAGACGGGTCAAGTGCGCGAGGACACCATCGGCGGGGGCGAGGCCACGACCCTGGACCATTACCGCCAAAAATATAAACTCTATCTCTCTGACCCCAACTTGCTGGAAGCCCGCCGTCTGTTCCCCTTCATCACCCTCTGGGATGACCATGAAGTCTATAACGACTACTACGGTCCCGGTGTAGGCCGCACGGACCCCAACCGCCAACGGGCCGGGTACCAAGCCTTTTTGGAGTACAATACCGCCCTACCCGTGGAACCCCTCTCCACCACCAACCCGCCCAAGGTACGGATGTACCGTCAGTTCGTCTTTGGCAACTTGATGGAGATGTTTGTATTGGATCTCCGCCAGTACCGCAATGGTCCCCCCTGCCGTCTCAACTACTTCACTCCCGGTTGCCTGAACCTGGACGACCCCAACCCCTTCGCGCCGGAGCGCACGATGATGGGGACCAACCAGAAGTCCTGGTTCAAGACCGAGATCAACAACTCCACCCGGCGTTGGAAGATGGTCCTCAACGAGATGATGATGCAGGAATTCAAGATCCTCGACGTCGGGCTGTTCCGGGGTGTCCCTCAGAAACTGTTCAAACAACCCTATGCCATTGAGATTGGGCTGTACATCAACCTGGACGCTTGGGACGGTTATCCCGCCGAGCGCAAGGAGTTGTTGCAGTTTATCAAGGGCAACGAGATCAAGAACGTAGTTTTCTGCACCGGCGATATCCACAACTGTTACGCCAGCGAGTTGCGGACTGACTTTGATGCCGTCGGGGTCCCGGCTGCCGCTGTGGAAGTTGTGGGTGGTTCCGTCAGTTCCGCCGGGGTCACTGAACTCGCCGGGAGTGACTTGACCCTGCTGGGTCGGCCCATCCTCTATGATGCTAACCCCAGCTTGAAGTATCTGGACCTCAAGTCCCACGTCTACACCAAAATGGTCGTCACCGCTGCTGAGGTGAAAGTCACCTACGAGGCCGTCAACACCGTCATCCAACCCACCTCTGGCACCTTCCGGCTGGCGGCTTTCTCGATTCCCGATGGAGAGTCCCGCTTTGTGTTCTAGGTTTATCTAATTCGTCAGAAGCTCCTCAGACTGGGGAGCTTTTTTGTTTAAGAGTTCCCCGACTCCATAAGTGCTAGAGAGCTAATTGAATCTCGACGCAGGCTCCCCAGAACGACTACCAAAACCTCGAACAGAAAAAAGGAACATGATTCTAGAGGTACCATTGATTACCCCAAGTGAGGATACCCTTGAGGATTTAGGCTCTCCAGAATCGGTGCTAGCCCCAATAAGGTGGAAGTAACCTGCAATATCAATCACGCTATCACCAAGCAAGACAACCTAAGTCCAAACTGCTGGTATATTGAGCTTTGATTCTCTGGCGGCGCAGTAGTTCTTACCTTGTCAATTACAGTTACCTAACGGGAATATTTGACTCTACTTTGTGTTCTGTCACGAAGTTAACATGTCCGTTCATTTTGTCTTTAACCCTTAGCTCCCCCCGCTAGCAAGAGAGCATGTAAAAATAATGACTCTCTTTTGCCTTGGTCCCCCACTAGTGGGGCAGAGGGGCGGTTTTAGAGAGCCACTGAGTTTTTAGATCGGACTGCTGCCTAACTTTAGACCAGTTCCACGGGAGCATAAATTGAAACGCGGTGGATTTTGGCGGCGATTTCCTGTTTTTCAGCGGCGGTGGTGGCAGCGGCGAATTGACCGCGCAGTTTGGCGAGTTTGGCCTTCCGGTGGCGGCGGCGTTTGATTTCCTGGTCCCGTTCACGCATAGTCTTCAAGTTCTCGTGGCACTTTCGTTATCTTAGCTCGAAATTGTTCAATCTAGGCCCGCCATGGCCTGTTCGATTTGGACCAGACGGGCGACCTGTTCTTGCAAATGACGGGGGTAAATGAGCCAGACCTTGGGTGCAGAGAGTAAAAGGGAGCGCACCAAGGGCGAACAGTCGGCGATTTCTTGGAGCGGGCGGTCCTCGGCTTTGAGGTAAATGCCCCGGTCGTAGACGCTGTACCCTTTGACCTTGGCGGCCTTGAGACCCACTCCGTAACCAGCGGGTACGTCGAGTTCACCCGCCAGCCGCTCCAGGAGATGTTCTTGTTGGGGGACCGTAAGGCTCGTTACATCCCAGGTCTTGGGCAGGTCCCGGTCTACTAGTTGGTGACAAAGTTGCGCCAACAGGGGGTCCTGATCGTACTGCCAGCGTTGGATGTGGTAGCTGAGTACAACATCATCACAGGCCAAGTACATCGGTAGGGACCACTGGTCCGGGGGCAGGGTAAACCAGGGCGTAAATAGTTCATCCACAGTCAACTCACCCAAAAGCAACTGTTCTCGTGCCCGCCGCAAAATACTTTTGAGGACAAACCGAGCGGCGAGGTTTTTGGGATGGTTGTAGACCTGGGTGTACATGAAATAGCGGACGACAAGGTAGTGTTCAACCGCGACTAGGCCCTTGTTGCCTTTGACGACTAGCGAACGGGTCGCCCGGTCATAGTCCAACGCTCCCACTAAGCGGTCTAAGTCCAGTTGTCCATATTTGGCCCCCGTGAAATAACTATCGCGCAACAGGTAATCCAGACGGTCGGCGTCCAACTGCCCAGAGACCAATTGGCTGACGAGGGGCACCGGGAAGGTCCCAGCCATCACCTGTTGGACCTCCCCCGGCAGGTTGGGCGCGAAGTCGCGGAGGATTTGGTTCACCCGAGTCTCACCGAGGACAATGTGCTGGGTCCAGGTCTCATGGTCGTAATGGAAAATCTCTTCACTGGCATGGCTAAAAGGACCATGCCCGATGTCATGGAGTAAAGCCCCCGCCAAGGCCGGGACACGGTAGGATTCCAGGTCAGGATAGGACTTACTAAGGCGGTCAAAGATCCGTCGAGCGACGGCAAAAACCCCCAAGGAATGGGTAAACCGGGACCCTTCCGCCCCATGGAAGGTGAGGTGGGCAATATCCAACTGCCGGACCCGGCGCAGACGCTGGAACTCTGGGGTATCAATCAGTTGGATCACCATCCGCTCAATGGGGTCCTGACCTTTTAGCTCAATGGCCCCGTGGATGGGGTCGTGATAAACCCGTGATTTAGCCGCCATGGGTCTAGGGTACAGGGATTTAGTGTAGGGCGGAAGTCTGCTTAGCGGGGGCTGTATTTTATAAAATGAGGGGAGAATCCAGGGTCCAGCCATGCAACAGTTACTTTACTGCGAGATCCCCTATCCCCTGGCTGAGGTGCGTTCCTGGTTCCAGCGTTTACAGGGTCCCGACTGGCCCCACATAGCGTTGACCACCGATGGCGGTCAGTGGCAATTCGACTCCTCCTGCGGGGTCGCCTTTGTCTGGGAACTCCAGCGCACTACCTACCTAAAAATATTTCGTTGGGAAGGCTCAGCCCATCCCCAGGAAAAACGCTGGCTTGCGGACCTCGAAGCGCGTATCCAGGCCCAGTTCCCGCCCCATTATCCCGCCTTGCCAGTAATCAATCCAGACGAGGATATCTTCACTGCCCTCACCCCCCATTACCCCCTCACTTGCAAATATTTCCAACAAATCCCCAATGGAGCCTACGCCCTCAAGCGGGTCTACTGGTGGGAGAAGCTCTGGCGTGAAGGCGTGACCCGGCCCCAGACCCCCCGCCCCGTCGTCGAGCAGAGCCCGCAGACCCTCGAACCCGAATATGACATCCTCTACGTGGGTGCAGCCCTGGGCATTATCCACGCCGCCCGGATGGCCCAACTGGGCTTCAAAGTGGCGGTCATCGAACGGATGCCCTTTGGCGGGATGAACCGTGAGTGGAACATCTCGCGCAAGGAACTGACCACCCTGGTGGACTTGGGCTTGTTGAGTCCCGAGGATCTGGAGAGCATCATTATTAAAGAGTATTACGATGGTCTCAATAAATTCTTTGATGGCAACGCGCCTGCCCAAGCCCGGTCTGCGGTCCTCCACACCCCTACGGTCTTAAATGTGGCCCTGGATGCCGAACGCTTGCTGAAACTCTGTGGGGCCAAGCTCCGGGCCTTGGGCGGCGAGATTTTTGACCAGATTGAATTCAAAAAAGCTACCGTCCATCCCAATGGGGTCCACCTCACCGCCGTCCACCTCCCCAGTGGGCAGCCCCGGACTTGGCGGACGCGGATGGTCGTCGATGCCATGGGTTCAGCCTCACCGATTGCTCAACAGTTGAATGGCGGACGGGCCTTTGATTCGGTTTGTCCAACGGTCGGGGCAGTGATTGAGGGGTTTGAGCCCGGAGTCTGGGACAGTAATCTGGGGGATGTCCTCTATTCCCATGGCGATATCTCACGGGGACGGCAGTTAATCTGGGAACTCTTCCCAGGGCGCGGCGATGAACTGACCTTTTATCTGTTCTACTACCACGAGATTCACCCCGAGAATCCCGGTTCCCTCCTAGACCTCTACGAAGATTTCTTCACCATCTTGCCGGAATACAAACGCTGTGACCTCGACAAGCTCCGCTTCAAAAAAGCAACGTTTGGTTATATCCCGGCTCATTTCAGCAGTGTGCAGAGTTCACGGCGCACGAGCTACGACCGGATTTTGGCGATTGGGGACGCGGCTTCTTTGCAGTCGCCCTTGGTCTTCACCGGGTTTGGTTCCTTGGTCCGCAACTTACCCCGGTTGACGGACTTGCTCGCTACTGCATTACGTCATGACCTGTTGACAGCAGCTGATTTAGACCGCATCCGTGCCCATCAGAGTAATATCGCTGTCACCTGGCTCTTCTCGAAAGGAATGATGGTTCCTACGGGCCGGACCCTGCCCCCCGAGCGGATCAACAGCATCCTTAGTACGTTCTTTGGGATCATGAGTGAGGAATCCCCACAGGTGATTGACGATTTTATTAAGGACCGGGCGGGCTGGTTGCCCTTTAACCGGATGGCCCTCCGTGCCGCCCGCAAGAATATCCAGTTACTCGGCTGGATCTGGCAGTTGACTGGGTGGAGCTACGCCGTCCGTTGGTTGCCGTCCTATGTGGAGTTCACTCTACACAGTCTGGTGGCGGCCTTGTTGGGGGGCTGGGTCCCCCGTCTCTTGCGTCAATGCCAATCCGTCATCGAACCCGCCCAACCGCGTCTCTGGCATCAACTACTGACCTGGAGCTACGGGCTGAGCTACGGGGTCGGTCAGGTGGAAGCGTCGGTGTCCTCGGCGTTGAGTCTCAATAAAGAGGTCCCCACCGTCACCCAACCCTGATCCGCAATGCGAAGCCGTGATATCATTGCCTAATGTTTGTTTGACGGGACGTAGCGCAGCTTGGTAGCGCACCACTTTGGGGTAGTGGGGGTCGCAGGTTCAAATCCTGTCGTCCCGAAACATTCAAAACCCGCTACGAGAGCGGGTTTTTTGCTGTCTAGAGGGCATCCTAAAAAGTCCGATTTGGTGGGTTGATGAAAACCCCAAATTGACCCCTCAAAACCGCGATATCCTCCAAACTCATCAATCCACAGGGTTAGGAATCAGCATCATCTCCTGCTGGGAGAAGGTCGCCTGCCGGTCCCGGCAGGCGACAGCGGGAGTTGCTGGCTAGGGTGTGCGGTTGAACAACAGCGAGACGTTGTTGGCGTCGGGTTCATCGTTTGCGGTCACGAGGTCCAAAGCTCCATCCCCGTCAAGGTCCCCAGCCGTGATGGCAACCGGGCCGTTGTCCACTGCGAAGCGGCTGGGGGCGGTGAACCCCCCCGTCCCATCACTGGTCAAGACGGAGGCGGCGTCGGAACCCACCGCGATGGCAAGGTCATCATCGCCGTCCCCGTCGAGGTCCGCTGCCACCAAGTCACGCAAGTTCGAGGAACCCGCACTGAAGCTATTAAATGTCCCAAAGGTCCCCGTCCCTTGGTTCAGCAGGACCGCGACGACCGGCGCGGCGTAGGCCCCCGGTTCCACTAAGGTTGCAATGTCCAAGTCTGAGTCGCTATCAAAGTCGCCCACGGTGAGCCGACCCGCATAGGCATAAAAGCCAAACCCCACCGGGAAGCTCCCCGTCGCGGTGAATTGCGCGGCACCGTTATTTTTGAGGATGGTGACGCGGGTGGCGTCGTTGGTTGCCGCTAAGTCCACATCGCCATCCCCGTCCAAATCGCCCACCGCCAAGTCCACCGCCGCCGTGGAGCCGGTCGTGAATTCTGTTGTCGTGAAGCTCGTCCCCTGGTTCTGGTAAATCTTGACCTTGTTACTGGCAAACTTGAGCGTCGCTAAGTCCAAATCACCATCCCCATCAAAGTCCGCCGCTTCAAGAGCCCTTGCCCCTTCAGTGGTCAGCACAAGGGGGAGACTAAACCTAGCATCGCCCTGGTTGCGTAGGACTCTGAGCCCCTCGTTGAAACCGACGGCAATCACATCCAAATCCCCGTCCCCGTCCAGGTCCCCCAGCACCAAGTCCGTCGCCGCTATCCCCAAGGGAAAACTCTGGGGCTCAGCAAAGGTCCCGCCGCCCAAGTTCGCCAGCACCGTGACATCGTTGGAACCGTAGTTGGTCGTCACGAGGTCTTGGTCCCCGTCCAGATCCAGGTCCCCGGTCGCCACCTGAGTCGGCCTTGCGGTGTCAAGGAGGTTGGCCTGAGTCTGCAAGCCCTGGTTCAACACCACAGAGATGGTTCCTTGATAGTCGGTGGTCGCCAAGTCAAGGTCGCCATCCCCGTTGAGGTCGCCGGTGGTAATGGCAGTCGGAAAAGCCCCCGTCGTTATCTCCACCCCCGTGCCAAAGGTCCCGGTCCCCTGGTTAGGAAAAAGCACTATTTCTCGATAGGGTCCATCACAGACCAAATCCAGGTCGCCATCCCCGTCAAAGTCGCCGGTGGCAATGGTCTGGGTGCTCGTCCCCGCCGCGAGGGTCTGCGTCAAGGTAAAACTGCCCGCGCCGTTGTTGGTCAAGATGGAGACCGACCGCTGCCCGCTACCATTGTTGTCATAATTCGCCGTAGCTAGGTCCAAATCGCCATCCCCGTCTAGATCCCCCGCCACCACGGCCCGTGGAAAAGGACCCGTTGCAAACTTAACCACCGGCGCGAAACTGCCCAGCCCATGGTTAAATAACACCCCGACTTGGTTAGAGCCCAAGTTCGCCGTCGCCAAGTCCAAGTCGCCATCCCCATCGAGGTCAGCGGTGATGACCCAGAAGGGACCGGCGGTGACGGTGTACTTGACTGGGGGGGCAAAGGTACTGCCGAGGTTAAGGAGGACGGAAACATTATTGTCATTGTAATTAGCAGTAATAATGTCGAGCTTGCCGTCGGCATTCACATCCCCTGCCGTCAATGCCTCAGGGGTATCCCCGGTCGGGAAACTCACTGGCGGTAAGAATGTGGCATTACCCTGGTTAAGCCGGACCAGGACAACGTCGGTAAAATCAGCCACGGTGGCGAGGTCAATCTTGCCATCGTTATTAAAGTCCCCCGCAATAATCTGCTCCGGGTCTTGAGTTGTCTTAAAACTAGTTGGGTTGAGGAAGGTGCCATTGCCCCGGTTGAGCAAAACGGAGATACTGCCCGCCCCCGCTTGGTCCGCCGTGGCAAGGTCTAAGTCGCCATCGCCATCCAAGTCGGCACTGACGACAGAGCGCGGCAGATTCAGTTTAAAAGCACTGACAGCAAGATTTTGGGCCGGGGCAAAGGTAATCGGGGCAGCTTGAGCCACTGTGCTTAGGGCTAGGGTCGTGGCGAGGAGCCGGGTGACAAGGTGAAGGTGCATGGTAGATTCCCGCATGATTCGGTACACACTGCCAAAGCATACCAACCCCGGCTGGGTCAGGGTATGTCGTCTCCAACACCTAAGCCTTGAAAACACAAGAGGAGGGTGGAGCTAGGGATACGGTACGCCCTGACCGGAAATATGGGATGCAAGCCCCGTCCTTCTAGGACGGCTTTATCCCCTGATATGCTAGGATAATATCATGTTCATCCGAGAAGCCAAGCTAACTTGTTCTGAATCT
>NZ_JAAXLT010000126.1 GCF_013285555.1 Candidatus Cyanaurora vandensis | reverse complement strand
GAAAGAGAGGAGTTTGAACGATGTGCTGAGGGAGCTTGTTAGACTCTCGAATCAAAGCCGTCGTGAACGACGGGGCTTGTATCCCAATTTCCCGGTCAAAGAGTGGAACCCTTACATCAGGTAGGGAATCTACCAAAATATTGACCCAGCGGATACTAACGCGATTTTAGATAGGCAAACACACTCTTATCCCCAATGTCGGGGTCTAAGGGTTGCCAAGTTTTCCGGGCGGCGAAAGTCAAAAGTAAACCCGCGATGACGACAAAAGCGACTTGACCGGCAGAGAGGGAGAGGACCCCGATTAAATGGGCGAGCAGAACTAAGGGCACGAGGGGGACGAGGAGTGAACTCTCGGTCCACCGGAAACAAAGCGTTTCCTTAATCAGTAGTCCGGTCAAGGCGGCAAATACGAACCCCACCCCCCAGATGGTAGCTGGATACTGAACCACCGTCAGGGCCAAGGGACCGGGTAGCCTCAGAGCAATCCCCACGCTTGCCAGCACCCCAATCCCCCATAACCCCTGCAAAGCCCGGTGGAGTAGCTTCATGTAAATGTGAATCGTCCAGAGAGCTACCCCCAGACTCAAACAAAAAACCCCATAAATCGCCGTCAACCCCTCCCACGGCAGCCCCGCTAAGGCCCAAGCTACCCCCAGGGCAAAACTCCCACACATCACCACCAAGGCTGAGCGATAGACCTTCACCTCACGGCGGTCAGCGGGGGTAATCGTGTAGGAGCCAAACTGTCCCTGGTAGGTCGTCATCAGAAATCCACGCGTAGGTTAGTGAGGCGACGGTTACGAGCCACGGTGAAGACCGCCGAATCAGGGCGACTATCCAGGAACTCCCGTAGGTCCTCAGTCCCAGCCAAGGGTTGTCCATTGATCGCCACTAACTGGTCTCCCGTCCGCAGCCCCAACTCCGCTGCCAGTGATCCCGGCTGCACCTGTTGGATGACCAAGGTTTCTGCATCTAGAGAGACTCCGAGGCGGGGCGGCTCATTGGGACGGACAGCGACGGTTCCGGTGGGTGTCTTTTGGTACTGCTGAATAAAATTACGAGCGACCACCGCACTGGTGGCAAAACCAATCCCCACGTTGCCGCCATCGGGACTGAGGATGGCTTTGTTGACCCCAATCAACTCTCCGCGCGAATTGAGCAAGGGTCCGCCGGAGTTACCGGGGTTTAGGGCTGCGTCCGTTTGCAGGTCCCCATTGCGCGAAATCCGGCTCAAAATTCCCCGCGTAAACGTCCCCGAGAGCCCAAAGGGATTACCAATGGCAAAGACCTGTTGGCCCACCTGAATTCCGTCTTGGTCCGCTAAAGGGATGACTGAGAAGCGGTCCTGGGTCGTCAGCCGGACTAAAGCTAAGTCATTGCGCCGGTCCACTGCCGTTACCTGCCCGGTATACCGTTTACCCTGACTGGTCTGAATGGTCACGGTCCCACGGGGAGCATTGCGGATGACGTGTTCATTGGTGAGGACGAGTCCCTCGGGGCTAATGACCGTTCCGGCTCCTGATCCCAACCGACTACTGACCGTCACAACCGCTGGACTGGTGGATTTATAGACATTGATACTGGTTTGCTCTTCTGGATCAAAACGAGCCTTGGTCGGGGCTGCTAGGACAGGAGTTGCCATTAGCCCCAGCGTAAGTACACACAGCCACAAACGGTTGAATTGCATAGCTGACGGAACCTAACGGATATTTAGTTTGACGTTAAACTGGGCACGAGAGTTCCCAATGCCAAGGGATACCATGAGGTCATACAAAGACTAACTCGGTGAACCCATGCCCCTGCCAAAGCGTCGTACTGCTACCTTAAATATTCAGGGGATGAGTTGTGCCGCCTGTGTCGAGCGAGTAGAACGTCGGCTCAGCACCCTGACCGGGGTTGAGGCGGTAACGGTAGATTTGAGTACTGCCACTGCCCAAGTCACCTATTATCCGCACCAAACAACCCCGACAGAGTGGGCCACGCCCCTAGCCCAGGCTGGCTACCCGGTCACCACTGCCTAAATGAGCACAGTTCTAGTTCTCAATTAACACGCTATTTACAACAGCGATGGGGATTGTCAAGAGTGAAGGTAGGAGCAGTACACTACTTACTAAGTACAGAGTTATCCCTAGTTATGCAGGAAGCACAGTGGCAACGCCGTCAATTTTTACAGTTTATGGGCGGGGCAACCCTCACGCTCAGCGATGGAGCTTGGGCCAAGACGACGCAGACACGGCAACCGATTGTGCGGCGAGGTATCCCTTTTCGCAATCCGGTCCAGCCCGATAGCTTAGATGACTTGACGCTGCCCGAAGAATTTACCTATCAAGTGGTAGTCCAGTGGGGCGATCTCCTGACCCAGGACGGGCAACGGTTTGGCTATAACAATGATTTCACGGCATTTGTTCCCCTCAAGCGGGATGAGGGCCTGCTCTGGGTGAACCATGAGTACATCAGCGAAGAAGTGTATAAGGCCAGCTATGCTCAGGTTTTCGGGCGTGAGCTACCCAAGGACCGCAATGAGCAGGTAGCTATCTATAAGAAAGAACTCGGCGGGTCGGTCGTTCACCTCAAGCGCATGGCTGAAACTTGGCAATTAGTTGTGGACTCGGCCTATAACCGCCGGCTTGATGCTAACAGCCCGCTCCTTGCCGATGGTCCTGCCGCTGTTCTTTTTAGTGAACCGCCCGTGGGTACGTTTGCTAACTGTTCGGGCGGGACGACTCCCTGGGGCACAGTCCTCAGTTGTGAGGAGAACTTCCAGAACTATGTCCCCGAGGTATCTTTCTTGCTCAATGACCAGGGTAAGCTGACAGGCAAGGTGGGGACAGGCGGCAGCTTCCAGTTACCGGGGGAGCATTACGGTTGGGTGGTGGAAGTGGACCCCAAGGCCCCCCAATCCACCCCAGTTAAACACACTGCCCTCGGTCGTTTTCGCCATGAGAATGTCACTTTGCGCGTGACCCAGAACCAGCCCTTACTTGCCTATCAGGGAGATGACCGGCAGGGGGGACACGTCTGGCGTTATGTGAGCAAGGCCCCCTATCGCAAGAACCAGACCGCCCGCCAAAAATCGCGCTTATTGAGTGAAGGGACCCTCTACTGTGCCCGTTTTGACCCTAAAGGTAAGCTAGACCAGAACGGGTTAGTGATGTCAGGCCGGGGCCAGTGGCTACCCTTGACGCTAGAAACCCCCCTCAACCCCAACACCCCCAGCCAAACCGTAGACCTACCCGATAATTTAGTTTTTGAAGATGGTAAGTTCCAACGGGCCGATGGTCAGCCTGCTCGTGTGCTGGGAGACCTCTATGCCAGTCTGGGGGCTATTTTGGTGGATGCAACCCGAGCGGCCCATGCCATCGGTGGAACCCCCACGGGTCGCCCAGAAGACTTAGAAGTCCACCCGCGTACGCAACAGGTCTATATCGCCTTCACGTCTTCCAGTAGTGCGGATACGGGCCTGATTGACCCCAGCCGTCCTAATGACGCAGCCCATCTCTTTGACCAACTCCCGCCTAAACTGACCCAGGGTAAAGCCCAGCCCTACAGCTCGGGTCAGATTTGGAAGCTAGACGAAGGGAAGGACGTGGCTGGACCGGAGTTTGTGTGGGGGAGATTTGTACCCCGCCCGGACCAACTCGGATTCTCCATGCCAGATAACTTGGTTTTTGACTCGGTGGGCAATCTCTGGCTAGCAACGGATATGTCTACCAGTGAGATGAACGACGACTCGCCCCAAGGCCGTTTTGGGAATAACGCCATCTATGTCTTGCCCACAGACCCCAAGGTAGCCGGAGCGGGCAAAGTCCACCGTTTCGCCTGTGGCCCCGTGGAGTGCGAACTGACCGGACCCAGTTTCACCCCTGACGAGACGACCCTCTTTGTCGCTGTCCAGCATCCCGGCGAACGTATGGGTATCCGTACTCCAGACTCGCCCAAAGATAACCGGGGCAACTTACGCGGGAGCAACTGGCCTCAGGTCGGAGCGTCCGGTTGTGCTCCGCGGCCGGCAGTGGTAGCGATTACCCGGCGTTAGTATTCGTCGTCGTGGTGGGGGTCTTCGATGATGGATAGGTCTAGGTTGACAATGGTGGTTGGTCGGGGATAGACAATCAACCGCCCGACCACGGTTTCCTGGTCAGGTACAAAGATCTGGACGAGATAGGCCCCCGGTTTCACGTTGCGGAACCAGTAGGCCCCCGCGCTGTCCGTGGTGGTCTCTTGCTTGGGGTCACTCAGCAGGACGACCCGTGTGTTAGCAAAAACTTTACTCTGTAAGGTTTCGTAAACTCGTCCGTAAACGGCTTCTGCCTGCACGGGCAGAGCCAGGGTCAGGGCCAGAAGACTAAGCATGAAAACGCGCATGGGTGGATTTCCTAAGTAAGCAAAGCATAGGCGAAAAAGGTTAAGGCTTGGGGTAAGCCTAGTTAAGGAAAGGTTAAGACAGCCGGGAAGTCACGCGCCATACCCCTTGGGTTGGCTTCGGGACGTAAAGCTGGTGAGCTGACAGGCGAACCGTCTACCTTGCTCTACCATAGAAACGTGAGAATCACTTACCAGTACCGGATACGCCCCACTGCAAGCCAAGCAGCTGCCATGCTGCAATGGCTTGAGTTATTACGTAAGCAGTACAACTACCGTCTAGGGGAGCGTTTTGACTGGGAGCGGCTCAACAAATGCCCGGTTGACCGTTGTTCGCTGGTTAGTTGCTCCATTGCTCCACCCAAAGCCAAACCTAACTATTACAGCCAACAGCATGACCTGCTCCACACTAAAAAGCTGTTTCCTGAGTACACCGCTATTCATTCTCAAGTGCTTCAAGATTGTGTCAAGCGCGTAGACCAGACATGGCAACGGTTCATCCAGGGAGACAGCAACGGTAAGCACTCAGGTCGTCCCCGGTTCAAAGGAAAAGGCCGCTATCACTCCTTCACTTACACCCAGATGAAGGTGGGATGCTTAGACGGCAAACGACTTACCCTGCCCAAACTGGGAGCCGTCAATTCTCGCCGTCAAAGCTGCAAATGCTGGGCGGATGACGATAGCAGTAAACCCAAACGGCACAAGTCAAGCATGTTCTGGTTGTGGAACTCATCTCCCTAAGACCTTAGCTGACCGATGGCACTCCTGTCCTAACTGTGGTCTGGAGCTTGACCGGGACCACAATGCAGCCTTGAACATCAAACACCGAGCCGTGAGCGGCTGGGTAAAGGCGGAGGGTCATCCCGTCTCGGCTAGGGGAGGCTACCAGAGTGCTGGGCCGATGAACCTAGAAGCCCGCGTTCGATGCCAAGCATGAACGTTGGGAATATGTCACGACAGCGTGTAAACTTCCACTTGGTCGCCCACCACCCGGCCCACCAAGACTTCATTGACGAGTCCCACAAACAGACCGTTCTCTAGCACTCCAGGAATATTGTTGAGGGTCATCTCCAAGGCTGCCGGGTCGGGGATCGCCTCAAACTGCACATCCACCACAAAGTTGCCGTGGTCGGTAATCACGGGACCATCTTTTTTGACCCCGAGCCGAATCTGGGGGGTGCCGCCGAGTTTCGTGAGCGCGGTCATCACGCCATAGACAGCGGCGGGTAAGACCTCCACGGGTAAGGGAAAGGCTCCGAGCTGCTGGACTAGTTTGCTTTGGTCCACGACGACGAGGAAACTATCCGCCCGCCCGTCCACAATTTTTTCTAAGGTATGGGCCGCGCCACCGCCCTTGATTAAGTTGCGTTGAGGGTCCACTTCATCAGCCCCGTCAATCGCCAAGTCAACTTGGTCCACTTGGTCAATCGTGCGGACGGGCAGGCCCTCTTGTTTGGCTTGGACAGCGGCGGAAAAAGAAGTGGGCACCCCGATAATTTGTAATCCCTCTTCGCGTTGACGACGGCCTAGTTCAGCAATGGCAAAGGCGGCTGTGGAGCCAGTTCCGAGGCCCACAACCATGCCGGTCTGGACACGTTGCGCGGCGGTAATCCCGACCTGTTGCTTCATCAAACGAGTCAAATCCATGGGTTGCTTCCAAATTCGCCCCTATCTTCTCATGGCCTTGGTTATAATAGGACAACTCATGGGGCTGAAATGGTTTCGACACCCTAGCGAACCCCTTTCATGCAGGCCGGGCGGACCCGAATCCCGTAAACTCAGGTCAAAAAAAAGTACATGCGAACAACATCGTACCCTTTTCTCGTAAAGCTGCGCTTGCCGTAGCCTAAAAGTCTTAACCGACTTGCGAGGTCCACGTGATGACGCCGATAAATGGCGTGGACAAAACCCCATCGGACGCTCTGGGCTAACGCCTCTGGTCGTTCCCAGCTAAGACAACTAGAACCACCCTATCTCCGGGTCGGAGGTCCCTACTCTAAGGGTTTTAGAGTCAAGCCTGTGGATGAATGAGCGGCTATTAGTTACGGGTGGACAGGGGTTCGACTCCCCTCAGCTCCACCATTTTTTTTGACCACTTCCCCCAAGGTTTCTGAGCAAGAGTGAGCTGATTCAGTTGCTGTTGGAGTGTAATGCGCGATAATCGTTGGGTTTTGTTTGCTTTGGTCTTCGCTCTAGGCGTGGCTCTGGTCTCTCCCTTAGCTAGTCCTAATCCCGACGGACTCAACCGCGTGGCAGAGGACTATAATTTTCAGCAATCAGAAATACCTAGCTGGACAAGACAACTGCCTTTCTATAGTCTCTTCGAGGGATACGCGCTACGAAGTGTGAGCGATCCCGCCCTAGCTAAGAGTGTGGCAGGTTTTCTCGGAACCCTGGTGGTCCTCGGGGGAACCTGGGGGCTAGGGGTCTACCTCCGTGCTCGTAACCGGAAGCCTTGAGCAATTACTTAACGACAGGCTGAACAGTAGGCCGCGTTACGAGCCGGGTGGGTCGGTTCTGGTTACGACTCAAGTAGGGACCATAACTGGGGACTAAGTAGCCCCGGTACCGAACATTTCCGCCCAAATAGCTCTGCCAAAAAGCTACACTCACCGACTGTAAACTGCGCTGGGCATTGAGATCGGGGGCACCGAGTTGGGGCAGTTTGGGGTTAGTCGTAGCTGAGGTCACACTGAAATGGGTCGCCCCAACCAGGGTCAGGAGATAGCTGGGCGCGGGGAGTTGGTTAAAAATGCGGGTCTGCTCTAGCACGGTCGGAGCAACTAGGTCATCGGTGGCGGTGACAACGAGGCTGGGTATCTGTACCCGCCCTAGCCCCCCTGTACCAAAGACCAAGCTGACGGGAGGGCTAGAGGCGATGACGGCTTTAATGCGTTTATCTTGTTGAGGAGTTGAGGGTAGAACCGTCTGTGTCGCTTGACACTGGAAGTAGAAGGCCGGATTAAGTTTTTGCAGTCCTTCTTTGGGTGTGTTGCATTGTTGCTGTAGGTAGGCCAAGTCTAGCACTGCCCCAGCCCCGACCAGGGCCGTGTAACCACCAAAAGAATGTCCAAACACCCCGACTTGATTAAGGTTGAAACGGCCTTTAAAACGCGAGTCGGTACGATTGAGCAGGGCGAGACGGTCAAGTATTACTGTGAGGTCGCCGGGACGGTCTACAAACTCCTGCACGGCAACGACTTCTTTAGAACGTCCTTCACTGAGGGCAATCAGGCGTTGTTCGTCACTCCCAGGATGGTCTGGAGCTACGACTTGAAAACCATAGCTCGCCCAAGCCTCGGCGAGATAGCGATAGGTATTGTTGTCCTCACCGAGACCGTGAGAGATGAGAATAACGGGCCGGAGACCAGGGGCAGTGGTGAGATAGATATCGGTAGTCAAAGGGCGGGTTTTATTTTTTAGGGTCAGGCGTTGGCTGCGGTAGGGGCCGGGTTGCGTGGGGTCCTTGAGACCCTTGGGTACAGTGAAGGGCGGGAGTTTAGCCTGGTCCTCGGCCCCTACTTTTCGGGCCTCATTCACTAGTTGTTGAATCTGGTCTGTGGTGCTCTGTAACTTTAGTGCGTCTACATAGACATTTGTGGTCGGGAAGGTCTCTAGAAAGTTAAGCAGGGTAATCCCATCGGGGCGGTTTGCCGCCAAGACGAGAGCTGCCGAGACTGCCTGTTCACCACTTAAGTCGGCACTGATGCGGATAATCTGGCCCACCTGTTGCAAAAGAGCCTGTCCTAGTTCGGTCCGCAAAAAGCTGTCGGTGGCAACGGTTCCTAACTGTACCCCGCCTTGAAGGGCGGCACGGAGGTCGGTGAGCTCCTGAGACGATAGGAGGTTGGCATAGGCTTGTAGTTCAGGCGTAATCTTACCCGCTTCTACATAGGTGCGGACTGCCCGGACTGGGACTGAACGCTGGAGGCTACCGTAACTGATAACCAGATTTTCGGCGGCTTGCAGCGGTAAGGTGAGGGCTGTAGTCAGGGCGGTCGCAAATAGGACTTTTCCTGGGGAGATCATCGTGGTGTCCTAGATTATGCCCTCAAGATTTTACCTAGGGAATAACTTAAGTGAATCAGTCTTAGGACCCACTCAGTAAAATTCATTAAGCGCGGATTCAGTTCCTACGAAAAAGCGGGAGAACCATTCATTCCCCCGCTTGTTTCATGAGATTGTTGACCTAGTTGCGAGCCATGGTGTCTTGGAGACGGCTCTTGGTCATCTGAAACTCTTTACCCAGTTGCTCTTGCTGTGCCATGTCCAGGGAACTACTCAGCTTGACCAGCAGTTCGTTTTCTTCATGGCGCACGTGCTCTTCAATGGCGGTCTTGAGTTGCTGGATGCGGGTCATGAAAGCAGGTGAACTAGGGCTGAGGGTGCGGAGTTCTGCCAGCAACACTTTAGCTTCAGCCTGCTCTTCGTAGGCTTGTTCCACACTGCTCACGGTGTCGTCGTAGCTGCGGAGGACCGGGTACCAGGTCTGCTCTTCAGCCTCGGCGTGGGCACTGAGGTCCTTGTACAACTGCCCAAAGAATTCCTGCCGTTTCTGGGGACTGTCGGTCTCCTCGATTTCCTTAAAGAGGGTTTCAATTTTGCGGTGGTCAGCCCGAACAATGTCATTAACGCTAAACGAGGCACTGCCCTTACCTTGGGTGATTAGGCTCCCAATCACTCCAGTAGCTGCTGCCGCCGTGTCCATCAGACGGGCAAATAGTCCCTGGTCCGGTTCCTGTCCAGTGAGTTCCCGCACGCCTAGTACTTCAAGGATGGCCTTGAGTTGTTCTTGGTGGGCGCGGTTCTCAAAGTTGACCGTATTGAGAGGAGCCACGGCATTCTCAATATCGGCTCCTACGACTTGACCAGCTTTGTGGACCAAGTAACCCGCCATAAATTGCTTGTGCTTTAACAGTTCGAGTTGAGAAAACTTTTCGTGGAGCGTGAGTTCAGATGAATCCATCATCTTCTGGGTTTCGTCAGCTAACTTGACCAAGCTAGCTTTGGGTTCAGCTTTGATGCCGTAACTGATGATTACATTTTCCAAGACTTCCATATTTTTTTGGTCAGTCTTAATAAACTCGCCCAAACGTTCACGGATGTTCTCATCGTTGGCTGCGGTAAGTAACTTTTGTTCGAGCGCGATTGCCAGTTTTTGTAACGCCTTAACATCCGCCAGTTGTACGGCGATGGCTGAACGTTTTGCATCATCAAGGGTCATGACCATTGTTTCTCTCCATCCATAGGTTGCCATATTTATGAGTTTGCAACATTCATCCTGATCTACCCCTCACCCTAGGGGCGGATAATTATCACTAACTTACTGGAGAATGCGGCAGAGCTCTTCACGTAGCGCGGGTTATGACCCGCCCATCTTGTAGACCAACCAGACTCAAGGTAAGCGGGCCAATCCGATAAATATCTTGGTTTGCCACGGCTTGAACCACGACCTCCCCCTGATAACGCTGGAGGTCACGGACTAGTTGATCCAGAGCTTCGGCGGGGAAGTAGCCCACATCCCCCCGTGCAGTTGAGAAAATTCCTTTGTCACGGGCCTTCCGGCTGGCTTGCTCAAAGAGTTGTTCAACAGTGACACGGAGTTCGGACTCAGACCGGGGTAGGGTAAGACGTTGAGTAGCCATAACCTCGCCGCTACCAAACAGGACCGAGTTGGGTAGGACCCGTGCCGTAACCAGGGTGGGTTCACCCCGGAGGATATTACGGGTGGCAATCAGTTGCACGATCGAAGCTTGCTCAGTCGTCAGAGCCTTGCGTAACTGCGCGACGACCTCAGCAGGTATGAGCAGGGCGCGGTCTGTGCCATAGGGGGCACTCCCTTGTTTACGGATATCTTGCTCGGCTAGGAAAAAGAGATTATCTAGGGCGGCTTGTTGTTGGGCTGAGGTGAGACCAGTCCGCACAATCCCAGCGGAAACCACATCCCCGGCCTGGAAGATAAAATCGCCGTAATTCACCAGTTCACTCGCTTTATTACGTAGGTCTAGGTAACGGGCACTGCTGAAGGCCAGGGATTGGGAGAGTTGTTTGTTGCGAACGAGTAGGGCTTTTTGGCGGTTGAGGAGGCGGATTTCTTCGGTTTTGAGGGCTTGAACTTGGTTCTGGGCTTGGGCTAGCTTGCGTTGCGAGGCGGCTTCAGCGGTCTCGGCTTGCCGTTGGATGGCAATAATTCCTTGTTGTAAAGCTTGACGACGGGCTTCGGCAGCTTTTTGTTGAGTCTGAGCTTGTTGCAATTGCTGATTGATCTGCCGGAGTTGCTGCTCAGCGCGGGCTTGTTGGGTGCGGGCAGTGGTGAGTTCTTGACGAACGGCGGCCTGCTGGGTCTTGGCCTGTTGGAGATTATTGAGGAGAGTATCGAGTTCAAATAAGCCGACGCGGACCTGTTCATTGACCAGTAAAATGACCCCAATTGTCACGGCTGAGACAGTAAAGCCCGTCAGAAGCGTTACCACCACCGCCGTATACTTGGGCCGCAACCCGAATACGCTCAGCCGCGCCTTACCTACTTTAAAACCGAGTCGATCACCGAGCGCGGCAATCCCGCTCCCCAGCAGCAGAATGGTGAGGATGAGTAAGTAGCCTGACATAGACTCGTCCCGCCCTGTCTTGCCGTAATCGTACCCTACCCCCGGATTGACCACCAACCTCGTGTTATCACGGACCCATGTACTTCCCAGACGTTACACCACCGCCCCCCGTCTCAGTCCCCGGCAAGCCCCAGAGGACTTGCCGCAGGTACGGGCCTTCATTTTCACGCTCCTTACTTATTTCACCGACTGCCACGCATTGACCCCTGAGCAGCGGGGGCAGTTAATTGATGCGCTGCACTCCATGAGTCCGGCGACCCGTGCCTACAAGGGCTTAGGTACGTCTTTTGCAGCGGTTGTGGCGTGGCTCGCTAGGGCATCCAGGACCACATCTCCACCTGCACAAACCGGATAATCGGATGGGCAAAGGCGAGGATAAGCGGTTTGGTCCCCGCGTCTACCTTCACATAACCCGTCATCCCTGGCTTGAGAAACTTCTTGGAATTAGGGACCTCGACGACGACCCGGACTACTTTTTCCGTGGCAATCTCGGCATCATCGGTGGTGGTGGCGTTAGTTTCGACCGAGATGACCTTGGCAATAATCGGATCGCCCGCGTAGGCCAGAAGCTTAATCTCGACTCTGGCACCGGGCTTGAGTTCGATGGCATCATACTCAGGAACCTGGGCCTCCCCCGTGATATTACGGTCATCTTGGGCCGAGGCGAAGGTATCGCCCTGGTTGAGGAAACTTCCGATTTTTTGCTCTAAGTAAGGGGTCTCCAAGTAGCCACTGATCGGCATGACCAGCTTGGTCAAATCCTGCTGGGAACGCGAGTATTTGAGTTGTTGTTGGAGCCGCCGGAGTTCGGCACGGGCGACCTTGATCTCATCGGGATGGGGTCCGGCAGCGACTAGATTCAGGGTTGCCTGTTTACCCTCTAGGTTTTTAACTGCCCCTTCCAAGGCGCGGCGGTTGGCATTGACGTTGATCCCATCCACCTCGGCCTTGCCCTTAGCTTCTTCGTAGAGTTGCTGGGAATAGACCCCTTCTTTGTACAATTCCTCTAACCGTTGGGCAGTCATGGTACTCAAAGCCGCCGTGGCAATCGCCGCATCTAGCGATTTCTCGGTCACTTCCACCTGTTTACCCGCTTCCTCAACGGATTTACGGGCGACAGCGACTTCTTCCGGGCGGGGGCTGTTGAGGAGACGGTCAAGGACAGATTGTTGTTCGGAAACCTGTTCAGTCGTGGTGAGGGTTGTATTCTCAATGTCCGTCGCCCGCATGACGGCAACCACGGACCCAGCCTTGATGAGCTTGCCATCCCCACCTTTATAGGGAACGGTGATGACCTTACCCGTGATCGGGGCTTGGATCGGTTGTAGTTTGGGCGGTAACAGCTTGAGGGGGCCGCCGGGACGGTAGGGATAGGGTAAAAATAGACAACCAATCACCGCCAAAGCCAAGGCAATCTGACCCAGCTGGGTGAACATCCGTTTATTCTTTTCGGCACCCGTGAGCGGTTCTTCAGGAAAAGGTAGGACCTCTGCTGTCGTCATCCGGTTACGCTTGTTCATCTTGCTACGCATACTTTGAATCCTCTTACTCCAGTAGATCAAGCCCAGGGTCAAGAAGACCGCCATCAAGATAAACCAAGTCCCACCGCCCAGCAGGTTCGGGAAGCTCGTGGCAAGTCCCACACTGAACTTCGAGACCAACCGGAAGAACACAAACACCAAGAAGCCCGAGACTCCTACCACCAGAGCTAATAGCCCGATTTCACGCCAAGTGATGGGCTCAGTACGGGGACGGCGGCTAAACAGCGCACCCAAGAGCGCATAGCCCCGCAACAGCAGTTGTTGGAGCCAGCGCGGGGGGAGATAGAAGTAGCTATTCATCCAGCGGTAGCCATCGGAGGTGGGCCGCAACGGAAAGGCATCAATCACAAAGCCAATCAGGGCCGCCATCGCAATCGAGATACTCCAGGTATCCAGACTCGTTCCACTACCCCGCACCCAAAACCAGAGCAGGACCCCCCAGACAAAGAGGTCGAGCTTGAGGAGCATGGAGGAGCCGAGGGTCCACAGGAACTGCTCCCGGCTCAGCAACCGAAAATCCTTCTGAGTGATATAGAGGTGCGGCACAAACCCATAGCGAAACCGCACCCCAAACTCGCGCATCCTGAGCGTGTAAAAAGTCGCAACCAAACCCTTAGTGACCACACTCAAGAAGTTCATCAAGAGGAGGTGGAAGGCCAACCAGACCAAAAAGGGCATCGCCTCCTCTTCCTGGATGATGAAGCTGCTGTTATTGATGGCGGTGAAAAGGGCGATGGGCAATGTGGGGATCAAAAGCCAGACCCCCACAAACTTCAGCACGGGCAGTACAGGCCGCAGTACCCCCAAAACCCCCACGAGGATTCGACTGGGATCAAAGAAAGCAAAGTGATAGTCTGACCGGAAATCCACATCCTCAGGATCAGCATCGTCAGGAATTGCTTCGGTCGCCGGTTCTGTCGCCCGTGGTGACGGTTCGGGGATGGGAATTGAGGGGACTTCACGCGGCACGGGAGCTTCGCGGGGACGGATGGCCTCCATCAAACCGCACTCTGTCATCTGGGTAGAGAAGGCCAAGAGGTCTTCGGTCCCGAGTTCCATGCCAAATTGTTTCTCGAAATCTGTCCGAATCGCTTCGCTGGATGCCGACCCATCCATTGCTGTACATAAAAAATATTCTTCGGGGCCAAATTCAAAGGTTTTAAGGGTGACGGGGTCACGGATGAGATAGGAAATAGTCTGGTTCTTGCGGTTCTCCGTCTGGGTGACGACGAGATCCTGCCGAAAGCGGGTCTGGGATGGCAAGTAGGTAGTCATGGCCTTACAGGAGGAGGGGACAGGAAGAAGACAGCAAGGTCTGGGATTGGGGTATCCGTCACATAAGTTCTACCAGAAATAACCGGGAGCTTCAATGATATGTTTGATCATTTAATAACTGTCGCTGGAATGACCAAGGGGCTCAAGCCAGGTTAGACAATCTTGAAGAATTAGGTAATCCGTAGGGTTCGCGGGTATTGTTGGGGAAGTCTGCAACCGCACACGCTCTTCGTAGGCAAGCTATGGTCCCACAACCCGTTTTTGTCCTCGCTTCTGCCCGGTCCTTCACCACCATTGTCAGTGGGCTCCTCGGTCAGCACCCCCAGGTCTACGGGGCACCGGAGCTTAACTTATTGATGACACCGACCCTGGGACAACTGGTCCGGGGCACGAAAGTCGTTGAATTCCAGCTCCATGGCCTGATTCGGACCATAGCCCAACTCTACACGGGCGAACAGACGATGGCCTCGGTAGACACAGCCCGCCGCTGGATTCAGAAACGTTACACCTGGACCTCCGAGGCGGTCTACCACGAACTCGCCGCCAAGGTCGCCCCCTTACGTATCATTGACAAAAGTCCCAAGTACGCCACCAGCCTCCAGGTCCTCAAGCGCACCCGGCAGGCATTCCCTAACGCTCACTACCTCTACTTGGTCCGTCATCCGCGCACCCAGGGGCTTTCAATGATGAAGCTGGCCCACGGTGCTCTCGCGGGGATCAACCGTTCCCTCGATTACTCCACGGACCCCCCCACGGTAGACCCGCAACTGTTGTGGTACAAGACTCAGCGCACTGTCCTCGACTTTTTGAGTACGGTCCCGGCCCACCAGCAGATGCGGGTCCGGGGAGAGGACATCTTGAACCAGCCCGAGGATTCCCTCTCTAAGGTTTGTGAATGGCTGGGTTTGCAGTGGGACAGCTCGGTGTTTGAGGCGATGCTGCGGCCTGAGGATTCGGTATATGCTCGCTTCGGTCCCTACGGTGCCCACTTGGGCAATGACCCCAACTTCCTGCGCTCCCCGGCGTTTCGCTACCAGCAAATTCCGGCGGCTAAACTTGCTGGTCCGCTACCGTGGCGCAAGGACGGTATGGGTTTCCTGGTCGAGATTATGGAATTAGCCCGTGAGTTGGGTTACGAGTAACTCCAGTTAATCGGGCGTGTTGCGCTGGAGACGGAGGAGGACACGGCTGAGCGCGAGGGCTAAAATTCCGGTGAGGAGCAGTCCCAGCAGGGCTTCAACGATGTGGGTGCTTGTGTAGAGGACTACTGTGGCAACTAGGCTTGCCCCAGCGAGGACCGCGTAGACCAGCCCCAGGGTCGTCATATTCAAGCGGCGTAGGAGACGGTCAGTCTCGCTGGCCTTGACCCGGACCCGTAACTCGCCGTTATCCAAGCGGTCTAGGGCCTGTTCAACGCGGCGGGGAAGATTGGCGGCTTGCGCGGCCTGTTGGGAGATTTGGTTGAGCAGTCCACCAGGGGACGCAAAGTTGTTGGCGGTTTCGTTGATCATTTGGGTGGCGAAGGGTTGAGCGACTTCCATGAAATTGAAATTGGGGTCCAAGCCCTTCCCCAGTCCTTCCAGGGTCGAGAGTGCCCGAAGGACAAAAGTAAAGGTAGCCGGGAACCGGAAGGGCTGGTCATAGGCCATCTCATAAATATCGTCCGTGAGATGAGCAAAGGACACTTGGCTATTATCCTCAAAGGGCCGTTCAGCAAAATTGTTGAGCATGAAGGTAATCGAGCGGCGAATCGGGATACGGTCAGCACTGGGTTTAATTGCTCCGAGTTCAGTCAGAGAATCAATGACCTTATCAGCATCTTTTTGAGCGATCCCCATAAAAGTGTCCATCAACTTAATCTTGGTCTCAGGCTTAATCTCGCCCATCATCCCGAAGTCATAGAAAATCACTGCCCCATCATGACGTACTGCCAAGTTGCCGGGATGGGGGTCGGCGTGGAAAAAGCCGTCTTCTAGAAGTTGCTGGAGATAGGAAGAAGCTCCAATCCGAGCGAGGGCCTTGCGGTCCAACCCGGCTTCTTCAAGAGCTTTATAGTTACTAATCTTGATCCCCGGCGCGTACTCCAGGGCTAAGACCTTAGGCGATGAGTACCGCCAGTAGACCTTGGGGACGTGGATTTGCGTATTATTGCGGAAGTTGCGCCGGAAGGTATCGGCATTGCGGCCCTCGTTGAGATAATCAATCTCCTGGTAGAGAATGCGACAACACTCGTCATAAATCGGCAACCACTCGCGACCCTTACCATAATCGGGGTGGTTCTGGAGGTAAGTAGCAACATCACGCAGGATCTTGAGGTCAATCTCAAACAATTTGACTAGACCGGGACGCTGGACTTTGATGACTAGCTTTTCGCCTGTAGCAAGGTCTGCTCGGTGGACTTGGCCCAAAGAAGCAGCGGCAATGGGCAACGGCTCAAAATAGCTAAAGAGTTGGGAAACAGGCTTCCCCAGTTCACTCTCAATCGTCTTGATCGCTAGTGCATAGGGAAAAGCCGGGACCGCATCCTGGAGCAGGGCCAGCTCCTCCACGTACTCCTTAGGAAAAAGATCAGCCCGCGTTGAGAAAAGCTGTCCGACTTTAATAAATGTAGGACCGAGCTCTAGTAAGGTTTCGCGAATCCACACCGCCCGTTGTTTACGGCGCAAGACTTGGGCTACTTCCGTCAGGGCCTTGTCTGGATAGGACCAAGCCTGTTTATCCAACCAGCGATAGAACAGAAACAATAGGACAAAGGACCAGATATCAAAAACCCGTCGCCAAGGCGAGTAATTTTCACGACTCCAACGGTAGGAAGAGGGAGTTTGGGGGGGAGCCATGGTGCGTCCCCTGGTTACGTGATTTCACTGCGGTAGCGTTGCAGTTCAGAACGCAACTGCGCTATCTCAGCTCTGAGGCCATCTACGGTTGCCTGCAACTCAGTTTCACGGGTAAAAACCACCCCGTCCCCTTGTACTACGTCGGAAAGATCTTCCGCTGCTCGTGTTTCTTGCTGGGCCGCCCGCTCTAGGACCGCATCGGTGAAGGTCCGCAGTTGCTCACGCTGCTCAGATTCAAACTTGCCTAGATCACTCAGCAGGTCAGTCAAACCGTCTTCTAATTTTTCAAAAAGGAGATCGGCAGCGGCCCGTCCGATGAAAAAGGCCCGTACCAATGGATCTTGCATGATATTGTACCTGCCATGTTACAAGGGTTATTTGAACCCGACTGCCGCTTGCCACACAAAGGCCAAAAGGAAGAAGAAAATTGGGATGATCGGTAGTAAATCAATAAGCGGGGTCATCCAAGCCCATTCTGGCGGGATCGAGTTGGCAAACATGAGGGCAGTCGTCATGGTCAGACATCCTTCTCGTCGGGTCTTTGATTATGGTAACATTAGCATAACTTAAGAAGAAATGTAACAAAGTATTAAGGTTGTTCGAGCGGAATTACGGACACGCTTAATCCGTGAAATACCTGAGAGCATGGGTACTGACTTCGGGTTATCATTTATCCAGACGTCCGACAGCAGGGGGGAATCAAGTTCGCTGACGGACTTTCCTTAATTTTAAAATTGAGTCTTTAGGAAACCCATCCTGGGAGTGCTAGGGTGGGAAGAAATCGGGAGTCCCGGATGTACTTGATTGAAGTCACGCTGAAAGCCAATCCCCTTGCCCTCGGGGTCCAACGCAAAGAACAACAGGCTGCTGAAGCCCTGTACCAGAACATTCTCACCGCGCTCAAATCAGGTCAACCGACGGTCCTCGAACTGACTTGTGAACGTCACCCCGAAAAGCGGATTGCGGTAAACACGAGCGAAGTTACGGCTGTACAAGTCTCCGAAAAATCTTCTTCTAATAGTAACCTCGGCTTAAGGGCGGGGTTTGCAACTAGTAATTCGTAAAGTGTTATAATGAGAGACCCCGTTTTTTAGAGGCGGTGTCCCATGCTTTTAATCCAATCATCTGTCTCTGCCCAGCTTGATCTTTTTGCTGAGATCGCTGACCTGAAGCGGCGCATGAATGCAGTCATCCTGGCGCACTACTACCAGGAACCCGACATTCAGGATATTGCTGATTTTGTGGGGGATTCTTTGGCCCTAGCGCGGCAGGCAGCAGAGACTAGGGCTGAGGTCATTGTCTTTGCCGGGGTTCACTTCATGGCGGAGACCGCGAAAATACTTAATCCCACCCGGCAGGTCCTGCTACCAGACCTAGCGGCGGGTTGTTCCTTGGCGGATCAATGTCCGGCGGATCGTTTTCGGGAGTTTTGTGCTCAACGCCCGGACCATCTAGTGATTTCGTACATCAACTGCACGGCTGAGGTGAAAGCCCTCAGTGACATTATTTGTACCTCCTCGAATGCAGTGGCGATCGTCAACCAACTCCCGCTGGACCAGCCAATCATCTTTGGTCCCGACCGCAATCTGGGCCGCTATGTCAACCGGATGACCGGGCGCGAGATGGTGCTTTGGCCCGGTGCCTGTCTAGTCCATGAGATTTTTTCGGAGAAGAAGCTTCTGCAATTGAAGAACCGTCATCCCGCTGCTCTCGTTATCGCCCACCCAGAGTGTGAGGAAGCGGTTTTACGCCATGCGGACCACATTGGTTCCACGTCCTCGCTGCTGCGATTTGTACAGCAGAGTCCAATCCAGGAATTCATCGTGGTGACCGAGAGCGGGATTCTCCACCAGATGCAGAAGTCCTGCCCGGACAAACACTTTATCCCCGCCCCGCCCAACGGGAACTGTGCCTGTAATGAGTGCCCCTTCATGCGGCTCAACACGCTGGAGAAGGTTTATCTCGCTATGGTCAACCGCAGTCCTGAGATCGTCATGGACGAGACCTTAAGAGAACGTGCCCTGCTACCGATGACCCGGATGCTGGCAATGAGTCCGGTTTAGTTGACATACTCACCGTCCTAAAGGCGCGGTGATTCCCTTGCGGTTACTG
>NZ_JAAXLT010000125.1 GCF_013285555.1 Candidatus Cyanaurora vandensis | reverse complement strand
GGGGGTAGGGGGCGACTGTTAAGGGCTAGGGTTGGTGAGGGTGTTAAAATCCTAAAATACGTCCTTTTGGCAGTAGCACGATGTTAAACTTCCTCGGCAAGATTTTCGGAGACCCCCAGGAACGCAAAGTCCGGCAGTACCAGCCACGGGTTGCCGAGATCAATGCCCTCGAAGAAGACATGCAGAAGCTCACGGACAGTGAACTCCGCGCCCTGACCCCCAGCTACCGCGAACGCTTGGCAAAGGGTGAAACCCTCGATAGCCTCCTACCCGAAGCCTTTGCCACGGTGCGTGAAGCCGCCCGCCGGGTCCTGGGCTTACGCCACTACGACGTCCAGATGATTGGCGGGATGGTCCTCCACACGGGTCAGATTGCCGAGATGAAGACGGGTGAAGGTAAAACCCTCGTCTCCACCCTCCCGGCTTACCTCAATGCCCTGACCGGGAAAGGCGTCCACATTGTCACCGTCAACGATTACCTAGCGCGGCGTGACTCGGAATGGATGGGTCAGGTCCACCGCTTTTTGGGCCTGGATGTCGGCTTGATCCAAAACGAGATGTCCCCCGCCGAACGGCGCGTCAACTATGGCTGTGATGTCACCTACGCCACCAACAGCGAGTTAGGGTTTGATTACCTGCGCGACAACATGGCGGGTTCGATTGAGGAAGTCGTCCAACGGCCCTTCAACTATGCAGTTATTGACGAAGTGGACTCCATTTTGATTGATGAGGCCCGTACGCCCTTGATCATCTCCGGGATGGTAGCCAAGCCTGCCGAGAAATATAACCGTGCTACCGAAGTTGCCAGCCAACTTGAAAAAGATAAACACTATGAAGTTGCTGAAAAAGAACGCAATATCCTCCTAACCGATGAAGGCTACGAGACTGCCGAACAACTGCTCAACGTGCGGGACCTCTTTGATCCGGCAGACCCCTGGGCCCATTTTGTCTTTAATGCAGTCAAGGCCAAGGAACTCTACATCCGGGATGTCAACTACATCATCCGCGATGGTGAAGCGGTGATTGTGGATGAATTTACGGGAAGGATCATGCCTGGTCGCCGCTGGTCCGATGGGTTGCACCAAGCGATTGAATCCAAGGAAAACGTCAAAATCGAGAACGAGAGCCAGACCCTCGCCACGATTACCTATCAAAACTTTTTCCTGCTCTACCCCAAACTCTCGGGGATGACCGGGACCGCCCTCACCGAGGAAGCGGAGTTCGGCAAAATCTATAACCTCGAAGTCAGCCCTATTCCTACCAACCGTAAAGTCGTCCGGGGTGACTGGTCTGACCAAGTTTACAAAACTGAATCCGCTAAGTGGCTGGCGGTTGCTAAGGAGATTGATGAACTCTACCAAAAAGGCCGTCCGGTCCTAGTCGGGACGACCTCCATTGAGAAGTCCGAAGTTTTGGCTGGCATCCTCAAGGAACAAAAAATCCCCTTCAACCTGCTCAACGCCAAGCCCGAGAACGTCGAGCGCGAATCGGAGATCGTGGCCCAGGCAGGCCGTCGCGCTACTGTGACCATCGCCACCAACATGGCGGGCCGGGGGACGGATATTCTCTTGGGCGGCAACCCGGAATACATGGCCCGTCTCGCCCTCAAAGCCGAACTGATGCCGCCTCTGCAAGAACACAGTGAGGAAGAAACCCCCATGGCCTTACTAGTCGGACGACGGTCACCAGCGCGGGGCTTTAATGCTCCAACTGCACCCAAAGCCCTCCCGAGTCCTAAACTTTTTCCTTGTGAACTCTCGGCTGAGGCTCGTCGCGCCACCCAGGAAGCGGTGAAGACAGCAGTCCAAGCCTACGGTCCCAACAGTCTCCCCGCCCTTCAGATTGAGGATATGCTCGCGGTCGCCTCCGAGAAAGGCCCGATTGAGGACCCGGTGGTCCAACAATTACGCGCAGCCTTCCAGATGATCTACAACGAGTTCCGGGTCTACACTGACCGTGAACACGATGAAGTCGTCGGCCTGGGTGGGTTACATGTCCTGGGGACCGAACGCCACGAATCACGCCGGATTGACAACCAGTTGCGGGGCCGCTCGGGACGGCAGGGCGACCCCGGTTCGACCCGCTTTTTCCTGTCTCTAGGCGATAACCTACTGCGGATCTTTGGCGGCGACCGGGTTGCCAGTCTGATGAATGCGTTTCGGGTGGAAGAGGATATGCCGATTGAGTCGGGGATGCTGACCAAGGCTTTGGAGAACGCCCAACGCAAGGTGGAAGTTTTTTATTATGACCAGCGCAAACAGGTCTTTGAGTACGACGAAGTCCTCAATATTCAACGCAAGGCCATCTACGCCCAACGGCGCAAGGTCCTCGAAAACATTGACATGGACAAAACGATCCAGGACTACATGGAGGAAACGATTGACGAGATTGTTCTAGCCCAAATTAACCCCGAGATTCCTCCCGAAGAATGGGACTTGACGGGTTTGATTAGCAGTCTTCAGCAACTCATCCCGCTCTTGGCTGACTTGACCCCAGACCAGTTGCAGGAATTTTCCTTGGTCGAACTTCAAGCTGAACTTAAGACCCAAGCGCGGCTGGCCTATGAGAGTAAAACTGAGTTCATCAACACCGTCCAACCCGAATTGATGCAACGGGCCGAGTCCTTCTTCATCCTGCAAAACATGGACAACCTCTGGCGCGAGCACCTGCAACAGATGGAAGCTCTGCGCGAAGCCATTGGTCTCCGTGGTTACGGTCAAAAGGACCCCTTGGTGGAATATAAGAACGAAGGCTATCAGTTGTTCCTGGAAATGCTGAGTCAGGTGCGGCGCAATGTCGTTGTGGCCCTCTATAACTTCCAACCTACCTACGTCCAACCCAACCTGGACTACGACGTGGTGGAAGCCGACTTTTCTGATTTCGAGGATGGTGAAGGCGGGATGCTAGCTTAAGTTCTCCCGTCTACTTGAGCGTCCTGCTTAGATCCCTGCCAAGGTCGCTACAAAGATGATAACCAGGATTATTGTTCCCATACTTTAGGGAGCATTACGTCTTAGTGGTTGTTTTCCTGTCGCTGTACTGGTCAATTCTGTCTTCAATATATTCAGCAATCTCTCGGAATTTGGGCACGGCCTTGAGTTCGAGCTTGGCCCCATCTCTGAGCACAATCAAAAGTACCCCATAACCAAAAATACTACCGAAAACCGTGGCGGGGATCGCCCGGACCGACTCGACTTCGCGGTAGATAACATCCGTACGATTACGACCGAGCCAACCCCCCTCGACCGTGATGCGCCGATTGGTGAAGCGGTACCGGGAGAAAACATAGTTCACCACCGCCGGAATCCAGAACACTACCCAGATAATCGTAAACAAGAGCAATGTGCTCGCAATCAGGTCGCCCACATGGGGACGGCCTTCATAAATGATTTCCTCTTGAATCGCCATACCCCATCTCCGCACGGTCTAAAAGTGCCCCCAACTGCCGCTCCATCCCCCGCAAGTCCAACCCCACCGCCTCGGGCCGCAGGACCACCACTAGGTTAAACCCTGGACGTAAGGTGGACCAGCGCAGACGCAAAACCTCGCGCACCAAACGACGTAAACGATTACGGATGACGGCATTACCTACTTTCCGGCTACAGACAATTCCCACCCGTAGACCCTGCTCCGGTTTCGCTAAGCGGTAGAGGATGAGTCCCGTATCTTGCCAGCGTTTACCTTGGCGGTAGACCTCATGGAACTCCCATTCCCGGCGTAGGGCGGGTAGCACTAGACCGCGAGTTGGTGACGGCCCTTACTGCGACGCGCATTGATCACCCGCCGACCGCTTGCAGTCAACATCCGAGCCCGAAACCCCGACACGCGCCGCCGCTTGCGACTAGTGCCTTCTAACGTCCGTTTCATAAAAATTTTCCTCGCATTGCCGTCTTGTAGTCTAATCTAACTTTAGGAGTCATAGCAACGACCACCCCCCCGCCTCTGAGCGGTTCCCAGGGGGTAGTTACACTATGGGTACAGTTTTTGGCAGAGGAACACGGTAGTAATAGCGTCACGGACCTAGACGGGACTGGGAATGAGGGATAGAATGAGCCAACTAGTCCCGTGGAGGAGGATTCCACTTTGACCGCCACTCTGATTGACAAAACTTGGCAGGACATCCTCCAGCATCTGCGGGCACGGCTGAGTCGGCCCTCAATTGAGGCTTGGATTAAGCAGGTCCATCTCGTCGAACAGAAGGACGAAGAGCTAATCATCCAGGCCAATAGCCCCTTCTACCGCGACTGCATCCAGAAACAATACGGCAAAGCCATCGCTGAGGCCGCTCAGACTGTCACCGGACAGACTTGGCACATCACCTTTACGGCCCTTGATGTCGCCTCCTCCCCCCGGCCTATAGCGGTGGCTCAGGAGCGTTTACCCCGCCCCGCCACGAACTCAACGGGTCACGGTGCCCTCAACCCCAAATATGTCTTCAACCGTTTCGTGGTCGGCTCCACCAACCAGATGGGCCATGCCTCCTGTCTAGCGGTGGCAGAGTTGCCGGGACAGCACTTTAACCCGTTGTTTCTCTGTGGCGGGGTGGGCCTAGGCAAAACCCACCTCATGCACGCCATTGGTCACTATCGGTTGGAAGTAGACCCCAACTGCCGGGTCTGTTATGTCACCACCGAACGGTTCACCAATGACCTGATTGAGGCCATTAACCGCAACGCCATGCAGACTTTCCGGGAGCGGTATCGCAAGGTGGATGTCCTGTTGGTGGATGATGTGCAATTCCTTGAAGGTAAGGAATACACCCAGGAAGAATTTTTTCATACCTTTAATGTGTTGTACGAAGACGGTAAACAGGTCGTCTTGGCGGCGGACCGGCCCCCGAACTTGTTACCCGGTTTGCAGGAGCGGTTGTGTTCGCGCTTCTCCATGGGCTTGGTGTCAGATATTCAGCAACCGGACCTAGAGACCCGCATTGCCATTTTGCAAAAAAAAGCCGAGTACGAAAATATTGATGTGCCCTACGAGGTCATCCACCATATCGCCAACACCTACATCTCCAACATCCGCGAATTAGAAGGAGCCTTGATTCGGGCAATTGCCTACGTCTCCATCTCTGGCTTGCCGCTTAAGGTCAGTACAATCCGCCACATCTTGGCCCCCCAACCCATGACCGGAGAGATCACCCCTGAGGCAATTGTGCAGATGGTCTCTGAAGAGATGAATGTCAGTGTCGAAGATATGAAGAGCGATTCGCGTAAGCGCGAGATCTCCGAGTCCCGTCAGATTGCTATGTTCCTGTTACGCAACTACACGGACTTGAGTCTGCCCAAAATTGGTGCCCTCTTAGGCGGTAAGGACCACACCACCGTGATGTACGCCGCTCAAAAAGTCACCAAGTCCAAGCACACCGACCCCCAACTAGCCCGTCTATTACAACGGTTGGGGCAGCGCATCGTGGCGGAGTCGCGTCACTAAGTCGGGGCGAGGACTTTTTCTAGAAAAGTACGGATCTGGGTCCAAGCCTCACCGTCCTGAGGAATGGACTCTTGGGGACCCGTGAGGACCTTGAACTCAAAGGGTTTCTCAGCAGCGGTGAGGGCTTTGGTTAAGGTTGCGGGGTCCGTCTCCCGCCCAAAGAGGCCCAAGAGCGGTACGGTCAGTTGTCCCACCCGTTCCAGGTGGGTCTCAGGCCGCCCATAACAGTTGATGGCCCCTTGCAGGTCCTCATTCTCCAAGGCATAACCGAAGGCCCACTCGCCTGCACCCGCACCTAGACCCAAGAGCGCGACCCTAGGCCGGACATCCCCGCCCTTAAGCTGCTGTTCTAAAAAAGAAAAAGAAGCATCCAATTGGTCAACCAGCGCGACCGCCAAGGGTGCAAAGGGGGCTGCCGTCCGGGGAGCTAGCTCAGGCATGAGGACGACGTAACCCAACTGCACCAATCGTTCTGCTAAGGCTTTGACCGCTGCTCGGTTCACCTCCCCATGCACCAATAGGACGCCCGTGCCATCACTGAGAGCAGGACGCAGGAGTAAGCCGCCCATTGTGCCCTGCTGGTAAGGATAGGTAACTGTAGTTTCCAGGGTGGGTTCCGTTGCCAAGGTTGCACCCGCGAGGACTACCCCCCCGATGCCTGTCAAAAGTAGCCGTCGTGACCAAGTTGCGCTCATCGTTTCAGTTTGACGATAGGGATAGATTTTTAGGGTGCGGGGGGAGCGGTGACAGCAGCGGCTTTTTGGGGGTCTACGTTTAAGAAGACCGTGGAACCGCCTTCAACTCGGATCACTTTAAGAGGCGAGGCTTGGCCCTGTTCGCGGGCTTTGTCAATGCGGTCTTCGAGTTTCTCGTAGAGAATCAAGTCCGCGAGTTGGGCGTTACGGGCAGCGGCTTTACCCTGAAGCTCAATCGCCGTCTGGTCGGCCCGTGCCAGGATGAGCAGGCGTTCGGTCTCTTTGTTCTGGATTTGAGCTTTGACCCCGGCGGTCTGAGCGGTGATGGAGGCGACTTGTTTTTGCTCTAGGGAGTCTTTGAGGGCGGGCGGGAACTTGGGAGTGCCGAGGAAGACCCCTTCAATCAGGATTAACGGCACGGTCTGGTCGTCAACTTTGGTGGCGGGGAGGTCGCGGCTAATCAGTTGGAGTGCCTTTTGCTCAATCTCAAAACGGCGTTCCTTTTGATAAAAGTCCTGAGAGGCAAAACCGGCGGAGATATCCCGAATTTTAGAGCGCACCAAAGGAACGACGACAGTCTCCATATAGCGTTCGCCAATCTGGGCGTGGAGGGTATCGAGCACACGGTCATTGGGACGGAGGGCCAAAAAAACGTCCACGGTGAAGGCTTGACCGTCGGCGGTGTTGATGGCGATGGCGGTCCCGGCTTGGTTGGGGATGTTCTCGCCCTCACTGAACTGCCAGAGCTTGGTGCGGACATTGTAGGTAATCGGTTGGTCGGCTCCAGGGGCGACGAAACTGACCCCCGGTTGCTCGACGCGGCCCACCTGCAACCCGGTAAAGGAATTAAATACCACCGTGGCAGTTCCCGGCTCGGTGACATAGGCAAAAGAACGTCCCACCAAAAGGGCTACCGCGACTAAGCTCACGGGGATCGCCCAACGCAGTAAGGGTTTCAGGTTGTCAAGTTGCGTATCCATCGGTCACTCCCTACTTGGTGATGAGCGTATCCAGGGTTTCGCCCAAAACGCCCGATTTGACCACGCGTAGATATTCGGGATTGCGGGTAAGCGCGTCGGCCTTGGCCCCCAACCGTCCGGCCTCGGCTTGGGCGCGGGCAATCACGGTCTTGGCATCCTGGCGGGCTTGGTCAATCTCAAAGGATTTTTTGGCGAGTTGGTTCTCAGCGATGGTCTTGGCTTCGATGGCCTTGACGAAATCCTGCTCAAAGCGCACGTCACGCAACAGGAAATCAATGACTTGAATCCCGTACTGTTGCAGGTCGCTCGCAATCCGTTCACGAATCTGGGCCTGGAGGACGGGCCGTTTGGTGGAATAGAGGTCCTGGGCGGAGAACCCGGCGGCCTCCGAAGCAATCACCGAGCGCACGATCGGTGCAATCCGGTCGCGGTAGTCATTGTCGAAACCCAGGGTACTGTAGACTTTCGCGGGGTCGCTGACCCGGAAGTTGAGGGTGACTTCAGCCCCGATCTCTTGCCCGTCCCGGCTCAAAGCGATAATGCGCGGGCCGTAGGCATCCTGGGTGTCATTGTCCTTCCAAGTGAGGGCCTGGGTCTTGATGTCAAAGGGTACGGTGGTCGTCACCAAGGGCAAAACGACATGGAATCCCGGCGTGAGGGGCTGGGACTGGACCCCGCCTACCCAGGAGAAGACCACTAAATTCTGACCGTTCTCCACGAAACGAAACGGGCTAGCACTCAAAAAAAGTAAGACCGCACCGCCGACTAGGACGGCTTGGGGTAACCAAGATGGAACTTCAGCACGGTTCACGGGGACCTCAAGGGTAAAAAATGATCACGCATCACCCTCATGGACTAAGTTACCCATTTGATGTCCACGATAGCACTAATTTATAGTGCCCCACCCGTAAGGAGACAGGTAAGGCTACCTTCCTCAAAGTTATTGCGGGTACAGGTCAGGGGCGTTACCTCCAGAATTCGGTCTTGGTCCTGGAGTTGGTTTAGATCATTTAAACCCGCGACTACATAGCCCACCACCGCAAAACGGCCATCTAGCGTACGGGCTTGGGCGGCTGTCGGCGGGGGCCGATGGATGAAAAGTTGGCTGGGAGCGAGTTGTTCTTCATCGGGGCGTTGCTTGAGGTTCGTGGGCAAGGCGAGGGCCACAGTCCCGGCGGGGGTAAAGGCGAGGGCAGGTTCTGGGGCCGTGGTGGGATTGTATAGGATGTTGCGACTAGTTTGGGGGCGGATCTCTAGGGGAATGGGACGGGTAGGATTGGACCAGCGTACGACGCGCCCTTGGTCCGTAAGTCGGACCTTCTCTCGCCAAGCCCCGCTCTGGACCGCTTGCCAAAAACTCCCCGCGCCCAAGGGCGCACTATAGCCATCCAGCAAAATAGTGAAATCACCCCGGACCGTGCGGACCTGGACCAAACGCCAGCCGACCAAGCGGGGCAAGGTGCGGTATAGCTGCGGCGGGGCGGGGGGTTGATAGTCAGCCAGTAGTGCCAAGCGCAGGGCACAGAGCTGCCACAGACTCTCCTGCCAAGTTGTGCGGGTAGCCGTGAAATTCTGACTGGTCAGGGCACTTTCGAGGACCGCCAGGGTGATGTTGAGTTGGGACAAGCTTTGTCTGGCTCGTCCTTGGGCTGTCAGAGGCGTGGCGAGGAGGAGAGCGGCTTCGCTTTGGCGGAGGATGGTCTGGGTTTGGCGGGCTTGCTCAGCGGCGGCGGTCCAGTTGCGCCCCGTCTGGAGTTGAGTCATCACAGCGAGGAGGGCCGTGGTTAATTCGCTCGTCTGGGGTCCAGAGGGGGGCAGGGCAAGGGTCAGGCGGACAACGGCTTCAGCT
>NZ_JAAXLT010000124.1 GCF_013285555.1 Candidatus Cyanaurora vandensis | reverse complement strand
TCAGGCGTTTGGGGGAGAAACACGCCATCAATCCGAAAGCTCAATTGTTTGACCTCAATGGAGTCAAAGGTGTAGAGGTCAGCAGTTTGTGGCGGGAGAACCAAAGTGTCAAAGAAGGCAGAGGGGAGTTTCTGGAAGAAGGTATAGAATAAGCCGTCGGTTTTCATGGGCTAATTGTAGGCTGATGGTTACAGTTTTTCCGCTACTGAGTAAAAAGCCGCGTCCACTAAGCTCTAAGCTTGACTCGGTTTGAATTAGAGTTGATTCCGGGCTTTGACCTGGAGGTAGGCGTTGACGAGGCGGGTACTCAGGGCGGGGGCGGGACTGTCGAGGACTAGCGCACCCCGGCTCTGGAGGACCCGGAAAGCCTCGGCCCGTTGCCGGATGAGTTGCAGAGCCACAGCCTGCTGGTAAACTTCGCGGGTGGTACGGGCCACCCGCGCGGCGGACTCAGCCACCAAGGGGTCTTGGAAGGTGACACAGAAGGGTAAATGGCGAGGAGCGAGTTTAGCGAGGGCCTTGAGTAGTTCTGATGAGGCTTGGGGGTCAATAAGATCGGTCAGGACCACGACTAGGGCACGGCGCGGATTACGGACTAGGACTTGGGCGATGGCTCCGGTGTAGTCTGGCTCCACCAGTTGCGGTTCAGTGTCATGAACTCGTTGCAACACAGCCTCCAGTTGACCCGCCCCGCTCCGGGGTGGGACCCAGACCCTAAGCGAGCGGTCAAATACCCCTAACCCCACCCGGTCGCCCTGCCGAATCCCCGTGAGCACCAGAGCCAAAGCCGCATTCAAGGCCCAATCGTATTTGCGTAACCCCGCGACTTCGGAGAACATCATCCGTCCCCCGTCGAGCAGCACCAGCAGAGTTTGGTCCCGCTCCTCCTGGAAAGTCCGTACAATCGGCTGACCCCGGCGGGCAGTGGCCTTCCAGTCAATAAAGCGCGGGTCATCGCCCACCCCATACTCGCGCAGGTCTGCAAACTCCGTGCTAATCCCCCGGCGGTTACGGCGGCGCGTCAGCAAATCACTCTGTTGGGTCAGCCGCAGGGACAATTTCTTGAGGGTAACGAGGTCCGGGTAAACTGTAAAACTTGTACTCGTGCCCACCGTCCCACTACGCCAAGAGAGGCCCCAGGGACTCAACACTCGCACTTGGGCTGGAGGAACGGGATAGGTACCCCGTCGGTTGGGGCGGAGGGTGTAGGTTAGCTGATTCACACCTGGTACCAGTTCTCCCGTCAGGGTCCGGGGTTCCATGGGCAGGTCCCAGGCAATGAGCTCGACTAACTCGTAGGTGAGGGCGCGGGAGGTCAGGTTGGTCAGTTCTAATTGAACCAAGTTAGGTTGACCCAGGGCCAAGCGCGGGCTGAACTGACGGACGAGGTTTAAGCGTTGGGGCTGGATCTGTTGGTAATCCCAGTAGATAATTCCCAGGACCAAAATATCCCAGCCCAAAACCGCCCAACCCAACCCCGGTACCCCGAAATCCGCCAGTGCCCAGACTAGTCCCAAGGCCAGTAACCCCAACCCCTGCCGGGTGAGTCGGGGCATCAAGCGGTGGGGGTGACAGTGACGAATTTCTTGTCTTGGACGGTGAAGACATCAAAGGGGGCGGTCGCCGGGTCGCCCTTAGCGTCAAAATTAATCGTCCCGCCTAAACCCTGGAAGTCCTTGGTGGCACGGACAGCTTCGGTAACTTTAACCCGGTCCACTGACCCAGCCCGCGCAATCGCCGCCAGCAAAATCCGGGTGGCATCATAGGTGTAGGTACCAAAAGCGGTAGGGGATTCCTTGTACTTGGATTTGTAGGTGGCGAGGAACTCCTCACTGTTGATGGTGCGGACCCCGGTGACAAAGATCTTGCTACTCTTGGTGCCCACAGTATCAATGAAACTCTGGACCTGGGTGCCATCCCCACTCAAGAAGTTCGCCGTCAAGCCGAGTTCGCGGGCCTGACTGACGATGAGTCCCGCTTCGGTAAAGACACCCCCAAAAAACAAGCTATCGGGGTTGAGGCCCTTAATTTTGGTAAGGACGGCCCGGAAATCCCGTTCGCCCTGGTTCACCCCCTCAAAAATGACGACTTTCACCCCGCCTGCCTCGATACTCTTACGGAAAGCCTCCGCGAGGCCCTGACCATAGGCGGTTTTGTCGTTGAGGATAGCGACGGTCTTGGACTTGAGTTGTTGAATCGCAAAGTTGGCACTCAGGGGACCCTGCTGGTCATCGCGCCCCACCAACCGAAAAACATTCTTGAAGCCTTGTTCCGTCAAAGTCGGGCTGGTGGAACCGGGGGAGAGCATCACCAAGTCCGCCCGTTTGTAAACCTGGGAAGCCGGGATCGAGCAACCGGAGTTGAAGTGCCCGACGACGCCGACCAAGCCGTCGGTGCTGGTCATCTTCTGAGCCACCGTGGCAGCTTGACGGGCATCACCTTGATCATCACCGGGGACAATCTCGATCGTTTTGCCCAACACCCCGCCTTGGGCGTTGATCTCATCTACAGCAAGTTGAGCCGAGCGGATCATATCCTCCCCAAAGACCGCCTGGGCACCGGAGATGGGTCCGGCGACCCCGATAAAAATTTTGCCCCCGGTGGCAGTTGTGCCATCGGCGTTCGTCGTCGTCTCCCCGCCACAGCCCGCCAGGGTCAACGCCAAGACTGTACCCACTGCCATCCGTCGTTTCATCCTGCACTCCTCGTGGCTATGGGAGCATGATACGCCAATCCGTCAGGTTAAATTTGGCCCGGGTCAATGCCCAATTGCTGTAAACGAGCCCCTAGACTTGCGGTCACTCGGTCTGCTTCCTGACATGCTTGCTATATCGCTCGCTGCTCTTGCTGAACGGCTCATTGCTGGGCTTCATCCGGGTTGAGCAACTTCTCGCCGGTATCCAAACGGTAAAAACCAATCATTCCCCCCTCAATTATCAAGCGCAAACCAAGGGTTAAAGCGTGGTAATCAGAAATAGGTAGGTATTCTCCTTGCACTTGGTCTTCTTTTTTCGTCCCTTCTCGATTTGTAGTTGCATGGCAGCACTCCCGCCTTAGGTTCTGCGTGACCGGGAAATTGGGATACAAGCCCCGTCGTTCACGACGGCTTTGATTCGAGAGATCTAACAAGCTCCCTTAGCACATCGTTCAAACTCCTCTCTTTCTTCTCGCAATGCTTAGAAAGCAGTTCGTATTCTTCATCCGAACATCGCAAAGTGAC
>NZ_JAAXLT010000123.1 GCF_013285555.1 Candidatus Cyanaurora vandensis | reverse complement strand
GGCTAGAATTCGTCGGGGTTTTCAGGAAGGATACCCCCCGGCTTCGTAACCGCGCCACATCCCTAAAAATATTTTCACTAATTAGCGCGACGTGCTGGACTCCGGCTCCCCGGTTGTGGTCCAAAAATTCTTGCACTTGGGAATTGGGAGAGGCGGGTTGATTAATGGGGATTTGGACGGTCCCGGTAGGATTGACCATGACATAGCTCTGCAAAGCTGAAGCGGTCCCCTGGATCGTGTAATGGGCTTGGACCGACCAACCCAGCGTGTCCTCATACCACTGACGCACCCGCTCTAGCTGACCCGCTGCGACATTAAAAACCACATGGTCAATCCCCCGAAACCCGCCCGATTGACCGCTAAATCCCCGGCCCTGACGAAAAGTATGGGTTACATCCCCGATGGCTGGCATCCGCAGACTGTGTTCACCCACGGGCCAGACCTGAGCCAAGGAACGCACCGGGGTCAAGTCGCGGACCAAGAAACAGATATCACCCAAACCAGGAGGATGACGGGTCAAGTAATCATCCTGAGGAACCTTGAGTACCACCACCACTCCGCCCGTCTGGAGAATGGTCCATTGCTCCGACCGCGCCAAGCTTTGACAGTTGAGCTTGCGCCGGAACCATAACGCCCAGGGGTCCACCTCGGGGACATAAAAAGTAAGATGGTCAATCCCCAGGATGTCCGGTACACCCATTAGCCCCGGACCGCCGTGAAGACCCCGTAGCGAATCAACCCCGTGCGGTAGCCCTCACGCATCAATCCCATCGCTAGGGCCGCCCGGATCAAAGGCCAACCCAGGGACCGGATCTCGCGGATCACCGCCGGAAGTTGGGCCGAGTCCATGACCAATTGCCAGAACTGACTGACTTGAGCCGACCAATCCGTCGTCTGGATGCCCTGGTAGCCCAACTCCGTCAGGATCGTCTCGTAGGCCGGGATGCTGAGAATATAGGGCAAGTAGTAGACTTGATAGATTTTGGCTAGTTGGCGGTTTTGCTGGGGGGTAAGGGGACCAGGGGCACAACACCAGGTCGCCATAACGAGTCGTCCACCGGGCTGGAGGACCCGCCAGCATTCACTCAGGAACCGGGCTTTGTCCGCCATGTGCTCACCGCTCTCCAAGGCCCAAACCAGATCAAAACTGGCATCGGGGTAGGGTAGAGCGAGGGCATCCGCCACTTCAAATTGGGTCTGGGTCGCGAGTCCGGCGGCTTGGGCACGGGCTTGAGCACGTTGGGCCTGGACCGGACTGAGCGTGATTCCCGTCACCTGGGCCTGGAGTTGTTCGGCTAAATAAAGACTGCTCCCGCCGATCCCGCAACCTACGTCGAGGATGCGTTGGGCTTTCGTCACCCCGGACCAGCGCAATAGCTCCACGATTAGGTCTACTTGGGCTTGGCGGCGGTCCTTGGGGGCAGGAGAGTCCCAGTAGCCATGGTGCATATGTTCGCCCCAGACACTCTCCCAGAGCGCGGAGGAAGAATCATAAAAAGCGCGGATGTCCTGACGTAACGCAGTCGGGGTTTGGGTTGCCACGGGAGTCCTGGTAACTGATCATCCAATGTACACCGCACCCTTAGTTAGAGCTACAGGCGGGAGAGATAGGTACGATAATAGGGACAGTGCCTTTTGTTGGAGATCCCATGACCGTCAGCCCCAAGGGACCGGGCTCGCCCAGTACCCAGCAGTTATTCAGTCAGTTAGCCCAGTCCAGCAACTTGCGGAACCGGATTCTATTTACGATTGGGCTGTTGATTCTGGCGCGGCTGGGTATTTTCATCCCGCTACCGGGGATTGACCAGGAAGGTTTTTTGCAGTCTATTCAAAATAACCAGTTGATTAGCTTTTTGGATGTGTTCACAGGACGAGGACTGAGTTCCTTGGGAGTTTTTGCCCTGGGGATTTTGCCCTATATCAATGCCTCGATCATTACCCAGTTATTAGTCCCGGTCTTTCCTAAACTAGAAGCCCTCCAGAAAGACGAAGGGGAGCAAGGCCGCCGGCAGATCGCCCAATATACGCGGTTCTTGGCCCTGGGCTGGGCGATTATTCAGGGCTTGGCTTTGGCATTTTATGTACGGCCCTTTGCGGCGGGTTGGGATGTGTTTTTTGTGATCCAGACCACCTTGGCCTTGGTAGCAGGCGCAATTTTTATTATGTGGGTCGGAGAGTTGTTGACAGAGAAAGGGATCGGTAACGGGGCTTCACTGCTGATTTTTGTCTCGATTGCCTCATCCTTGCCCAGTGTGATTGGCAATACCATCGCCCTTGTGCAAAAAGATAACAGTCTGATCCTGGGCGCGATTGTCCTGTCCTTAGTTTTTGTCGGCATGATTGTGGCGATTGTCTTTGTCCAGGAAGGGACCCGGCGCATCCCGATTCTTTCGGCGAAACGGCAGGTCGGTCCACGGGGCACGATGAGTCAACAGGGGACGAGTTATTTACCCCTGCGGGTCAACCAGGGCGGGGTGATGCCGATTATTTTCGCCTCCTCGCTCTTGGTTCTGCCCTACACTATTGCCCAGTTCGCCAACTCCCCGGCGGTGTCCGCGTTTATCAGCACTTACTTAAATCCAACGAGTTTCCTATACACCCTGCTCTATCTGGTCTTGATTCTGTTCTTCAGCTACTTCTACGCCACGCTCATCATCAACCCCGAGGACCTCGCCAAGAACCTCAAACGCATGGGGTCCTCAATCCCCGGTGTCCGGCCCGGTAAGGCGACAGCCGACTATGTTGCCAAGATCATTGGTCGCTTGACCTTGATTGGGGCGGTTTTCCTGGGGATCGTGGCGGTGGTGCCGACGGCGATTGAACAGGCAACGCGGGTTACGACCTTCAACGGACTGGGGGCGACTTCACTCCTGATCCTGGTCGGCGTGGCGATTGACACGGCGAAACAGGTCCAGACCTACATGATCTCCCAGCGGTATGAGGGGATGGTCAAACGTAAGTAATCCCTGTAGGCTAAAATGTGGAATTTCGGCAAGTCATGATGCGACGGTTGATCCTGCTGGGTGCACCGGGCGCGGGTAAGGGGACCCAGGCCCAAGCTTTAGAAGAGCGATACCACATCCCCCAAATCTCCACCGGGGATATCTTGCGAGCAGCGGTGAAACAGGGTAGTCCCCTGGGACACCAAGCCAAATCCTACATGGATGCTGGCGAATTAGTCCCCGACAGTTTGATTGTGGACTTAATCCGCGCCCGCCTCCAGGAACCAGATACCGAACCGGGTTGGATTTTAGACGGTTTCCCGCGCACGCCGGTCCAAGCTGAGGCTCTAGATAACCTATTGCAAGAACTCGGACAGTCCTTAGAAGGCGTGGTCTTAGTAGATGTCCCCGAGCCAGTCCTGATGGAGCGGCTGGTGGGTCGAAGGACCTGCACCGTCTGTCAAAAAGTCTGCCACGTCAAATTTAATCCCCCGCCAGTCAATGGCTGTGGACGGGAGGACTGTCCTCATCAATGGGTCCAACGCTCCGATGACCGCGAAGATGTGGTCCCGACCCGCCTTGCTGCTTACCATCGCAACACCGAGCCCTTGATTAACTATTACCAAGCCAAGGACAAACTCCACCGGGTAGACGGCAATCGTCCCTCTGAAGATGTATTGGCTACTTTGACTAACTTACTCGGCCCCGTAGTTTGAGCGAGGATCTAGGAATCAACTAGGGTAATCTCTCAATAGACCCGTCTATTGGGGCGTGCGTGATGACGGCTAAATTTTTGAGTTGGCAAGAACTAGAGGCTGAGGCCGAACAAATTGTGGATGAGGTGATGGGTGCTGTCCCCGTAAGTCCGGTCGTGCCCCCGCCTATGGCCCCCCGTACTACCCGGCGGCTCCCTACCCCCCGCGAATGGGTCCTCCTCAGTTTCGCTGGGACTGCCGTTTCCTTAGCGGGTCTGATGTGGTTCAGTCAGCTAAGTCAGGTCCGGTCAAGCACGGTAAAATCCGCCCAGGTGCAAGTCGTGGTCCAACCCAGCCCCACGGCCCAAAAACTACTCAAGGATTACCAAGCAACCCTGGTGGCCACCCGCGCTAACTTTGCCCAGCCCAACCAGGGTCCAGCCGACCCCTTTAGTTCCCCCTTCTCCGCCCGTCAGCAACCGACCACTCGTTACAATTGGAGTCAAGCCCGCCGACTGGATATCCCCCGGTTCGTCCCGCCGCCCGCCCTCATGACAATTCCTGTGGCCCCACCTTCTTTACGACCTTTACCGCCATTACCTACGCTTGCCACGGCACCCCAGGTGTTCACTGGACTACCCGCCACGGCGGTCGGGGAGACCCTGCCGACGCTGGTGGGCGTGATGGGTGAGGGCAATCAACGCACGGCTCTTTTTCAGCAGGGCACGGGCTTCAAAGAATTCAAAGTAGGCGACCAACTCAGTAGCGGCTGGGTAGTGCAAGAAGTTAGCAGTAGCCAGACCATCATGAGAAAGGGCGACCAGACCCGCACTGTTTCCCTAGGAGGTAGTTAGTGGGCTTGTGGGATGACCTGGAACAATTCTTGGAGAGTCGGCTGGAACAGTTTCTCCAGGCCAATCCCCAAATCCAGGTCTATGTCTTGTTAGAGCAAGTCCGCGACGAAGAGACCCAGGCTCAAAACCGCCTGACCAGTTTTCGCCAAGAAGAGCAGGACCTCTACCAACAAATTCTCGATACCGCCCAACAGATCCAAAAGTGGGCCGCCCGTAAACAAAAGGCCCAAGCCGCTGGACGCAGTGACCTCGTGCAAGCCGCCCAGCAACAGGAAGCCCAGCTTTTGACCCAAGGCAACCAACTCTGGTCCCGCAAAAACGAAGTCCTCACTCAAATTCAGCAGCATGAAGAGTTACTCAAAAAACTCATCCCCCGCCGCCAAGAACTCGAAGTC
>NZ_JAAXLT010000122.1 GCF_013285555.1 Candidatus Cyanaurora vandensis | reverse complement strand
GCTTGAAGTCTATGGCCCGTTTGTAGTCATTCTCCCGGCCCGGCACACCATTGATAACCTCAGGAGAGTCAGTGAAATTGAACCTAGTGATGACAAGAGGACCACTGCCGACATTGCGGAGCGTGACTTTTTTCGCCGCCCGGACTTCTTTTTTGACGGTACTAAAAACAATCCGCTGGGGAACAAGCTTTTCATCCGGCGTTGTTATCTGAAGTTCGCCACTGCCGGCCTGGGCCAAAACTGCTTGAAAACTGAGGGTGAGTCCCAACAAAGCTAATGTACAACGAACCATGTGCACCTTCCCAAATGATCTCTGTGTTTTAATTTTCCGTGCCCCTGCATCAACATAAATAAACAGCCTAGAAATTACAACCGGGGAAAAGTTGTAATTTCAGGCTACCTCTCAGCTAAGCAACTTATGTATAAGTTCCTAGGCTAGCTTACTCAGCTTTGACCACGGGCGGGACGATGTAGACGCGATAACGCTCGAGGACACTGACGAGTTCGTCTTGGACTGAGAGCGTCCCGGCAGAGGGACCGGTGCCGTTGACCTTGCCGTTTTTATAGGGCAAGAATTCCTCAGCGGTGGTCGTCGTCCAGATCCCCAGACTGGTGAAGGCATTGGTCGGTGTATCATCATTACGGTTATCCAGTACATAAAAACCGTAGTCCTGCAGTGCTTCTAAGAGACGAAACGCGGGTAAGGACAGGGGCCGGCCCTCCACCGTGACCTGGGTTAAGTCCAAGTCGGGATCGAGCTGGACCACCCCGCCGTAGGGGACGAGTCCGTAATTGATATTGTCAATGTTACCGTCTATCCCCAGGGCCGGGTAGACCATTGCCTTCCAGTTGATCCCCATTGGGCCACTCAGAGCATGGGGAATCGGGTTGACTGGGTCCGTGGCTTCGCCCTCACGCAGGACCATTGCCAAGTTCGGAATTTTCGCGGCGTCCGTTCCGCCGCCTTGGTCGCCGAGCGTACCCAGCTCACTCCAGCCCGCCCAGTCACAGTCAAAATCTACGCCGTTGTTGGCAAGCCGGGTGTGATAACAGGTAACGACGGTGTCATCACTGCCATCAATGAAGCTCAGGTGTTTATCACTACCGCCTACCGGGATCTCGTCTTCAGCATCGGGACTGACATGGCGGGTATAGGTGGTGACCGGGTTGTTACGTTGGGTGACTTCGCGTTCTGGGTCCTTCTTGTCGGCAATCGTATAACCCTGATGGGTGTTGGAGCCGCCCTCGGTGGCTAGCGAGACATAACTGATGTAGGCCGTGGGCAGTTCAACCCGGGGACCCCTAGGAATTTTTTGGTAGAAGGGTGCGTCTTCGGAGTAGGGCTGGCGATAATCGCCGTCGAGGGGCTGGGGCGTATCTTTGGACCACTTGTCAGGCCGATATTGCCCCTGCTCAGAACCCGGTAGCGAAAGGTCAATGCCAAAATCGCGGTACATGGCAATGATGTCTTTACGCTTATCCCCAAAGCCCTCCACCAACGTCAATCCTAAGGTTTTAGTAGCGTCAAAAATCGTACCCACACTCTTTGTATTTGCCGTCTCATGCGGTCCGTAGGGACTGAGTTTGGAACTAAAAGCGGTCGCTCCGGTCGTCCCGACCACCGTGAACTCAGCCGTAGCCGAGAAAACATCTCCCCCCGCACTGGGATAACCCGTAGCCGTGAGGGTATGGACCCCCTTTCTAAGGGACAGGCTGTCGTACCCCTTGGCCGAATTCTCATTGCCGTTATCTCCCCCCAAGAAGTAGGGCGCATGGTTCTCGGTCCAGGCATACTCACCATCAATTTCAAAGACCACTTTAGTAACTGTCACTGAGGGGACGGCCTGGACGAAGAGCTCCCCGGTGACGACTTGACCCGCCGTGAGTCCCTGCCAACCCATGGCGGCTTTGACAAATCGCAGCGAGTTATTACAAACATAGCCATTGTTGTCGTAGACCTCCGCCCGGATGGTATGGCTACCCCCAGACAACTCAGCGGTCTCATAGCCGTTGGGCACACCATCTTGCTCCCCTTCTAACGTGTAGGGCGCGCCTTTTTCCGTGTTGACATACTCGTCATCCACATAAAATTCCACCCGGTCCACCGGCCCAGAAGCGGACTCCTGAACAAAAATAGTCCCACTGACAATCTCGTTAGCCTCTAATCCCGTCAAGCCCTGACAAGCCACTGTGGCAGCCTGTACGCCCGTCGTACCCAACCAACCCAGCAATGCATAGACGGTCAAGTGCCAAGATTTGAACATTAAGGTGAACTCCTTGCTACTCAAAACTCCCGTCATTAAACTAGGTGAGTTTTTAGCGTTCTGTGTAGTTCGCTACGGTTATTAAGCTAGGGCTAAACTACAATTCGTGATTGCTTGTAATTGTCTAGTTTAAATTATGTAATTTTTTGCGATTAAACACGTAATTTGTAGTTATTAATTTTTATGAAGGAGAGCTGATTTGAGGCTTTTGACAATTGATCTCCCCAAATCATTGTGGTAACACCAGAACAGTCTCTATTCGTATTGAGGCGACTCAAGTAAAGCGAGTCCGGGATAAACCCCGGACTCGCCTCAGTCTGATTAACGTTTCACAAGCGGTGGCACGACAAACAATTTGTTGCTATTCAAAACACTTTTCAATTCATCTTGGACGGAGAGAACGCCTGCTGAAGTCCCAGTGCCGTGGTTTTTGGCGTTCCCAAAAGGAGAGAACTCCGACGCATTGATCGTTGTCCAAATCCCCAGCCCAGTCTCCCCATCGGTCGGCACACTGTCAGGGCGGTTATCAATGACATAGTAACCATAGTCCTGAATGGCTTTGAGGAGCCGGAGGGCCGGTAGGGTCAGGGGCCGACCGTTTACCGTTATCTGGGTTAGGTCCAAGTTGGGGTCGAGCTGGATGACCCCGCCGTAGGGGACTAGGCCGTAGTTGAGATTATCAATACTGCCATCCATCCCTAGACCTGGGTAGACGATAGCCTTCCAGTTGATTCCCATCGGGCCGCTCAGGGCATGGGGGATGGGACGGGTCGGGTGGGTTGCCTCCCCTTCGCGCAGGACCATCGCCAAATTGGGGATATCGGTGGCATTGGTCCCACCACCTTGGTCACCAAGCGTCCCAAGCTCGCTCCAGCCCGCCCAATCACAGTCGAAGTCTACGCCATTGCTGTTGAGTCGGGTGTGGTAGCAGGTAACGACGGTGTTATCAGTGCTGTCAATAAAGCTCAGGTGTTTATCACTACCGCCCACAGGAATCTCGCTTTTAGCATTGGCGGCGACACGACGGGTGTAGGTCGTGACGGGATTATTGACTTGCTTGACTTTACGGAAGGGGTCGCTCCCCTTACCAATCGTGTAGCCCTGTTGAGTGTTGGAGCCGTCTTCGGTGGCGAGGGTGACGTAGTTGACATAACCCCTGGGTAATTCGACACGGGGGTTGGCGGGGATTTTGTGGTAAAAAGGCGCGTCAATCGAATAGGGCTGGAGATAGTTGCCGCTGAGGGGTTGGGGGGTAATATCGGCCCAATTTTCAGGCTGGATTTTCCGCAATTCACTACCAGGTAGGGAGATATCAATCCCGACGTTCCGATACATCGTGACAATCGCTCGACGTTTCTCGGCGAAACCAGCATAGAGCGGTAGTCCGGGCGTAGTGGTGGCATTCAAGATGGTCTCCACGCTCTTACTGCTTGCGGTTTCATGACGCGCATAAGGAGACAGGGCTGCACTAAAGTCACTCGTACTGCTGCCGGTGTTGAAGGAAATTGTGCTACTGAACGTGCTGCCCCCCGCGCTGGGATAACCCGTCACCGTCAATTTGTGGTCGCCAGAACTCAAGGTGTCGGTGTTGTAGCCGAAGGGTGTCCCATTATTGTCACCGCCCAGAAAGTAGGGCACAGTACCCTCAGTCCAGACCGTCGCGCCATCAATGGCAAAGACCATCTTAGTCACTGGGACGGTCGGGATGGCTTGGACATAAATCTTCCCTGTCACCTGTTGCCCGTCTTGAAGTCCGCTCCAAGTCGCTGTGGCGGTGACAAACGTGGCGGTATTGGTACAGGCGACGGTAGAACTGCTGGAGTAGACCTTAGCTTCAATCCGGTGGGTTCCGTAGGCCAGTGCGCTCGTGTCATACCCGAAGGGACCGTTTATGTCGTCGCCCCCCAGGTAGTAAGGCTTCCCCTCCTGCTCATTCTCAAAAACGCCATCCACAAAAAAATCAACATGGTGGGGTTGTCCGGTTACAGTCTCTTGGACAAAGATCAGATCACCCACGATCTGACCCGAGGTAATCCCCGTCAAGCCCGTACACGTGAGGGCTGCTGCCCTGACCCCCTGAGTTAGGACCGCAACCAAAAACACCAAGCTGAAAAGGTAAGAACATTGCTTCAAACGACCTAACATCCCCAAACCCCTGCTTTATCGAGAACTTACCTAAAATACACATAAAATAGAGTAATTAACGTAGGCCAGGATACATGGCACCCCCTAGGGTTCCTCTAGCAAAGACGGCGTGGTTTCAAAATACGGGTTAATTAATAGCGCCTATCTTGACACTCCCCACGGCTAAAGCCGGGGGATTCTTGCTTCCACGAGAGAACTTGCTCATCAGGGGTCCGGTACCGGACCCCTAGAGTTACCTCCTGATGCGTAGCGGTATGGCCTCCGGTCACGGAGGCCTATCGCCTCGACCCAAGCGTTACTTGACCTATGTCCTACGGTACTTCTGCCTTTAACCAAGATATTTAGAGCTGCGTTAATGTCTCTATCCAATACACACCCACAGGAACAAGTATGCGTGCGGGTACTAAGAGACTTCTTAACAATAACGCCACAGCTAGAACACCCTTGGGATGTGTATTGTGGAGCCACAGCAACTACTGTTCTCTTAAATACCTTCGCAAAGTACTCTAGCCCAGTGGTGAACTGTGACCAGCCTGCATCAGAAATACGCTTAGCTAGATGATGATTCTTCACCATGTTTTTCACTTGCAACTTTTCATACACCACCAAGTC
>NZ_JAAXLT010000121.1 GCF_013285555.1 Candidatus Cyanaurora vandensis | reverse complement strand
GCAACTAAAGCTCTTCACGAGAGCGGGCGAGTAATCTACTTGGTTGAACCGCTCTTTAAATAATTCAACTCCTGGTTATACCCCGTCCTTTAACCGACTCTTCGCTCTTGCTCGCTTCTGTCTTGACTACCTACTACTCACTGCTAGGCGGCGAAGAATCCCCGGCCTACGAGGTAGAGCGAGGCGTAGAGGACGACGCCTAGGACCAAGCCGATGCTACAGGCAATAATCTTGGCGGCGACGGGGATTTGGTTATCGGTCACAACTTGGAATAAGCCCACGGGGGGCACCAGCACGAGCAGGGCGGCGTATAGCAGGAGTTTGTTCATGGGTCCAGGGATGGGCGATGAGCCTAGGATAATACCGAACCTCCTCTTGAGATGAAGGAAATCCCTGTGTCGCCCCTGCCCACGGTTTTGATCCCCGGCTACTTCGCCTCGGCCCGTGAATATCTATCCTTAGCCCATGACCTAGAGCAGCTAGGCGTGGCTACTACGGTTGTGCCCTTGGGCTATCGCTCCTGGTTGCCGACGCTCGGCGGGAAGCCCGTTACCCCAGTTCTAGAAATTATTGCCCAGACCATTACTGAGACCTGTGCGCGGTATGGGACGACCCAGGTAAATCTTGTCGGTCATTCGGCGGGGGGCTGGATTGCGCGGTTGTTGTTGGGGGAGCAGGATTATATGGGCCGGGTTTGGGGACGGTTTGCCCAAGTCCATACCCTCGTCACCCTAGGCACGCCCCACCTCAGCCAAGAACGATTTACCCGCACCAATATGGATTTCGTCAATACGAGCTATCCGGGGGCTTTTCAGCAGGGGGTGCGCTATGTGTGCGTGGCAGGGCGGGCGGTGTCTGGGTTGGATGACTGGTTCGCCCGTCAGAGCTATCGTTTAACCTGTGGTCAGGCGGACTGTTGGGGGGATGGCATTACCCCGATTGCAGCGGCTCACCTCAGGGGAGCAGAAAACCTCGTCTTAGAAGGGGTCTGGCACTCTCCGCGTCGGCAACGGCAATGGTACGGCTCACCGGCAGTTCTAGGCCAGTGGGTGGGCTACTTGGACTGTACGCTTTGACTGGCGAGGCTATAGGACTTCAGGCACGGTAATCGTTCCAGGTAAGCTAGGAGATGACATTTTGCCTGAAACACCCAGGGCGATAGGCTCGCATTGGATGCATAAATGATTATTTTGGTGATGGGGGTAGTGGGTGCGGGCAAGACGACCGTGGGGCAGTTGTTGGCCCGTGAAATCGAGTTTGCCTTTTTTGATGCCGATGATTTTCATCCCCAGGCCAACCGCGAGAAGCTAGCGCGGGGCATCCCGCTGACCGATGAGGACCGCACCCCGTGGCTGATCACCCTGGCCCAGCAGATCCAGCAGTGGCAAAACTCCGGTCAAAATGTCGTCCTCGCTTGCTCTGCTCTCAAAGCCCGTTACCGGGCAGTTTTAGGCGGGCCTGCCCTGATAGTCATCTACCTCAAGGGCACCATGGCCCTCCTCCAAGAACGTCTTGACCGCCGCCGGGGTCATTTCGCCGACTCCCACATCTTGATGAGCCAACTTGAAGACTTAGAAGTACCTACCGACGGGCTAACCGTGGACATCACCCAACCCCCCGCCGCGCTCGTTGCAACCATCCGGCAAGTCATAGGCCGCTAACTCAGAGCCGTGCGATAACCACGGGCAAAGCCAGCAATAAGCTCAGCTTTGTCAGGAAGACGCTCCCCACGACGTGTGCCATTGACGATATTACGCGCGAACACAAAGTCATAGCCGGTAGCCCGATTGAAGTTGGCGAGCTGATTGGGGGACCGGAAGAGCCCCCGCTTCATCCCTATTACACAGACCTTAGCTGCAATTTCAGGGTCTAGGGCCAAGTCGGGTTGATTGACTAGATCTACACCTAGCAATTTCCCGAACTCCTGATAGTTATCCCGGTGGGTGAGTTGTACGTAGCCCCGCCCAAAGTAGGGGATGTATTTCGCCTGAATCTGTGCCAACTCGCGCTGTTTAGCTTTGGGAGAATTGGGTTTAGCTAGCCCCTCCCGGATGGGTTGAAATCTGCATTCATGCTGGACCGTAGCCATGATGTAAGCAATCTCGTCGGGGTCGGTGACATTCTCTTTCTTGCACTCGGCTAACAGTAGCGGGATTGCCGTTTCAGCATCTGCTTTCATCGCCTTGGGTACGATGGTCAATAGTTTGGACAGAATATCCTGGGCTGGATTGTTGATAGCAGCTAACAGACTATCAAAGAACTGGCTGGCCCCTCGGGCATCAACTACTGATGAGGGTAAATCGAGTTCTTCATCCTCACAGAGATCTATAAATTTTTCCAGAGTCATCATCCCAATTACACCGGGTCGCGTTAACTGTAAAATCTCTTTGAGTTGGTTAAGTTTAGCCACGGGTAGGTTAGTCAAAACCGATAGCGCATGGCGTTGTCCGTCGCCTAAACTCGTCATTGAGATAGCTTCGAGTACCGCCGTACCGACTCGCTCAGCCACTGCCACGGTACCTGTACCCTCGGGTTCCGTGGGCTGAGTTGAAGTCTCAGTCACCGTCCGTACCGTGCCATTACGGCGTTCGACATCCACGGAAAGGATTTCTGCCCCTGTAGGCGGAGGGTCTTTAGGCGTTGAAGGCGGTTGGGTCAAGTTAGGTTGGGTCAGGTCGGGTTGGTTGGCTAGGCTAAAATTTTCACGGATTAACGCGTCTTTACGCGATGACCCTGCTGAGGAACCAAAATAGTAGCTGAGAACCCCCGTGAAACCCGCTGCCAAGGTACCCAGCAGAATGTTGAGCATAGCCATAACGTTAGGATCAATTGCCTGATCACCCCGAGTCGCGGCTAGATAAAGCAACGCTGCCACCAATAAGAAAAATCCAGTGATTACCCCCGTCCCCAGCCAAAACATTCCCCAGTCTTTTTCGCCCGTGGCCTGGACGATGCCTAGTTCCCGTTGGCGCGCACTGCTGCGGTCCTGGGTTTGGATTTGCTCCATCTGCACTTGGGCCTGGATCATTTGTCGTTGGAAATCTAACTCTAACTGCTTGAGTTTGAGTAGCGTTTCAGCGTCCACAGTCTCTAATTTGGTGGCGATGGCCTGGGGATTGGATGCAACATCCAGCGTATCAGCGATAACTTTGACGGCTCCCGTGGCGAGTCCCACTGGACCATTGATGATGGCCCCCAAGAGCGGCACACCCAGGTCTGTAAGTAATTTGCCAATATCCATAGCAAGCTCTCCATGTATATAGTTTACTTATAGGCGAGCCTGGAGGAATTTATGCACTTAACTCCGTAATTGCACCCCGAATTGCTCCACCAACAACCAGCGCACCTGCTCTTGAATCGCGTTTACTACCCCATCGGTCAGGGTGCGGTCTGTGGCTTGATAGACCAACCGAAAGGCCAAGGAGCGAGTACCGTCGGGGACATTGATACCCGTGTACTCATCAAAAAGTTCTACTGAGGTAACGAGCGGTCCGGCACTGGCTTGGATCGCGTCAGTTAACTGGGCCACGGACACGCCACGGTCACAGAATAGGGCCAAGTCGCGGTCCATCGCTGGGAAGCTGGAGTAGGGCTGATAGCGGATTTGACCGGGCGTATGGGCAAAAATTATGCCTAGATCCAGTTCAAACACAAACGTGGACTCCGGTAGGTCTTCACTCTTGATGAGCCGGGGATGGACCTGACCCACGACCCCCAATCGTTCTCCTGCCAACCAAACCGAGGCGGTCCGTCCGGGGTGTAACCGCGTGTCCTCGGTGTGGGGCTGATAGGTAAAGTGCAGCCCTAACCCCTGGGCCAGACTCGCCAAAATTCCCTTGACAGCAAAGAAACTGTACTCCTGGCTCCGGTGTTGCCAGTCCCCCCGCTCGGGATTACCACCCATCACCCCGCCTAGGTGGTCTAGCTCCTGCAAGCCGCTTGCGGTCTCTTGGAAGACCCGGCCCACCTCAAACCCTTGCAGGGGACCACTGCCTTGGTCCAGGTTGTATTTGTAGGCTGCCAACAGACCGGGCAATAGCTCAGAACGCAGGGCACCGAGGTCGCTGTTGAGGGGATTGACCAGGGCAATCTGGGGACCGGACTGACCGAAGCGGGCCTCTTGTTGGGCACGTTTGGTCGAAAGCTCCGTCCCCAGCAGGGGTGTGAAGGTGATGTGATACAGTTCGTCCAAACCCCGGCCTTGAAGTAGAGCGCGGATTTGACGCAGTTGGACTTCCTGGAGTGTGAGTTTACCCAGTTGGGTCTGGACGGGGAGAGTCGCCGGGAGAGCCTGATACCCCACCCACCGCGCAATCTCTTCAATCAGGTCAATCTCCGTCTGGAGGTCACGGGCACGGTAGCCAGGGACGAGGACCCGGTAAGCCCCGTCCGCCTCAAGTTCTAAGTCGCAACCATAGCCCTTGAGACTGGTTTCAAGATCCAGGGGCGGGATGGCGAGGCCGAGAATTTGGGTGACCCGTTGGGGGCGGAGGCGGATATTGGGCCTTTGTTGACTCCGGTAATCCACTCGCGTCTGGGCCACCACCCGTCCCCCCGCCAGTTCCACGAGTAACTGCAAGGCCCGGTTGAGGGCAACTTCTAAAGCCGAAAAATCCACCCCGCGCTCATAACGGGCTGAAGCCTCACTCCTGAGTCCCTGGGCACGGGCTGAACGCCGCACCACCGCTGGGTCAAAGAGCGCGGCCTCTAGGACAATGGCCTGGGTTGCGCTGTGTACTTCTGTGTCGCGGCCCCCCATTACCCCTGCTAAGGCGACGGGCTGGTCCTGGCTCGTAATCACGAGATTCGCCGGGTCTAGGGTCCGCGTTACCTCATCTAAAGTGGTCAAGGTTTCCTGAGGACGGGCAAAACGCACCCCCAGATCCAACCCACCCAAGCGGTCCCGGTCAAAGGCGTGGAGCGGCTGGCCCCATTCCCACAACACATAGTTAGTAATATCCACCACATTATTGATGGCCCGTAAACCCACCCGCTCCAGACGGCGCACCAACCAATCCGGGGAGGGAGCCAACTGCAAGCCCTCGACGACGGTGGCGATGTAGGCCGGACAGGTCAGGGATTGGTCTATTTTGACAGTGATCGTCCCCGCCGCGACTAGGGGAGCCTCCGCCATGGGTAAACGCAGGACGCCCCCACTAAACGCCGCCACTTCCCGCGCCATCCCGACTAAGGACAGGGCATCGGCCCGGTTTGCGGTGGAAGTGACATCAAGGATGACATCATCCAAGCCCAGCAACGGGCGCACATCCGCGCCCAAGGGTAGGTCCACTGAGAAAATGTGAATCCCCTCGGATTTCTTGGCAAGCCCCAACTCCGCCAAGGAACAGATCATACCCTCGGAGACGACCCCGCGCAGGGTAGCCGTCTCAATGGTGAGGTCCTTAATCGGGAGGTAGGTCCCCACCGGAGCCACCGGAGCCAGAATACCCGCACGGGCGTTGGCGGCTCCGCAAACAATATTCAATAACCGGGAACCCCCCACATCTACTTGGCAGACCTGGAGTTTGTCGCTGTTGGGATGGCGTTCACAGGCGACGAGACGACCTACCACCACCCCAGCGGCCCAAGTTCCGAGATCCAGGACTTCCTCTACCTCAAAACCCGCCAGAGTCAAACGGTCTGCTAGTTGGTCGGGGCTGAGGTCAAAGGCCACCAGTTCTCGCAGGGCGTTGTAGGAAACTTTCACAGAGACTCCTTAGGAACGACCGGCAGCTTTCTTGACACTCGTTAGATACTCCTGGGTCTGTTTATTATCAGGATTGAGTTTAAGGCTGGTCTCCAGTGCAGTGATGGCCTCGTTCACTTTGCCCGGTGTGTTCACCAAAGCCACACCCTGCAATAAGTACAACTCTGCATCTTGGGCATTAAGGCTGATGGCTTTATTGATGACAGGCAGGGCCTCGGCGAATTTCTTCTGATTGACTAGCGCAAGCGCGAGGTTGCGCTGGGCGGAGAAGTCTTCGGGTTTGAGGTCAACCACTTTTCTGAGCAGGGGCACACCTTCGTCATACTGCTCTTTTTCCGTTAAGATAACGCCCAAATTTCCCATGAGGGTGACATCGGTGGGCAGCAGTTTGAGGGCAGTGCGGTAACTGGCGATGGCGGCATCATCTTGTTTCAGTTGACGGTAAGCACCCCCTAAACTGGCATGGGCGGCACCATCCTCGGGTTTACTCGCCAAGTAGGTCTGGTAGGCAGGAGCGGCTTTTGCAAAGTTGCCTTGGTTGCTGTACAAGTCGGCGATGGCTAGTTGCACTGAGACTTGGTCGGGGTCAAGGGCCAAGGCTTGCTCGTAGGCGGCGATGGCGGCGGTGGGTTGTTGACGCTGTTGGAGTTGCCCCAGGTCAATAAAGAACTGGGGTTCATCTTTTTTGAGCCGGACGAGATTCTGGTAAGCAGTAATGGCTTCGGTAGTTTGACCATCGGCCTTGAGGGTCCGGGCTAGGCCATAATTCGCCGTGAGGTTGCCGGGTTGGACCACAAGGACATTGCGGTAGGCTTTTTCAGCTTCGGGATAGTCCTTGGCCTTCTCGGCTGCATCCCCGAGATAACCGTAGGCGAGGGTGATTTCGTTGGGTTTGAGGGTAGTGGCCTTGTCTTTAGGAACAATGGTCAGGCCCTTTTTGAGACTGGCTGCAGCTAAAACAAAATCCCCTTTTTCGCGGTAGGTCTGACCAAGGTTGACGTGATAGGAGGGATTGGTCGGCTCAATGGCGAGGGCAGCTTTGTGAGAGGTGATGGCTGGGTCATAGTTTTTGAGGCGGGTCAGGACAATGCCCCGGTTGGCGAGGGCTGAGCTATTTTTGGGGTCGAGTTTGAGGGCTTGGTCAAAATAGCCCAGGGCTTTGGGGAGTTCGTTTTTGTCCCGGTAGGCGACCCCTAAGTAGTAGAGGGGGTCACCGCTTTTAGGTTTGAGCTTACGAGCTTTTTCGAGGACGGGGATGGCTTGGTCTGATTTACCCTGGGCGGCGAGTTTACTGCCTTGATTTAAAAGGTCGTTATAGCTCTGGGCGAGGACGGGTCCGGTGAGCAAGCTCAACAGGAGGACCCAATGCACCGATTTCATCATGGTGGCCTGCTTCCTGACACAGCTTCCTATTTTTGCATATCCCGGTTGCCCCCTGCCCTCTAGAAGCGCGTATCGTACTGGAAGTAAAGTACCTGTTCGTCGAACTGCTCCGTCGTATTGAGCCGCAGGACAATCTTGTCGCTGAGTCGGTAGCGCAGGCCGAACAGGGCGGGTAGGGCGTTCTCGGTCAGGTTGCGCGAGGCGGAGAGGGAAAGGACCGGGGAGAGGTCTTTGACCGCTTCGACCCCCACGCCCAGCCCAAAGGTGGTGGGACCGCTCGGGGCGACGAGGGAAGCCAGCCCAATATTTAACTCGTCCAGACCCAAGAGCGCGGCTAAATCCCGTTCGATGGGGGAGAGGAGTTGTCCACTCAAAGCGGGGACTAACCCCGTCAAGAGGGAGGAGCTTTGGGCGGCGGGGTTGAATAGGTCGCCGCCAATCAAGGCCAGGATCTCTACTTGGTCACGGGGCGGTGAACTGCGTAACTCGATATCTGGGCGCGAAGCGGTCCCGGTGACACGAGCTTGAATTTGGATTTTTTCGTAGCGGCCCAAGGGGAGCTGGACCGGGATATTCGTTAAACCCGTCCGCTGGAGACCTCCGAAACTGCCCGTGCCCACGAAATCGGAGACACTCGCCTCAGCTTGGATATCTAATTGTGGGTCGGTGTTCCCCACGAAGGTCAGGGTATTGGTCCGGCTCGGGTCAATGCGGAAACGGGCAGAGCCAATTTCGAGTAAGCCCTGGGGCAGGGTGACTTGCCCAGTGGGTTGGAGTTTATCTAAGGGACCGTTGAGGGCGAGGGAACCATCCAGTCGAGCATTGAGCGAGGCCACCGCCACCCCGAACTGGGGTCCCAGTTGGATGTTGAACTGCCGGAAGCTCAGGGGGAGACTAGCGACGGTTGTTTCGTTAATAGCTCTGACTGTAGTGGTGGGTCCTTGGGCTAAAGCCTGGAAGTCCCGCAGGCCCAAGAGGAGATTACCAGGATTGAGGATGAGCCCCCCGCCCAGAACTGGCTCTGTGAGCGCACCCCCAAACAGCAACCGTCCGGCAATCCCGCCGCGATAGAGCCGGGGTAGGTCAATATTGCCGTCTACATTTACAGCCAGGGGATTGTCTACCGTCAAGTTGGGGCGACGAATCGGGATCTCGCCTTGACCCGTCAACGCCGCACCGCCCAAACTGCCATTGAAGTCGGCAACCCGTACCACCCGGCGGTCTAGGTTGGCGTTGAGGTTATTGATAACTAAATCACTCCCTAGGCGCGTGACGCGCACCGCCGCCTGCTGGAGACTCACCACCCCGTCCACCTGGGGATCAGCAAAGGTCCCGCCCACGGTGAGGGAAGCTTCACCCGCTGCGGGTTGCCAGACCAACTGGTCGGAGAGCAGGTTGAGCAAGGGTAAGTCAGCTCCCGGCAAGATAACCCTCAAGTCGAGCCGAGGATCACTGGGATTGAGGATGGGAATGGGCAGACTGCCGACGACCACTGCACCCCGGCGATTAATGCCCACCTGGGTCTGACTGAGGGCGAGACGACCCGCCTGGAGGTTGACTCGGGTGGTTACGGGGTCGAGGTCCCGTCCGTTGACCTGGAGGGCTGCCACTTGAACGGGAGCAGTGACCACGGGTTGGCGCAGGGTCCCGCGAATCTGGGCTTGACTACTGAGGTCCCCGGTGAGGCGGGTTGTTTTGGGTAGTAGAGGATTGATGAGTTCGAGGGGAAGGTTCTGGACCTCAAGCTGGGCATCCTGGGCACCGTTGAGGGCTAGGGTTCCTGTCAGACGGCCCGTGCGTTCTTGGTACTGGGCTTGGCTCTCCTCTAAAGTCAGGCTACCGTCTCGATAATTACCCCGGGCCTGGAGGGTTTCGAGTTGGTACTGCTGCCACCGCCAGTCCTGTCCAGCTAGGTCAAAACGAACCCGAGGACGAGCCGTGGTCCCGGTGAGTCGGGCTTGTAGTTGAAACTGCCCCTGTAATTGCCGAAAGTCCTGGGGGATCAGGCCCACGGTGGTCGTCGGGGTCCGGGCTGCTACTTGTTTAGACACTTGCGCGTAGGTCGCAAGCTTGGCTGATAACCCACGATTAGGACCGGGTAGCGTGATTATGCCTAGGTCACGAGCACGGCCTTTGGGGATAGGCGTGGACGGAGTGGGTACGAGGTCAGCAACTTGGGTCAGCCCCAAGCCATCCACCACGGTCTCCAGACGGCCTTGGCTCACCCCAATATTGAGGTCTAGGGGCGCAGTGGCAGTCAGCCCCAATCGTCCCGCCAGGGTGTAGGTCCCGCCGCTGAGGGTGAGGGTGACGGGGCGAGGGTGACTTGGTTGTTTTCGACACGGGCACGGAGTTGGGTGGTGGCGAGGCGGAGATTATTCACCCGTCCGTTCTGGACTTCGGCTTGGATATCCCCGACTAAACTACGCCCGTTTTGACGCAACGCCAACTGTCCATTCGCCACCCCGCCTAGAGTCCGTATAGGTCCGACCGGGGCGAGTCCTAATTTGGCGAGGTCGAGGTTTTGGGCTTGGGCAGTCAATTGCGTAAGGCCCCGCTGGTAATCGTAGACCCCCTCAGCAACCACCTGGGTACTGGCGACGTTGGCCTTGAAGCTGGTCAGGCGGACCCCTGTAGCTAAGACTTGCCCCTGAGCCCTTAGCTGGTCCCCGCCACCAGCCAGGGTCGTCGTGAAGCGTTGGTTCTGGTAGCGCACGGGACCCTGGAGCGGCGCGAAGCTGTACCGCCCCACTCGACCACCGCTGAGACTCACCCGCCCCGTCACCGCCAAAGTATCGAGATTCCCTGTTACCTGCCCTGCGCCCGTGAGATTACCGCCGACTGACACCGGGAGCGCGACGGGCAACGCGGCTAAGTCATAGTTCCGCGCCTGCCAAGTCAAGTCTAAAGCTTCGACGGGTGTGGGACCATTGGGCCGTAACTGCACGGTTCCTTGGGCACTCAGGTTCCCTAAACTCGCCTGTTCAAGGGTCAGCGTCTCAGTTCCAGATAAGGTAAAGCGCGTTGTTAAAGCCGGTAAAACGCGGTTATTGAAGCGGGGTTGGTCCGCCCGAAGATTCCCCGTCACCCACAAAG
>NZ_JAAXLT010000120.1 GCF_013285555.1 Candidatus Cyanaurora vandensis | reverse complement strand
TGACGACATGGCTGCGCCACGCTAGGCTATCATGCGGATGCCCTGCGCCTGGAGCACCCCGATGTAGGCATGCGAGGCCTATTGCACGCCCCGGTGGTCATGATGCACCAAGCCTGCACTCACCGATAAGTTCCATGCCCAGTCGGCTATAGGTGATATCTAAGATCCACCATGGGTCTACCCCGGTCACCTCCAGCTTGGGCACCAAGTTGGGATACAACTTCAGATTATAAATTTGCTTTCGCGGAGGATGAATGAAACGGGTGATGTTTGTTTGTCGGCGCAATTCAGCCCGCTCTCAGAGACCCAGACGGTCAGGACCTAGCCGTATTTCGCCAAGTCCGTGACCAAGTGCGCGCATGGGTAGAACGCTTACGGGCTATCCTCGTCAATGATGGAACCTAGGCCCCGAGTTGAATGTTCCTGTACTTGATCTCGGTGTACAGTTTCTCGCCCATTTCGGTGCCGCTGACGGTCTGCTGGGTCATCAAATATTGACCCTCAAAAGCTTCGTACTGGTCATGGAACTTGACTTGGCGCACCACCTGTCCGTCCTTGGGATTGGTGAAGACCGCGTTGTACAAGGTCGAGATGTACCCTTTACCTGTGTCGAGCTTCTCTAGGTGGTTAATCGTGAAGGCCATCCGTCCCATCACCCGCGATACTTGGACCATTTGGTTGTCACGGACTTTGTAATGAGACCCCATGGCATCCCCACCCACAGTAATCGGGTAGGCCCCGGTGCTGTCGAGTTCACCGTCGAACTCAAAACTATGGTCGCCGTGGGCAGTGGTAAAGTCCGAGGGTTTGCGGTGGACGACGACATCCTTGAGTTGGTTGCGGAGCCATTCCTCGGCCTTGGGGTCGCTGGTCTGGACCGTGACTTGCATATCTGCTGTGACTTGGACTTGTCCGGTGTAACACTGGCCCGCGAGTTCCAGGGTGAAATCGGCGCGATACCCAGGGAAGGTCGCGTCCCAGGTATAGCGATTTTCATAGGCAGCCTTGAACAGGTCACGGGCGTTGGCACTGACAGTCGAGGTCATGAGGTCTTCCTTACTACAAAATCCAGTTTATCAGCCCGTTCAGGACCCTGTAACCCAGACTGTTAAGGTCAACCTCAACCCGGCGGGGGTGAACTAACTTTATACACATCACAGGCCGGTTCCCAAAGAATCATGTAGGAGGGGAGTTCATCGGACTCGTGTTGGTCGAGCTGGTTACAGACGTAGGGCGTGACGACTGCCGCACAGTAGCTCGCTACCTCCGTGTAGACCGCTATTTGCGCGTGGGTACAAGTCAATGTTTGTTCTAGCGTCGGGGGGGTGAAGATTTGGGGCTCAGCACGAACTAAGGGCGAGAAGATGAGTAGGGCACAGACCAAGGCAAGGGATTGGGTGAAACGCATGGATTAGGTTGTGATGTTGCGCCGTTATTATATAAAGTTTTATACATTTAGCATGTATTCCTGAATGCAAAGTCTAAGTATTTCCTATGAGTGATTTTTTTAATTGACCTAGGGTAATCCTGGGAGGTGATATTACTTTCTTCACCCCGCTGGACTTAAGGGTACTGCTCTTGGTCGCTGTGATATTTGACCGGGGCTTGCTCCACCAGTTCTTCAGGGTCCGGCTGGTGGCCTTCAACGGGAGGACCGGAGGAACCGCCGAAAGCATCCATACCAATCAACGTGGAGTAGCCCGCTGCGGTCACGCCCTGGCCTGTCACTGCCATATCCTGATAGGTCACATCCTCTGTGGGCAAGGGACTAGAGACCGGGGGCAAAGCTCCTTGACCTACACCCTCATTCTCGTCAGGGGTGGGGTTCTCGCCCATCGGTTCGTGCTTCTTGGTATCGGCAGGCATGGGTCGTCCTCAGTGGGGATCTAAACTCACCATCGTTGCCAAACTTACACTACGCCTCAGTCTCAGGGTAGGACTCGTCCTAATTGACCCAGCCCACGCGGACAAAGTGTCCCCCACGTCCGAGCCAATCTTTTTCATAGGTGACGCCCTGAATGACGAGGTTGTGGGGGATGGCGGTGGTGAGATGACGTTGGGTCAGTGCCCCTAGGTCGCGAGCTAAGAGTGAGGCCCCAAAAACCGCCAGCCCTACCCCTAGCAGTCGGGGCAAAGGACGACGCGGTAACAAACTTCCGCAGCCTAGAGATAACCCCAGGGTCAACACCATCCTCACCGAGAGATTCGTCCCACAGCGCGGATGGACCGCAAGCCCAGCCTCTCCCTGCTTGAACCGCTCTAGGGCCGTCTGGACCGCCTGTTCAAGTTGCCTTGGTTCCACCGCGCCATAAATATAAAATCCGTGGTCAGTAGCCGTCCCGCCCAGTGTGATCTGGGGTTGGGTTTCGGCTAGGACCCAGACGGTCCCATGTTCTAGGGCATGACATTGGCGCAAACAGGCCAGATTCAAGGTAGTCGGATTTGCCATATCCCCTCAGGGGGCAGAAAGACGGGCTTCCTGCTCAATTGCTGCAATCAGTGTAGTCAATTGCGCCACGCTCAGACGGTACTGCTCATTGCAAAAGTGACAGGTGGCCTCCGCGCCGTGGTCCTTCTCAATCATGTCTTGTAGTTCAGCCGTGCCCAACATTTTGATGGCACCCAGGACCCGCTCCACGGAGCAACCACAGGCAAAACGGACCAACTGCGTTTCCGGGAAAACTTCCAGGTCCTTCTCCCCCAGGATCTCCTGCAAAATCTGGGTCAGGTCCTTACCGGAGCGTAGGTAAGTCGTAATCCCCTGGACCCCCTGCAAGCGGTCGTCCAGCCACTGGGCCAACTGCTCATGCTCAGGGTCGGGCATCAGTTGGAGGAGGATACCCCCGGAAGCCTCGACCCCCTGGGCACTGACAAAGACGCCCAACAGGACGGCTGAGGCGGTCTGCTCTGAGGAGGCCAGATAATGGGTGATATCTTCGCCAATTTCGCCACTGACAAGCTCGACGGTCCCGGAGTAGGGCTTACCGTAGCCGAGGTCCTTGACCACGTGCAAGAAACCAGTATCGCCCACTGCCCCGCCCACATCCAGTTTGCCTTGGGGCGTTGGCGGTAGTTCGAGGGTCGGGTTTTTTACGTAACCGCGCACCGTACCATCAGCCCCAGCATCCACAAAAATCCCGCCTAAGGGTCCATCCCCCAACACCCGGATATTGACTCGTGCGGACTCGGCCTTGAGGTTGCAACTGAGGAGGAGTCCGGCGGTCATTGTCCGGCCCAAGGCCGCTGTTGCCACACTGGAGAGTCCGTGACGGCCCCGGGCCTCCTCGACTAAGCGCGTACTGATCACGCCCATGGCCTGGACTCTACCCTGGGCTGCCGTGGCACGTATTAACTGGTCAGCCATGTGATTCCCCAATCATCCTTTAATTATTGTGGCACTCACCTTCTACCCGCCGCCGCCCTAGGCATAATCCCCACTCGCTCACCGTCATCAGCAATGCTTATGGGAATGCGCGATCACATCAACTTTTAGGGTGATCCCCAATAGCGGATTGTGACGTAATATTTACATGATCCCTACACCGGCAAGGGACGTGCGCGTCGAAGAACTAATGGCTGAGCGGACTTCCTGTTACCAAATTGCTCGCCGGATTAACCAGCAGCGGGTCATCCTCTGTCGGGCTTTGCGGATTCAGAGTCCACCGCCCAACAGTTTTCGTGAAGTCCTGCTCCACGACCTCAATGAATTGACCGCTCAACTGAGCCATGTCCTCTCTCAATCGCGCCGCCTCACCTTGCAGATTATTTTCCAACAGGACCAAACCGATAGTTGTAACCCTAGCTGACGTTGACGCGACTGGGGTGAATTGGAGATCATGGAGGGTAGTGGTCTAGGAAGAAGTTTGCAAGACGATACACTCCGTTTATTACAGTGGGACCGTTTATGTGAACAGGTGGCCCAGTTTGCCCAGACGGAGAGTGGGGGGCGCAACTGTCTCGCCCTGCAACCCGCCAGTACCGAAGACGCCGCCCGCTACAAGTTACAGCAGACCCGTGAGGCCCGCCTCCTTGAGACCCAACTCGCTCAGGGCTTACCTTTAGGCGGGATACGTGATATCCAAGCAGTGGTGCGCCATGCCCAGGTGGGCGGCTTGCTCGAAGGAATGGCCTTATTAGCTATCGCCTCGACCCTGGCGGCGGCCCGTAAGGTGCGCCGGGTGATTGAGGACCGGGAGGATATTCCTCTCCTGCTGGATCTTGTTGAGACCCTGCGGACCTGCCCGGAACTCGAACAGCGTATCAACTTCTGTCTGGATGACAGTGGACAGGTGATGGACCGGGCGAGTCCGGCCCTAGCTGAGGCCCGCAGCCAACAACAACGCCTCCGCGAAAAAGTCCAGAAGACCCTACAAAGCCTGCTCCAACGCCAAGCCAACAGTCTCCAAGAGCAACTGATTACCGAGCGCGACGGGCGGTTTGTTGTCTTGGTCAAGGTCAACGCCAAGGACCAAGTGCCGGGGATTGTCCATGACACCTCCGCCAGTGGGCAGACCCTTTTTGTCGAACCGCTCGGCGTGATTGAGGACCAGAACCGCATCCGGCAATGGCAACGCACCGAACAACAGGAAGTCGAACGGGTCCTCTGGGAACTCAGTGGCTTGGTCGCAGCGGAATATCCAGCCCTCAGCCATCTGATTGATGTACTGACTACCCTCGATGGCGCAACGGCCCGCGCCCGTCACAGCCTCTGGGTCGGTGCGGTGGAGCCCGTCTTCCACCCCCATCTGCTGGAACTCAGGAGCCTCAGTCATCCGTTACTCGTGGCCCAGAGCCTGCGTGATCCCAGCCGTACCGTCGTCCCGATCCATATTTTTCTGGAACCGCCGGTACGCGGGGTGGTCATCACCGGACCCAACACGGGCGGGAAAACCCTCACCCTCAAATCCGTCGGGATCGCGGTCCTGATGGCGAAAGCGGGACTTTTTGTGGTGGCGACGAGCGCGGTGGTGCCTTGGTGCGAACGGGTCTTGGCGGATATCGGCGACGAGCAATCCCTGGAGCAAAATCTGTCTACCTTCTCCAGTCACGTCCGCCGGATTGTCGGGATTTTGCAGGAAGTCGGCCCTCGGGACTTGGTGCTTTTGGATGAAGTCGGAGCAGGGACCGATCCCCAGGAGGGTTCGGCTCTGGCAGCAGCCCTCTTGCAGCACCTAATCCAAGTCAGCCGGTTCACCCTCGCCACCACTCACTACGGTGCACTTAAGGCCCTCAAATACCAGGACCCGCGCTTTGAAAATGCTTCTGTTGAGTTTGACGAACAATCCCTGGCCCCGACCTACCGTCTGTTGTGGGGCATCCCCGGACGCTCCAACGCCCTCAACATTGCCCGCCGTCTGGGGTTAGATTCGCAAATCCTCGCCGAAGCTCAGTCCTGGCTCTCCCCGCAATCCCTGGAGGCCAACACCGTCATTGCCGGACTCGAGGCCCAACGTCGGCAACAGGAACAGAGCAACCAGCGCACCCAACAACTCAACCAGGACATCGAAAAAGTCCAACGCGAATTGGTCAGCCAAAAAGAAGCCCTCCTGCGCGAACGACTGCAACTACAACAACAGGAACAGCAACAACTCCAGGAATCCATCGCCGGCGCCAAGACCCAGATCGCCCGGGTTATTCGCCAACTCCAAGCCAATCCCACCGCCCAACAGGCCCAACAGGCCACCCGCACCCTCACCGAACTTGAACCCAAAACCACTGCTCACACCCCCGAGAACTACCGTCCGCAAATGGGCGACCGCGTTCAAGTTCTGAGTTTGGGTCAGACTGGAGAGGTACTGACCGTGACGAGTGACGGACAGGCCCAAGTCCGCTGCGGGGTCCTCAAACTCTTAGTTCCCGTGGACCAACTCTGGCCCGTCGGGGTGAAAGTCCCCGCCCAACGGC
>NZ_JAAXLT010000119.1 GCF_013285555.1 Candidatus Cyanaurora vandensis | reverse complement strand
GTGGGGGCGGAGACTAACGGGCGGGGGTCAACCGCAACCGTTCGCGGGTGACGCTCCAGACTTCTTGTAGGACATCCTGGGCTAGCTTGGGAGTCTCAATGCGCGGGGCAAGGACTTGCCAGAGGTGAAAGACCTCGCGGGTGTGGAGGCGGTCCCCTTGGGTTAGGGCTTGAGCCAGCCGTTCGCGCAGGGATTTGCCCTCTTCTGAGAGCAGGTACCGGACCCCGAGACGGGCCGTGGGCACGAGGTCAAGGTTAGTTCCGGTTCCAGCCATCGCAATCAGGTTTTCTAAGCGTTGCCACTGGAAGCGGTTATCTTTGAAAAGAATTTCTAGGAGCCGTTGTCGTAGCCGGGGCGATTCATCGGTCAACAGGCGACGGGCGACGTAGGGGTAGGCAACTTTGAGGATCTGGAAGTCCGGGTCCAATGAGAGGGCGACCCCTTCCTGAGTAATCAGGGAGCGGATAATCAGGGCAAACTGGGCCGGGACCCGGAAGGGATACTCAAAAACGAGGTTCGAGAATTGGTCTGTCACCTGTTTGAAATTGACCTGGGAAACCTTCGCCCCAAATAAATCGCCCAGGACTTTTTCGAGGGCCGGGACAATCAAGGTGATATCGGTATCGGGAGCCAAGAAGCCCAACTTCAAGAAATCCTGGCTCAGCCGCTCATAATCCCGATTCAAGAGGTGGACCAAGGCATCCACTAGGAATTCCTTACTCTCAACTTCCAGTTGGTCCATCATCCCGAAGTCAATGTAGGCAATCCGTCCATCTGAGAGCGCGAAAAGATTGCCGGGATGGGGGTCCGCATGGAAGAAACCATATTCCAAGAGTTGCTTGAGCCCTGACTCGACCCCAGCGCGGATTAGTTTTTGAACATCTAGCCCTGCGGCTTGAATCCGTTTGACATCGTTGAGCTTGATCCCATCAATCCATTCGAGGGTGAGGACCTTATCCGCCGAAGCGTGCCAGTAGATTTTAGGGACGAATACCGTCGGGTCATCTTTAAAATTACGGGCGAACCGTTCACAGTTCTGGCCCTCGTTAACATAGTCAATCTCTTCAAAAAGCTTGCTGCCGAATTCATCCACAATCAAGTCCAGGTTGAAGCCCAAATTGAGCGGTAGACGCGGCCCGAACCACACCGCCAGCCGACGTAATAAATAGAGATCTAGGGTGAGTTTACGAACGAGATTGGGCCGTTGTACCTTGACGGCTACGGATTCACCCGTGCAGAGCCGCGCCCGGTGGACCTGCCCCAGACTCGCCGCCGCCACGGGATTGGGGTCAAACTCAGTGAAATAGGCGGTCAGGGGCGCACGTAACTGTTCTTCAACCAAACGTAAAGCAAGGGAACTCGCAAAGGGCGGGAGGTTGTCTTGGAGCTTAGTTAATTCGTCCATGTAATACTGGGGCACTAAGTCCGGGCGGGTCGAGAGGGCCTGTCCAATTTTGATCGTACCCGGCCCTAGGTCTGTCAGAATCCGCCGCAACTGCTCCGCCCGACGGGGCCGCTGGGCTAGGGGATAGCCCCGGCTACGGTCCAGCCACAACCCGAAGGCAAATCCGGCAAATTTAAAGGTAATCTCTAAAAACCGTAAAATGGGCAACCAGGGCCGCCAGTTGTAGTACTGGATAATCACCGACAGGTCGTAGGTTTTCAAGCGAAAGAGGGATTTCGAGGTGCGGGCCATGCGCTCAGGCATTTACATATCTTTACTTTAGTACAAAGTGTTAATCCGGCATCATATCGCCTGTCATAATCAAAACGATTTAGGGTAGTCATATGGAAGTCATCCCGGCGATTGATCTACTGGCGGGCCGCTGTGTCCGTCTCGTCCAGGGTGATTACGCCCGCCTTGATGTAGTCGGTGAGGACCCGCTGGCGATGGCGCGGCATTGGGTAGAGCTGGGTGCAACTCGTCTTCATCTGGTGGACTTGACCGGGGCACGGGAGGGGACGGTGGTGCAGTACGACCTACTCCAAGCAATTGCCCAAGCCGTGGCCTGTCCGGTCCAAGTGGGGGGCGGGATACGCTCTCTGGCACAGATTGCCCAACTTCTCGAAGGTGGGGTGGAACGGGTCGTAGTGGGGACCCTGGCTCTGCGTGAACCCGATTTAGTCGCCCAAGCCTGTGAACGCTATCCGGGTCAAGTCTGGGTGGCCCTCGACTGCCGAGACGGGAAAATTGCCACGGAAGCATGGCTCAACCAGTCCACGACGGACGCGCTCACCCTTGCCCAAGCTCTCGAAGACCGGGGGGTAGGAGGATTTATCTACACTGATATCGCCCTAGATGGCACGCTGGCTGGACCCAACCGTGAAGCCCTGCGTCGGGTCAGTACGGGCCTCAATCGTCCGGTGATTGCCTCAGGAGGAATTGGGACTCTAGCGGATCTATTGAGCTTGCTTGCCCTCGAACCCTTGGGCGTAACCGGAGCTATCGTTGGTCAGGCTCTCTATAAAGGAACCGTAGACTTACCTGAAGCCCTCCGCGCTGTCGGAAACCCGCGTTGGCAGGATGTACCCACGACGGATACCCGCTTCTGTTGAAATCAACTCAGCTCCCCCGTAATGCCTTCTTCAACGCGACGTAAGAGACAGCGGCCCGCCGGGATCAACCATGGCATTGCGCCAAGTCCAGTGGTCAGCTTGGTTCTCGTAGCCTAGGGCGGGGAGGATGAGGTGGATGAGGGCAGTACTGGGGTCTTGGTCAGCGCAGTCGTAGTGAGTACGGATACACTCCTGAAAATCACTCAAGGCCCCTTGACTCGGCAAGAGAGCTAGGGGCAATTGGCTCCTGAAAAAGGCCACCGTCCGCGCCTGCACCGAGACCATATTAGTTAAATGGGGCTGGTCTCCACGCCAGAGCGACTCCACAAGGGCCATATCCATCTTCCCCAACCCTACCCACGCCCGCAGATTGGTAAGTAACGTGTGCCAGGGTTGACGGCGTGTCAAAGGCGGAGTACAGCTTTCCAGGCGGGACAACTGTGCGCTCAATGCAGCCCAATCGAGAACCGGGTGGGCGACTAGGGCCACTGCAACAACCTGAGCAAAGATTTCCCCGAGGTCGGGTATGGGCTCAGCACCGGGTTCTAGCTCCATCTCTTCCAGGGCCAGCTCATTGAGGATGAGGTCCACCCTTGGTTGCGGGGTCAAGTCAGTACCCGCCAGCAAGCGGGCTAGGTCATCCTCTAGGTCCAGCCAATCCGGGAGAGCGACCGCCGTTGACCAAGGCGTTAAGTCCCAAGCCACAGGCTGCCAAGCATAACCGCTAGAACTACGGACCCAATGGGGATTGAGCAGGACGGCTCGGTATTCAGCTAGTGTCAACTCCCGGCCTTGGAGGTTGGACCAGTGGGCTTCGAGTTGTAAGACGGTGCGGGCTACACCATCGGTGAGGCCCTCCCAGAGCGTCGTCTCTTGGGCGCCCTGTAACTCGGCGGGGGTGAAGAGGGGCGGGGCAGGGGCAACCCCTAGTTCTTCAGTAATCAAGACCTCCCCGGTCCGCCGCTTCTGCACCGTCAATCCCGCACCGGTCCCCGCCCACCAAAGTCGGATCTGTAGCTCAATGCCGTAGAGTAACCCGCCCTCCGCCCAGAGGTGCAGGTGATAAGTCTGGTCCAGGGTCTGCCAAGTGACGGGGTAATGGCGGTCTTGGAAGGCTGACTGCCAAGGACCGGGGACTGCCAGATAACCCAGCCGTAACTCAGCTACCCCCAGCGTCAAACTGAATTGAGCATTGTGGCGGGCGGGTCCACTAGGCGGGTCTGGGAAGGAGGGGACAATAAGTTGAGTTTCAGTGGGATTATCTAGGTTGACGACCTCAAACTCTTCTAGGGCGGGAGCTTGGGGGACGAGGGCCACTGGGGACCACTGGTCAGGCCGGACTTGGACAAACCGTTCATCTGTACGCAAGACAGTCTGAAGCGCGGACTGCTGGGCAGGGTGAGGCACCTGCGTGAGGGTCAAAAATTGTTCCTCAGTCCGGTCGGCTAACCAAGCCTGGGCTATTTGTAACTGGTCGGAGGTTGCTACCTTGACCAAGAGCGTTACTTGGTCGTTCTCGCACCGGAATCGGGGGTCTAGGCTCCAAAAAACACCATTTTCTATCCCTTGTAAATAAACAGATAGGTTAGTCCGTTGGTTGGGGTCCGCCTGCAAGGTTTCAGACAGTTGGTCATTGATCAATTGCTGTCCCCGGAGGTACCAACTCCCGTCCATCAAGTCGTAAAAACGTTCATCTTGGTGCAGGGCCACATTGGTCGAGATGAGGGCACGGACTTGCATTAAGCTCAAAGTCCGTCCGTCCTTCAGTCTTTCTGCCACTGGGTCATAGCAGCTAAACCGCACAGCGGGAGCCGGGAGACAAAGTCGGGGCGGGCAGACATAATCCGCCGCTTCACAGGCTTGCTGCTCGGCTTCGAGACTGGCCCCAGGGTGGGCCAAGCGGTATTTACGCAAAAAAGTCCAGACCGAATCACGCATCTTGCTTACTCCAGCGCGTCGGGGTCGAGTCCGGCTTCCTGTAACAGGGCGCGGACTGTGGTTTGTTTACGGTGGTTATCGCCTTGATTAATGGCTTTGAGGCGCGTCACTTCTTCTTCTAGTAGCTGTTGGCGGGCCTGTTGTTGGTCTAACCGCTCGGCAAAGAGGATGAACTGGCCCTGTTCGGTGCGTAAACGGGTAATCTCCGTGGTCAACTCCTGGAATACCGCGTCGAGGGCGTCGGCATCGGGCGGGGGGGTCAATTTGTCGGTCATCTGCTGAGCCAGACTGCGGTGGTCGGGGCTGGGG
>NZ_JAAXLT010000118.1 GCF_013285555.1 Candidatus Cyanaurora vandensis | reverse complement strand
GAGCATAGCCCCTACGACAGAGGCGCAATCCGATGTTGCAAGCTGACTCGTGGAACCAAGAGCTGGGCGGTACCGCCCAGCTATCCCCCGGCTTTAGCCCTAGGGAGTGTCAATTAAAAATCGCCTGACGATCCGTGATAACGAATTGACCACGGGCAAAGTGTTGTAAGACCTCGGGGAGGAGTTGGTGTTCGGCGCACTGAATCCGCGCCCCGAGACTCGCTGGAGTATCGCCAGGGAGGACCGAGACCGCCTGTTGCGCGAGAATTACCCCACTATCAACGGCTAGTTCCACTAGATGCACCGTACAGCCCGTAATTTTTACGCCGTAGTTGAGAGCCTGCTCAATGGCCTGGGCTCCTTTGAAGCTGGGCAGCAGACTGGGGTGGATGTTGATGACTTGAAATTGTTCCAGTAAGACGACTGTAACCAACCGCATCCAGCCCGCCATCACTACAAGCTCGGCCCCATGCGCCTGGAGAACCCCGACGATCGCCCGGTCTAAACTCGCCCGGTCTGGGAATTGGCGATGGTCCAGGAGGACAGCGGGTACATCCCAGGTTTGGGCTTGGTGGCGGACCCCAGCTTGGGGATTGTTGTAGATGAGGACCCGGATTTGGGCCTGGAGTCGGCCCTGCCGGATACTTTGGGCGATGGCGGCGAAGTTACTGCCCTTCCCGGAAGCTAAGATCCCCAGGTTGAGGGGTGCGGTTGGAGCCATGTCATCCTACAAGAAGATTGAGTCGGGGGGGGTCAGCCCGATAAAATACCCCCATGGCACAAACTCAATCTAACTTAAAGCGACTCGCTCCTTTCATCTGGCCCCAACGAGCGGTCTTGACACTGGCTCTATTGTGTACGTTGGGTTTTGTTGCTTCGATGCCTGCCCTTGCCTATCTTGCTGAACGCCTAGCTAAGTTCATAGGGGCTGGGGATCTCTTCTCGATGACGGAATTAAGCTACATCACGGTGGCGGTCTTCATCGTGCGCGGGCTCTTCCAGTATGGTCAGGATACTTTGATGGCAAAGGCTTCACTCCAAGCGGTCACCGACCTACGCGACCACGTTTTTGCCCATGTCCAGAGTCTCGATATTGCTTTTTTTATGAAAACTAGGGCGGGTGATTTGGCTTATTTACTCACCGCCGATGTGGACCGACTTTCGGAGGCGGTGCGTCGTTTCTTTGGGCAATTTATTCCGAGTATTTTGACCATTATTTTTGTGGTGGCCTACTTGATTTATCTCAATTGGGCGTTGACGTTGTTGACCTTGACCGTGGCTCCGCTCTTAGGCTTGACCCTGGGCGTGTTTGGGCAAAAGTTACGGGACCGCTCCCGAGAGAGTCAAGACCTCTCCTCGGACTTGTCGGCGTTGTTGACGGAGCTTTTTGGCGGGATTCGCGTCATCCAGGGGTTTGCCACAGAGGGCTACGAGGCGGGCCGTTTCCGGGCTAAGTCGGAGGCGAATCGCGCCGCTCGGTTCAAAAGTGAACAGATTAAGGCAGTCCAGTTCCCTGTGGGCGGCTTTTTGCAGGCGGTGGGCGTCTTGATGCTGGTCTGGGTAGGCGGCTGGCAGATCAGTATGGGTAAGCTTGATGCCAGTCAATTCATTGGTTTTATGGCGGGGATTGGGCTTTTGATTGACCCGATTGTGCTCATCACTACCAACTTCAACGAACTGAAACAAGCTGAATCCTCAGCCGACCGACTTTTTGAGTTACTTGCCATCAAACCCAAGGTCAAGGACCTCCCCGATGCTAAGCCCCTCCCACCAGTGCGTGGGGTAGTCCAACTCAACCATGTTTCCTTTAGTTATGCCGAGACCCCGGTGCTGGTGGACATCAATATCGTCGGGGAACCGGGACAGGTCCTCGCTCTAGTCGGTCCCTCGGGGGGCGGGAAGTCCTCCTTGGTAAATCTACTCAGTCGTTTTTGGGACCCCCAGGAAGGCCAGATCCTCGTGGATGGGGTGGATATCCGCACCGTGACCCTCCCGAGTCTGCGCCGTCAGATCGGGTTAGTACCCCAGGAAACGGTTCTATTCTCCGGGACGATTGCCGAGAACATTGCCTACGGACGCAAAAACACCCCGCTGGCGGACATTGAACAGGCGGCCCGGATTGCCAATGCCCATGAATTTATCCTGGCGTTGCCCCAGGGCTATCAGACCAGGGTGGGCGAACGGGGGGCCAATCTCTCTGGGGGTCAGCGGCAACGAGTAGCCATTGCCCGCGCTGTCCTCCTCGATCCCAAAATCCTACTCCTCGATGAAGCCACCTCCGCCCTCGATGTGGAGTCCGAAGCCTTGGTCCAAGAAGCCTTGAATCGCCTGATGAAGGGCCGCACGGTCTTTATCATTGCCCATCGTCTCTCAACAATCCGGGACGCTGACCGGATTTTTGTCATTGACCAAGGCCGCGTCGTTGAACAGGGCAACCACAGCACTCTCCTCAAGACCAATGGTCTCTACGCCCAACTCTACGCCCGTCAGCTAGAGCCGGTGGTCGTCACCGATTGAAGGCCACCGCACTGCCCGGAGCGGGATAATCCACGGGCGGCAACACCACGGAGCGGGACAGCTTCACCCAACTCGCCTTGCCATAGACCCCGGCTTGACTGGGATCAAAGGGCTTAAAACCCAACTTGCGGGCGGGCGAACCCGGTTTAAGTCGGAAATCGCCCAGGGCTGGGTTAAGGAATTGGGGGTCCGCGACGAGAGAACCTTTATCACGCCCCGACCTCTGCCATGCGCCGAGAGTTTTCCCTTCAAATAGCGCGGGGGTGCCTCCGACTTTGAAATATAAATTGTTTGCCAGTTCTGCCTTGGAGCGGCCCCAGATGCCGATAAATAGGTCACTCTTTTGCCAGTAGACAATGTTATTGGTGAAGATTACTTGGCGGTGCTGCTCTAGGTTCGACAACTGCAACTGACCGTCATTACTCAGGGCAAAGATGTTATTGCGGACGATATTATCTTTGCCATAATGTTGATGATAACCGCCAGTCATCACGTTATAGACCAAGTTGTTCTCAATCAGAATACCCGTGGTCCCTTCATCGGTATAGATCCCCCAGCCGCCCCGCCCGTAGCTACCAAAAGAGTAGACATTGGCGATGACATTATTATTGATCACCGTCCCTTGGGAGGGACCCAGGGTATAGATCCCGCCTAGATCATTGAGGACTCCCCGGCCCACGTCATGGATACGGTTGAAACTGAGCCGGTTACGCTTGGCGAGACTCTCTTGATAGCCCCACCGCCAACCGACGGAGATTCCCGAATAGTTGAGGTCACTGATATCGTTATGGCTAATGCGGTTATCGCCACTGTGCCCGACCCACACCCCCACTGCCCCGGTGAAGATATGTCCCCCCGAGCGGATGATGTTGTTGTCTACGACGTTGTTGCCGCTATAGTCCACGAGCTTGGGTTCCTGCCAATCGCCTACTTTGACTCCCCCCGCCCCGAGGTCCCAGAGATAGCTGCGCTCCACCCGGCAATCATTACAACCCCGCCGCAACCAGACTGCGTAATTACCGATATGGGCAATCTCGGTGTCCTGAATGGCAATGTGTTGGGCGTGGTCGGCTTCAATCATCGCGCCAATCCAGTAGGAAGCCTGTCCACTACTGTAGCCCTGGGGGAGTTGGAGGTACTGCCCGTGGTGGAAAGTGAGGCCCTTGAGGGTGATGTATTCGACTTTTTGGGTGGGGGCACCATTGAAGCGGACGAACTGCTCGACGACCGGGGCAATGACTTCAGCTTTGGTCATGTCCTCCCCCGGCAAGGGAAAGTAGGTCAAGCGTCCCTGACGGTCCAAGTACCATTCGCCGGGTATATCCAGGGCAGCTTGGTAATTTTCAAGGTGGTAACGTTGGTTGGCCCCCCAATTTAAAAACTGCCAAGACATACCCGCTGTTGTAATGAGGGTATGGCTTTGGGGGTCTACGGTAGCGATGGGCAACCGGGAGACCTCCCAGGAGTGGTAGACGACGACCACCGCGTCGCGGAGGGCCGGAGTCCCGGCGGGGAGGGATGTCAGATCGCCGGGACGGGCACGGAAGGCGCGGCTCCTCAAGTCGGCGGGACTCCCCGTGAGCGGGTCAATTCCTGAGGGGACTTTATCTTTGACGTAGAAATAAAACTTGTTCGGGGTACGGGCACGGGTGGCGCGTTTGCCATCAACAAATAGTTGCTCAAACCGCCAATCCGGGGCGACCGTGGCACTCCAAGTCCCGTCGGGATTGCGCTTGAAGTTACGAACTGCCTTTCCCCCACTGAAGACCGGACGCGCTCCCGGTGCCGCTTCATAGCTCACGGGATTTCTGGCGGTCCCGCTGTCTTGCGGCGCGAAGGTCAGGGGTTGATTTAGGATGTAACGGCCCCCCGCCACAACGACGCGCATGGGTTCACGGCGGGGTTTGAGCTTGCGGATCGTGTTTTGGGCGGCCCCCAGGGTAGCGAGGGGACCATCGGTTTTGGCGGCATTAGGACGGGCTAATTTACCGGACCAACTATCTTTGCCGTCAGTCGCCACATAGACCGTAGCGGCCTGAACCTCTAGTCCTAGAGCCAATACCCCCACCAAAAACCCGTATCGCCAACCCATGCTCATCCTCGACTGTCTTTGTTATCGTACTCAAGCTAGCTATGGGATTTAACCGTTGCTGGTTTACTTTTTCAAGGTGGACACCTTCTCGGCAACCTCCCAACTGGGCGGTTTACGCTTTTGCACCAGTAAAATTTCTTTCCATGGGCAAAATAAGGTCTCCTCAGTAATCGGGATGGCTTTTCGGATCGCCGGGTCACACAGATCAACAATATTCTCCATCGCCAAGCAATAGGCGCAGAACGTGCCTGGACGGACGAGTAGCTCCTGCTGATACTCGGCAAAAGCAGTATCAATCTCTTCCGACATATACGTCTGTGAGCCAGTAACCGCAAGGGAATCCCCGCGCCTTTAGGTCGGGGAGCATGTCAAAGTAGGAATATACGCCCCCAGTACGCAGATCGAGAGGTACTTCTACCGCATCGCCGTGGCCCTCTGCCACTAACTATTGTGCTGTCTTGTTGTCGAAGCCCGTGATCGGCTATAAGTTGTTGGCCTTGTACCCAACTCACGATTCGTCGGTACCAAGTAGGCAGCCAAGCGCGAGCACAATTTCTACTTTGTCAGCTAGCTAGGATAGGAACGAACCTTTACCCAGCCCGACCATGCCACCCATTGACCTCCGCAGCGATACGGTAACTCGTCCTACGTCAGGGATGCTTCAAGCCATGATGCGGGCAGAGGTGGGAGATGACACGCTGGGGGATGACCCGACGGTGCAAGCTCTGGAGGAGCGGATGGCGGACCTGTTGGGTCATCCGCAGGCCCTCTTTGTGCCCTCGGGGACGATGGGCAACCAGATCTGTTTACGGGTCCATACGCGCAGTGGCGATGAAGTGATTGCTGAGGGTCGTTCCCACATTTTCAATCTAGAGTCGGGGGCGGCGGCGGGATTGTCGGGTATCCAGATTCTCCCGGTCCCGGCGGTGCGCGGTCTATTGACAGTAGAACAAATCCGGTCGGCGATCCGGGAGCGGGGCAATGTCCATTACGCACCGACGGCCTTGGTCTGTTTGGAGAATACCCACAACTGGGCTGGGGGCGTGGTTTACTCCGTTGAGCGCGTGCGACAGATCCGGGCCTTTGTCCAAAGTGAAGGTCTGCCCTTACATCTAGACGGAGCGCGGTTATTTAATGCGGCGGTGGCAGTCGGGGTTGCCCCTAAGTGTTATGGGGTCTTATTCGACTCGGCCTCGGTCTGTCTCTCCAAGGGTCTCGGGGCACCGATGGGTTCGATGATTGTCGGGAGTCCTGATTTCATTGTCCGTGCCCGCCGGTACCGCAAGATGTTTGGGGGTGGTCTCCGGCAAGTAGGGTATATGGCGGCGGCGGCCCTCTACGCCTTGGACCATCACGTTGAGCGGTTAGCGGAGGACCATCGGCGGGCAGGGCGGCTGGCTCTGGGATTGGCGGAGGTTCCTGGTCTGGATCTAGACCTAGAAGCAATCCAGACCAACATTGTTATTTTCGACGTGGGTAATACGGGTATCCCGAGCGCGGCTTTCACGGACTATCTTCAGCAAGCGGGTATCCTTGCTAGTACCTTCGGACCCAACCGTGTCCGCTTTGTGACCCACCTGCACATTACCGATCTGGCGATCGAAACCACCCTCCACAAAGTTCATGAAATCGTCATGACCCACACCCCCCGCCGGACGGTGAGCGTCTGATTGAGCAGCAACTAACCCGGCAAGTGAAACCAGATTTAGGATACGCTCTGTGTCTGCATCCTATTTTGATCGCCAATTCAAGTTAGTCCAGATAGCTGATCTAGTGATTTCGGTAGGAGAGAATCACCGTTTTGGTCCGCCCTTTTGTCCGGTTGAGCAGTGCTCGTAGCCCCAGTTTTAAACTTTGTCTATGCAGGGCCGCCCATAGATTCAACCCCAGGCATACGCCTGCCAATCCCAATAAGACAAAGGTAGGGACCATTACGACCCCAATCCAGAGCCAAGTTGCCACATGGAGTAGCATGACCAAAGCCCAAACCGACCCCAACCGGACTAGCATTTGAGTCCAGACTGAACCCCGACCTACTGCCCAGAGGACCAACCCCGTAGTCAAGACATTGGCTGGGACTAAGAAGGCACAAATCTCAACACAGTAATGATGAGAAAATTCTAGCAAGCGTCCCTCCTTAGAGGTCACTACTGGGATTGTACGCTATCGATCTATCACCGGACGCACTCTCTGACCCCGGTACATTGCCGGCTGCAGTTTAGCCGCAGAGGGTAGATGGACGGAGGAGGTTGTTTCTGTACCCCGATAGGTAGCCCCAGTTACTGCCGACTTGCGTAAGTCCTTCCCGGCAGTCCAGAGTGAAATGCGGTGAGCCTCACGCACCACTAAACAAAAAATCCCCTTGTCTAGCATCTCCCGGCAGTACTTGAGGGCACGGATGTATTCATCCTGGGGATATTCACCCAGGGGGGCATACAGTTTATGCAGGTATTCAATTCCGGTCACGGTCGCCCCGTTCATAAGCACCGAACATAACTCGACTTGCTCACCAGTAAGAATCAACATGATCTACTCCTTGGGCTGGGGGATTGGGCTTATCTTGCCCCCTACCTGCCCATCTTCACGGTGACTAGCGGCACAGGTCGTCCGTGATTCCCGTTGCTCCTAATTAGGAGGCTTGTCGGGAACTACCCATAACAGCAAGCCTTAGCTTCCTCAAAATTGCGGAAGTCAAGGTTGAGAAGTTTTGCTCTCTGCTACCCGTTGAGCACAAAGTTTTCCACTCAGGACCGCGCCTTCCATACTCCCCAGGTATTCTTGCTTGGTAAAACTCCCCGCCAAGAAGAAATTGGCAATTGGCGTCTTTTGGGTGGGACGGAGAGCTTCACAGCCAGGGACCGCTTTGTAGACCGAGCGGGGAGTCTTGACGATGTGATACTTGACTAGACGGGCCGGGTCTGGTATCTCTTCAGGAAAAAGACGGGCCAACTCCGCCATGGTCGCCGCTAGGATAGCTTCATCGGGCCGGGTAATCCAGTCTTGGGCCGGGGCGAACACCAGTTCCAGCATCGAACGGTCATCATCGGCGTAACCGCGACAAACGTTGGACATATCGGCGTAGACACTGAGCAATTCCGAGCGGCTAAAGAGGATGTTGTCGAGGGTAGTCAACTTGCGGTCAAACCAGAGTTGGAGATTGATAACCGGGACTCCTTCTAGCTGAGCCATCCGCTCAAAAAATGGCAGAGTCCGCCAGGGGTGGGGCAAGAGGGCCTTGAGGGGGTCTACTGCCAAGGCCGAGACATAGGCATCCCCAGTGACAATCTCGCCAGAGCGCAGCTGAAACCCCCTGACCGTACCCTCTGGGTTGAGGAGAATTTCCTGAAGAGCTTGCTCAGTCTGGACAGTGCCACCACGAGCGGTGATGTAATCTACCAGGGGTTCCAGTAGGCGTTCCGGCGGGGCACCATCTAAGAAGGCCATTCGCGAACCATCTTTTTCTTTGAGGAACCGATTTAGCGCAGTTAGCAAAATTGTGGCGGAGATCTCGTTGGGATTGATGAAGTTGAGGGCCTTACTCATCGCCACAAAAACTTCTTTTTCGACACGGGGCGGGATATTGCGCTCCTGCATCCACGCTGACCAGGTGCGATTATCCATCGCCTCGACGTAGGACTGGCCCTGGAGGATAGCGGGAATCAAGCCCAGCCCGAATTTAATTTTTTCGGGCCAAGTGAGCATGTCGTTATTGCGTAGAATCGCCGTCACCCCGTTTAAGGGTGCGGGTAAAGCCTCGGGGAAGTCGAAGCTGGAATAGGTCCCCGGCGCGTCGGGCATATTGAAGATCATGGAATGGTCTTTCCACTGGAGACGGTCACTGATACCCAGTTCCGCCAAGAGTTGCAACATATTCGGATAGGCCCCAAAAAAAACATGTAAGCCCGTCTCGTACCAATCCCCTTCCGCATCCCGCCACGCCGCTACTAGGCCCCCTAGAACATCGCGCCGTTCTAAGACAACGGGTGTAATCTCTTGGTCACACAAATACTTGGCACAGGACAACCCTGCTAACCCCCCGCCAGCAATAACGACGCGCATACTTGCCTCAGGAACTTTACATATATTAACAAGTCGGCGGGCTAGGAAGGCTGTAACACCCGGTCATCTAGCTGTTCTTGTACCAGGAGAGCTAGTTCGTTGATAAAGTCTGGCTCAATATTGAGGGTCCGTACCCGGCGGAAATTTGGAATCCCGCTTTCGTGGGCGAGGTGGCGATACTCGATATCAATTTCCTGGAGCGTCTCAATGTGTTCAGAGATAAAGCTAATCGGGATAGTGAGCAGGTTCGTTACCCCCTGACGAGCCAACCGGGGAATAATGTCCTCAGTGTAGGGCTGTAACCACTCCACCGGGCCGACTTTACTCTGGTAGGCCAAGCTAGAACGGTTGGGCAGAGCCAAGGCCGCCGTCAGTAGTTGAACCGAGGCTTCGATCTGTTGCTGGTAAGGGTCGCCTCCAGTCTCCACATAGCTCTTGGGCACCCCGTGGGCTGAAAAAAGAATGTGGACCCGCTCCGGCTGCTCAAATTTAGCCAGTTCGCGGTGGATGAGACGGACCATACCCCGGATGTAGCCAGGACGGTCATAAAATGAAAGAATATCGCGGCGTTCAATCTGCTGAAGCTGGGGGTCTTCGGCCCAAGCTTGATTCAATAATTTGTAGCTAGAGCCACTGGTTGAGATTGAATACTGGGGATATAGAGGCAGGACGACCAGTTTCTCAATTCCGTCGGCTTTGATCTGAGTTAGGGCTGCCTCAGTATAGGGATGCCAGTAGCGCATCCCTACATAGACTTTGACCTCAATCCCACGCCGCGCTAGAGTTTTTTTGAGGACCCGGCCCTGCTGAGCAGTAATGGCCTTGATGGGAGATTTACCGCCAATACTGGCGTAATTTTTTAGAGAAAGGGGTGCACGCAGGGTGGAAATTAACCACGCCAAGGGCTTTTGTAAAAAAGGAACGGGCAGACGGATGATCTCTGGGTCCGAAAATAGATTGTAGAGAAACGGCTTGACGTCTTCTGACCGCGCCGGTCCCCCCAAGTTCAACAACAAAACACCTATACGCATTCCTTTTTCCAAGCGTCCCTATGCTTAGGCTATCGGCTATGGGGCCGGGGCGCAAGGGGAATTATGTACAAATGTTAAGCAAGCTGAGACTTAATGGCGGGAGTGGTCTAAGCTACACTGAGTAAACCGGGTACGATTTGGGTACCTTGATGTGAGCATTGTAAAAAAGGAAATTCATCATGGCAAAGGGATTTGGTCAATTCGCCCAGATGCAGGAAGCCCTCAAGAAGGCCAAGCAAGTCCAGCAGGATGCCACCCGTCTCCAGGACGAACTGGCTGATACTACGGTGGTAGGGACGGCTCCCGGTGGTCTAGTCAAAGTCACCATGAGTGGTAACCAAGAACCAATCTCCATCAGCATTGACCCTGAAGCTCTCAAGGAAGACCTCGGGATGCTTGAAGACCTAGTTTTGACTGCCTTCAAAGATGCTTATACCCAATCCACAGACTTGATGCGCAACAAGATGAGCGACCTGACGGGCGGCATCAGCGTACCGGGGTTGTTCTAGGGCGTGTACACCCGTCCTCTGGCTCGACTGATTGACCAGTTACAGCGACTGCCGGGGATTGGTCCTAAGACTGCCCAGCGGTTGGCCTTCTATCTGCTCAAACGGCCCAAACAAGAAACGCTGCAACTGGCCCAGTCCTTAATTGATGCCACCGAACAGATCGGGGTCTGCCGCCAATGCTTCACGCTCTCGGCGGAGGACCCCTGCGATATTTGTAGTAATCCCAACCGTGAATTGAGCCAAGTCTGTGTTGTTGCTGAACCCCGCGATGTCATTGCGATGGAGCGGACCCGCGAGTATAAGGGCCGCTACCACGTGTTGGGGGGCTTGCTCTCACCAATGGAAGGAATTGGCCCTGAACAGCTAAAAGTTAAGGAACTCGTCCAACGAGTGAACCGCGACGAGGTGGGCGAGGTGATCATGGCCATCAACCCCAGCGTTGAGGGCGAGACGACAATCCTCTATGTGGGCAAATTACTCAAACCTTTTACTAAAGTCACTCGGTTAGCCTCGGGTCTCCCCATGGGTGGCGATTTAGAATATGCCGATGAAATGACCCTTGCCCGTGCCCTAGAGGACCGCCGCGAACTGATTTAAGGTGCTGGTTCCTCAAGGGGCGGGTCTTTTTTCAGTTGGTTTAACAGCGTCATCATCCGGTCACCGCGCTCTAACGAAGTATCTTGTTCAAAATGAACTTCTGGTGTGTAGCGCAAACGAATCCGTCGCCCTAACTCCCCACGCACAAAACCGGCTGCTGAGTTGAGTCCTGCCATCGCCGCTATTTGCGCTTGGCTGTCCCCATAGATGCTCACGTAGATCGTGCAGTGGCGCAGGTCCCCGGTTACTTCAACCTCAGTGATGCTGACCATCCCGGCATGAATACGACTGTCTTTGAGACCACGCAGTAAAAGATCACTCATTTCCTTGCGGACCTGTTCCCCAATACGCTCAGTACGAAAGGATTTCATGGCAACCTCAGCGGGATAAGGCTCGACGGGTATGCCCCTTAGAGCTATGGGTATTAATTGTCCAGAAATGTCACAGCCCGAAATTGTTCTGCTTCATTCTCAATGCGGTCAGCAATTCGTTCACAGACCGAGTTACAAAGGCGAAAGGCCGTATCATCGGCTACGGCATAAATCGCACGCGTGCCCTCAGGACGGCGGGTGACGAGGGCAGCATTAAGCATAACCTTGAGGTGCTTGGAGACGTTGGCTTGAGAAGTGGCGGTCGCTTCGACCAGTTCCCCCACGCTACGCTCCCGCTCGTGCAGCAAGTGTAGCAGCCGGAGACGAGTCGGCTCAGAAAGGACCTTAAAATAATCAGCCACACGGTCAAGGACTTGATCAGGGAGATGCTTCATTCGAGATTTCCATTGAGAGGCGCGAACAGCTTATTCGATGGTAGCCTAAATCATCTGCGATATAAATGTATGCTTGGGAAATCCATCACCCTACTTATCAGCTTCACTGGCAACATGTACCTCTATCAAGCTAGACCCCATACGTCAACTATTAAGAAAAGTAAACTAGTTGCAGTGGTCTGCACCCACACTCTTATGCCATTCAAGCTGGGCTACTTTTCTACAATCCATCGTTTTATTAGGTATTTTTGAACGGTTTGGGGATCGCTTTAGTAGTGCCACCCATTTGACTTTAAAAAAGTATACAGTAACAACCTAAAGATGTAAAAAATATTAGAGGTAGTATTGGTATTCTAATTGATATAGGGTTAAATAGGAGTGAACCAAACGAAATGGGAGCCATTTACATCCATGCCTAACGCGCAAGAAGTTCTGTCTTCTCCCCTCCAGGGTGAAGCCCTAGTCGCCAAGTTCAAAGAGTTGACCGCCCAGGGACTCGACAAGAAAGATGTTGCCATTGCCTGTGGTTACATCCGTGGAGGACGGGGTGGTAAAACAGGTAATATAGTTGCGCTACAAACTGCCTTGTTAGAAGCAGTCCAACCCAAGATGTTTGGGAACAAATCCATCAAAGCACGGCCTACCAAACAGCGTGGCGGACGCATCGCTAACTACCGAATTCAAGTTCAACAAAATGGCAACCTGCTAATTGGCGGAGCCTATACCCGACGCATGGGCTTTCAACCCGGTTCTGAGTTTGAAATTCAATTGGGCCGTAAGCATATTAAGCTCCTTCAAGTCAAGTCTACCGGCGAGGTCGAAACCGACGACGACGAATAACTTACCTCTCACCAAGCCCCGGCGACTGTGCCTTAAATTATGGAGAACGCTATCCTGGGAATGACAGGATGGAGTCAGTGATGAGTGAACTGCCGCGCACTTTTGATGAATCCTTGGCCCAGATGACCACGGCAGTTCAGCAAGGGATTCACCAGGGTAAGTATCGTGCCCAAGTCGAGTTTCGTACGCCCGGTTTGGAGCTATTAACCGTCCTGGGTCCGCTGGTATCAGCATTGCCCGCGCCGGTTCAAATCCTTTTTCCCGATGCGGGAGCGGCGGCCCTGGCAAGTCAACAGTTAGGGGACTGGGCAGGCGTGACCCTCTGTAGTATTGCCCGGGGCTCTGTGGAGGCTAGCGCGAGTCTCATCCTGGTCCAGACGAGCGCGGTGGAGGTAGACCGGGCGGAGCGACTGGCAAATGAAGCCAAAGGAAAACCATTCATCTTCGTCAATCCCCAACTGGATGCTGGAGCGGTCGGGATTGGGTTGGCGGGTCGTCAACTGCGGACGCGCTTTTTAAACACGCTAGAAGTCCTCTATTTCCTTGAACCCTTGGAAGGCGGCGCATTGCGGCGGGCCTTCCCCAGCAACTGGGAAATTTGGCAGGAAAAAGCAGGCGACTACGCCCTCGTCAGCGAACGGGGACAACGGCCCTCCCCGGAGGATATCTACACGGCTTTAGCACGAAAAGAAGGCTTCTTTGCCAGTTTAGAGAAGCTGTTTCGAGCGTTAGGAAGTTGATGGGTCAGGATGCCTGACCCACTAAAGTTTTCTAGACTGTGCTCAAGGTACGGGGACCGCGCTCAAAAACCGTTGCTAAGTGGCTGACGGCACCCATCAATTCCTGGAATTGTTCAGGCGTCAAGGACTGGGCACCGTCGGAGAGAGCTTTAGCGGGGGTAGGATGGACCTCGACCATCAAGCCGTCACAACCCGCCGCCACCGCTGCTAGACTCATGGACTTGACGAACTGGGCTTTACCCGTGGCGTGGGCCGGGTCTACCACAATGGGCAGGTGGGTCAGGGTCCGCAAGACCGGGATGGCGGAGAGGTCCAGGACATTACGGGTGTACTGTTGGTCAAAGCTACGAATACCCCGCTCACACAAAAGAACATTGGGGTTCCCCGCTGCCAGGATGTATTCAGCAGCCAAGAGCCATTCATTGATCGAGCTACTGAATCCGCGCTTGAGCAAAATTGGCTTGTCCACTTGACCGAGCTTTTTGAGGAGGGCGTAGTTCTGCATGTTACGTGCCCCCACCTGGAGGACATCCGCCACTGCTGCCACCATGTCAATGTCGGCAGTGTCCATGACCTCGGTGATGATCCCCAAGCCGCTTGCAGCACGGGCGGCGGCGAGTAATTCTAGCGCACTCTCACCGTGGCCCTGGAATTCGTAGGGAGAGGTGCGGGGTTTGAAGGCTCCACCGCGTAGGAACTGCGCCCCGGCTGCTTTTACCGCGAGCGCGGTCTCGATAATCATGGCCTCGGACTCGACGGAGCAGGGTCCGGCAATCGTAAAGACCGGATGGTCCGCGCCTAGGGGAATACCGCGCACGGTAATTGTGGTCGGCTCGGGATGGAATTCACGGCTGGCCCGCTTGAAACGCTTCTCGACCCGCATCACTCGTTCCACAAAGGGACTTAAACCGTAACATTGGCTCTCGGAGACGATGCGGGTATCACCAATCAAACCAATCACCACATGGGCACTACCCACACTGACATGGGGCTCTAGGGACCACTGGGTAACGGTTTGTACAATTTCATCCAAAATTTCGCGGGGTGTCCCCGGTTTCAGCACGATAATCATCAGGTTTCCTCAATGGGTTGTTTAGGTTTACTTGCTCAGGACACGGTCAATACGTGCTGCGCCATCGCCGCACGGCGAAAGTGGCGCATTCTCCTGGCGGTTGAACTAACATTGAGGACATTTTAAAAGCTCCCGTGACTGGGCACGAACGAGGGCTATCTTATCACGCTCACCGAAAAAGTAGCAAAAAATTCATTTTGGACCGGCCTGGGTTTTACGTTGCTCACGGGCGCGTTCCCCTTCGGTTTTCAGAGCATTCCGCAAGCGTTGTAAGTTGACTTGAAAATTTTGCCAGCCCAGCCAAGATTTCGCCTCGTCGGGTGTCCAAGCGGTCGAGAGCATCCCGTAGACGGCTGAACCCGAGGCGAGTAACACGAACCCAATACTGATTAAAAGAACTTGACCCGGCGTAATTCCTGCCCCTGATTTGGCTGCCCAGAAGCTTAATGGGAACGACAGGAAGACCAACAGGGTCGGCGGCCCCCCGAAAATCAAGAGCCGCTTCGCCATCTCATCCGCCACGGGTTTAGGAATGCCATCGCGGGTGAAGGGCATGGCTGAGGAGTGGGCGGGCGTGGGCGGGACGGGACGGCGGCGGTTTCGTTTAGCCATATTTTTATGGTAGAGGGTCAGCAAGTCTTAGGGCCGGGGGTTCTCTTGGAAAACCGCGTCGAGGGGTACTTCCAGGGCATCAATCACCTTGGTCCAGAAGTTAAGGACCCCAATCAGAGCCGTCAGTTCTACCAAGTCAGGCTCGCTGAAATGGTCCTTGAGTTGGTGGAAGAAACTCTCACTGACGCTGGTACTCGGGACCGTGATGCGCTCAGCGTATTCCAGGGCTAGTTTCTCGGTGGGGCTATAGAGGTCACTCCCAGCGAAACGGGCGACCTGCTGAATTTTTTCTTCGGGGGTGTTGAGTTTGCGGAGCATATAAGTGTGCATCGGCACACAGTACCCCCGGCAACCGTTGATCTGGGCAATGCGGAGGCTCAAAAGTTCCTTGAGATCTTCAGGGAGGTTAGGGTTGTGCTGGTGGACAGCCCCGTAAAGCCGCATCACGCCCTGCATGATCTGGGGCTGGTGAGCCATAACCTTTAAAGGATTGAGAGCGGTGCCGTACTGCTTCTCCAGACTCTTGTAGACGGTTTGCAGTTGCTTATCGTTCTCGGCTTCGACGGGACTCACACGCATCAGAGATTCTCTTAGACTTTGTATTACAGAATAGCAGGGTAATGACCGTAAATTCGTAACAAAACTTGGCATAAAATGACCTTGACGAATAAAATGGGATCAGCATCCTAACGGTCCTAACCATGAAAAGTCAAGCTATGCCAGAACTGATGCGGCGTTCCGTGGAGAGCTTTTTGACGCAATTGACGGAGACCCTCGACCCCTTGGAAGCCATTCAGATCACTAATCTGACGATGAACCTAATGAACACGGTGTATGTCATGGGTCTCCACGATGGGCAAGTTACTGACCTCACAGTGGCTCGTTAGGGCTGTAACCATTGCAAGACCTGGGCGGGTTGTCCATGACCACTCACGCTTAGGTAATAGCGGGGCCGGGTCAAGCCGACATAGAGGAGCCGTAACCGCTCTGTAATAATGTCATCCTTGACCCGTTCGGCAAAATCTTGGTCAGTACCTTCTAAATTGAACTCAGATTTGAGTTGGGCCTGTGGATAGATGGTCAAGTAGTCCAACTGCCCCTGAAAACTACCCTCATGATCCGTCGGGAACCAGTAATCCGTCACGCCTACGATGAAAACCGCGCCCCACTCCCGGCCTTTGCAGGAGTGGAAGGTGCAAAGCTCAATCTGACCAGGCACCTCCTCGCCCTCATCCGGGGTGACCGCACTCCAGCGCAACAACTGTTCACGGCCCTGTTGACGGTTGAAAAAGCGCATCAATGCTGGGAAGGTCCGGGCTTGACCGGTGAGGATGACTTTACGGGCTAGGTTCTCGGCGGTGGCTAGAGCTTGGGGGCAGGGGTCCACGAGAGCGGTGGCTTGAAACAGGAAATCCACCAGGGGTTCCTTACGCTGATCGTACAAGTGCAGCAAGTCTTGAGCTAACCGGGTAAATTCCTTGCGGTCGTCGGTGGGTAGACGTGACCACTGGGGCAGTTGGAGCCAGGGTTGGTTGCCATCCAGCCAATCCACGGTATCTAGCTGGGCACTCAGAGCTAGCACCAAGCCCTTGTGGTCAAAATTGCCGAGCTTCAGCCACAGGTCGCGCACGGGTAAAAGGGGGTCATAGACCCAACGCAAGAGCGCGATGAGACGTTTAAAGAATTCACTGGCACTACCTTGGCGGTAATCCACAAAGGCAATATTCCCTTGGCGCAATAGCTCAGCCATCTCATCAAGACTGCGATGGGAGAAGGCCAAGACTGCGACGGAGTGGTCCGGGTAATTTTTCAGATAGCGGTTAGCTCGTTCTAAGACTTGGCGGTGTTCGCTGGCGCGGTCGGGAGCCGTCCAGATCCGGGGCTGGCT
>NZ_JAAXLT010000117.1 GCF_013285555.1 Candidatus Cyanaurora vandensis | reverse complement strand
CCCAGAGCCTCCACCGCCCCCGCCCCCGTCGCACCCAACACTCCCGTCGCGTGGGCCTCATCCACCAACACCATGCAATCTTGCGTCTGAGCCAAATCTAGAACGCCGACTAGCGGAGCCAAATCCCCATCCATACTAAAAACACTATCCGTCAACACCAACCCACGACGAAAATGCCCCCGGTGTACGCTCAATAACTGCGCCAGATGATCCAGATCCCCGTGGCGATATTCAAAGACCTTGGCCTGACTGAGTTGGGCACCACTCTTCAGGCTGGAATGGTTGTAGACATCGGCGAAAATAACGTCACGGGGACCAACTAGGGCCGGGATCGTCCCGAGGTTTGCCGCATAGCCCGAGGCAAAAACTAAACTCTCCTCCGTACCCTTCCAGTGGGCTAGGGCGGTTTCCAGTTCACGGTGAATTGCCAATTGTCCACTCAACAGGCGCGAACCCGTACTGCCTGTACCGTAGGTCTGAATCGCTTGGATGGCCCGTTCCTGCATCCGGGGGTCAGCGGCGAGACCCAAATAATTGTTACTAGCAAAATTGAGGACCCGCTGGCCCTCTAGGATAATCTCAGCCCCCACCCCGCCTGTAGTCTGATAAACCTGTCGTTGCCAGCCCGCCCGCGCGAGAGTCTGATGAGCCTGGGTCAACCAGCCAAAAGGGTCCACTAACCGCCAGCAGCGCGGATCTGAGCATCGGCCCGTTGCAGGTCAGACTGGGCGCGCATCAACTCTGAACCTGCCAAGTTAGTGGTCAGAAGCTGCTCAGCGCGACTCTTAGCTTCGCGGGCTTGGCCAAGGTCAATCTGGTCGCCCAGCTCAGCCCTTCCCACCAAAACCGTCACTTCGTTGTTCTCGACTTCGGCAAAACCCTTGTCAATGGCGAGGTTGACCATCTGGTTCTGCATCCGTACCTGAAGGACCCCGATATTCAACCCGGTCAAGAGGGGCGCGTGGTTAGTCAAGATGCCCAAGAGTCCGGTCTGACTCGGCAAGAGGACTTCATCCACCTCGCTGTCAAAAACAACCTTGTCGGGGGCAATCACTTTTAATTTCAAGACCATAGCCAAACCCAGAAGATTTCACCCCTCAATGTACCACCCCTCAATTCCCCAACCGTGAAAATAGTCCTTTTTGCAACCTCCTGCTCTAATGCTCATGACCTAACGCAAGGACTAAGCTCGGTTAAGCAAGTAAGGGTGAAAATGGCTGCGGGACGGTTGCCGACACTCACCTATGACCGGGGGACCTTGCTTTTGCACCCACCGCCCCGGAGTAAAACATGGCTTGATTTTGCGACCTGGGATGACCGGGTGGAGAAATTCCGGGTCCCCGCTCAAGACTATTGGGCGTTGGTGGAGTGTTTGCGACAAGACGGGGTGCAGTTTCGTGATGAAGCCCGCAAATATGAGGATTTAACGTTTGGCCCACTCCCTAACGCTTATCCGCCCTATCCCCACCAGCAAGCCGCCCTGAGCGCGTGGCAACAAGGGGGGCGGCGCGGGGTGGTCGTCTTGCCCACGGCGGCGGGGAAAACTTACCTCGCGCTACTTGCACTCCAGTCCACGCCCCGGAGTACCTTAATCGTGGTCCCGACCCTGGACCTGATGCACCAGTGGTATGCCCAGTTAGCGGACTGGTACCCGCAGGTGGGCCTATTGGGTGGCGGGTCCCAGGACCGGACGCCCCTCTTGGTTGCTACCTACGACAGTGCGGCGATCCACAGTGAAAGTCTGGGGAACTGCTACGGCTTATTGATTTTTGATGAATGCCATCACCTGCCGGGGGATTTTTACCGGGGGATTGCAGAGACGGCGATTGCACCCTTCCGCTTGGGCTTGAGTGCCACCCCCGAGCGCACTGATGGCAAGCACCAAGACCTGGCGGTCTTGATTGGACCAGAGGTTTACCGTCAACAAGCGCAAGACCTCGCCGGAATTGCCTTGGCCCACCATCAGGTTGTGCCCATGCGGGTTGAACTCTCGGCCCCAGAGCGGGTCCGCTATGACCAGTGTTTGCAGGTGCGCGACCAGTTTTTAGCGCGGTTGAATATCCGCTTGGGCGGGCTAGAGGGTTGGCGGTCCTTTGTCCAAGCCAGTGCCCGGTCGCGGGCGGGTCGTCAGGCCATGCTTGCCCACCAAGAAGCCCGTCAGTTGGCCCTGGGGACCCCGAGTAAACTGCGGGTCCTTGAAGAATTAATTCAACGTCATCACCCCGAACGGATGCTTATTTTCACCCAGGACAACCAGACGGTTTACCAAATCTCGCGCCAGTTTCTAATCCCCGCCATCACTCACCAGACACCAGTCAAAGAGCGACACCGCATCCTGCAACATTTTCGGGAGGGAACATACCCGGTCTTAGTCGTGGCGCGAGTCCTGGATGAAGGGGTGGATGTGCCCGCCGCCCGGATTGCGGTGTGGCTCGCGGGGAGTGGTTCGACTCGGCAATTCGTGCAACGGTTGGGGCGGATTTTGCGGCGCGGCGATACGCCGGATAAACAGGCCATCCTCTACGAAGTCATCACCAGCGATACCGTAGAAGAAGGCACTGCCCGCCGTCGTCACCAAGGACCCGATGCTACCCTCCGCGCTGCTGATCCAGCGGCCCCGTGGGGACCAACTGCTTCCCCATCGGCTGAACCCCGACCCCGCGCACCTGAGTCTGGCGACGGAACTCTTGGGCTGTTTTAATAGCCACCTCGGACGGACCCAGGGCGAACTCGACCGCGAACTGAGTGAGCTAGAGGGAGATAGTCCTGACTACCGGGTGCGCCGGGGCCTGATTCATCTCTTAAAGGGCGATTACGGAACCTTTGAAGTCCATAGCCCTCTGGAACCCCAACTTTTGCGAGAACGGGTTTTCGCCTTGGCTGCCCAGACTCCGCCGCTTCCCCAAGCAGTTCCCACGACATTGCACCGCTTGAGTCAACAGTTGAGCCAGGAATTAGGCCAAGAAGTCACCCCCAGCCAGCTCCAGCACGGGTTATACGCCGACCTCTTTGACCAACGCATTTTGACGCGCTTTGTGGCCCCTACGCCTGAACAACTGCTCCACCGCTACAACTTGGCCCAGGCGCAGGGCATCTTGTACCGCGCCACCCAAGTCCTGCTCCACGCTCAACGCAACGATCCCGGCGAGTACAAGTTACTGTTTCGCTACCTCAAACTCTTTGGGCTAATGACCTATATCGAGGGCGACGCGGACCACGGTTTCACCCTGACCATTGATGGCCCGACCAGTCTCTTCCGGCCCAGTACCCGCTATGGTTTGGCCCTGGCGAAATTGTTACCCGCTCTACTCCACGTCACACGCTGGCAGATGACCGCCCAGCTTCAGCACCGGGAACGCACCCTGCACTATGTCCTCGCGGCGGACTGTGGCTTGGTCAGCCATTACCCACCGGGCAAACCCTACGACAGCCTACTCGAACAATCCTTTGCCGCTGATTGGGCGAAAGTTAACCCGGTTTGGCAACTGGAGCGCGAAGTAGACCTACTCCCCATTCCCGGCAGTGTGATGATCCCCGACTTTCGGCTGGTCCACCCCGACGGGCGCGTATTCTTGCTGGAAGTCGTCGGCTACTGGCGACCGGAATATTTACAAAAAAAATTCGCCCAAGCCCGCAAAGTCCAACAACCCAACCTCATCCTTGCCATCAGTGAACGGCTGAACCTGGCTAAGGCCGGGGTACGGGTCGAGGGCCTCCCGGTCCCGGTCCTCTGGTTCAAAAATAAACTCACGGCCCGGGCGGTACTGGAGCTACTGGGAGATTGACACTACCATAATTGCCACAGGACGCACCTCTTGGAACGGGGGCTTTCTGGGATAGTGAAGTGTACTCGGAGTTAACGCGATGGCTAGTCCCGACCGCTTGAGTCTTGCCCAAAAACTAGCCTACGGTGCCGGGGACTTGGGACCCGCGATTACTGCTAATATCCTGATCTTCTTTTTGTTACCTTTTTTGACGGATGTGGCGGGGTTGGCAGCGGGGGTGGCGGGGTCCATCTTGGCCCTGGGTAAAATCTGGGATGCGATTAATGACCCGTTGGTAGGGGTCCTGAGTGACCGGACCAAGAGCCGTTGGGGGCGGCGGCGGCCCTGGATTCTTTTTGGGGCGATTCCCTTTGGTTTGACTTTTTTGGCCCAGTGGTATGTACCCTTTCCGGGAGACACGACCGCCCTATTTATTTACTATCTGGTGGTATCTATTCTTTTTAATAGTTTCTACACTGCCGTTAACCTCCCCTACACCGCGCTGACCCCAGAATTGACCCAGGATTATGACGAGCGGACCAGTCTGACGAATTTCCGGTTTGCCTTCTCGATTGGTGGAAGTCTGGTCTCTGGGGTCCTCCATCCGCTCATCGTCGCGCAATTTCCCGGTAATCCTGCCTTGGGCTATCTGGTCTCCGGCGCGCTCTGGTCAGTGCTTGCGGTCTTGCCTTTGTTTTGGTGCTTCCTGGGGACGACGGAACGCTATCAGTCTGACCAGGAACAGATCCCGCTCAAGGCCCAGATCCAGATTGCCCTGAGTAACCGGCCCTATTTATTCGTAATTGGGATTTATCTATGCTCATGGATTGCGGTGCAACTGACGGCGACGATTATTCCTTATTACATCACCTACTGGATGCGGCTCTCAAACGATTGGATCGCCGGGGTAATCCTGGCGGTGCAGGGGACGGCGTTTGTCATGCTCTTTGTCTGGAACTGGGTGAGTCAACGGCTTGGAAAACAGGCTGTTTACCTATTGGGCATGGGGGTCTGGATTGTGGCTCAAGTGGGCTTAGTTAATTTACAACCAGGACAGACGACTTTGATGCTGGTGTTTGCCGTGTTGGCTGGGGTGGGCGTGGCGACAGCCTACTTAATTCCGTGGGCGATGATCCCGGATGTGATTGAGTGGGACGAATTGGCGACGGGACAACGGCGCGAAGGGGTTTTCTATGCCTTCATGGTCCTGCTACAAAAAATGGGTCTGGCCTTGGCTCTATTTTTGACCGGGCAAGCTCTCGATTTAACAGGTTTTGTCAGTGGGGTAGATAATGTCCAGCCCGAAGCGGCCCTATTGACTCTGCGTTTCATCATTGGCCCGGTCCCGACGGTGGCCTTAGTCCTAGGCATGGTATTGACTTGGTTTTACCCCATCACCCGTGAGCGTCACCAGCAGGTTTTACAGCAACTGGACCAACGGCGCAAGGCAAAGTAATCACTTTTTATCACTTTTACATACCCTGGATTTAACCTAAGTTCTTTACACTAGACCCATGAACTGAGTAGGATAAATGACCAAAAAATCTACACTTTGGTACAGCTTCCAGGGCAGTAAATACGAGGGAGAGGAACCTTCCTTCTATGACACCGCGACCCTGCCCTGGGTCGCTGAACTTGAAGCCAACTGGACGGTAATCGCGGCTGAACTCGAAACTCTCCTCATTGAACAGGAGGATAGTTTAATTCCCTACCCCAGTCATGTCTTGGCCTCAGTACCGTCCCAGTGGCGGACCATTGCCTTTTCGTTTTGGGGCTTGCAGAATACCGAGAACTGTAAACGTTGTCCCCAGACCTTCGCCCTCCTCAAAAAAATTCCCTACATGGTCTCGGGGATTTTTAGCTTGCTCGAACCGGGCACCACCGTAAAACCCCATCGCGGTGACACCAACGCCACGATCCGTTGTCACCTGGGCTTGAGCATTCCCAGCGAGGATACCGCACTCTGTGGGATAAAAGTCGGCTCCAAGGTGCAGCCCTGGGCAGAAGGAAAGGTGATGGCCTTCTGTGATGCCCACCTCCACACCGCCTGGAACCATAGCCCCTCGCGCCGTTTTGTATTGATTATTGATGTGATGCAGCCCACCTACGCCAATCAAATGGGGCGTGTCTGTTGTCAAGTGATGGCCTCAATTTACCTCGCCACCGCCTACCAACGTTCTGAGTTCCTGCGCCGTTACCTTCGTGGTAAAAACATCCGGTTCCTATTTCAGAAAGGGTTGGGTCTCCTTGCCCGTCTCAGCAAGGCTCTTGGACAATCGGAACTCCCTGCTTACAGTAAAGTTATCAAAGCCTAGGATTTCTCACGAATACTCCTCTCACTAGGTGAGGGTACGATGACGGACATTTTCTTCCTCTGCGGGTTTGCTTTTTTGGCAGGGTTTATTGATGCCGTCGTTGGGGGCGGGGGACTGATCCAGATTCCTGCCCTCCTCATTTTTTTGCCCAATAGCGCGGTGGCAGCGGTCCTGGGTACGAATAAACTTGCCTCGATTGCCGGGCCGATGGCTGCAATCCCTCAGTATGCCGGGCGAGTCACAATTAATTGGCGAGCCTTGTTACCAGCGGCTCTGACGGCTTTTGTGTTTTCATTCCTCGGAGCGCGGACGGTTAGTCTCCTCAATCCCGCTTTACTCCGTCCCTTGGTCCTCGGACTCTTGATTGCAGTGGCGGTCTATACGTTTATCCAAAAGGACTCCGGGGCCATCAATGCACCTCTACTTACTGAAACCAAGCAGTTGTGGCTAGGCGTGGGAATCGGGGGGAGCTTGGGCTTCTATGATGGTTTATTGGGTCCTGGTACGGGGAGCTTCCTAATTTTTATGTTTATTTTCGTTTTTTAGTAGCTCAAAGTAGGGGGCGGAGGATGGGTAATAGCTGTTGGGTCAAGATTTCGTGGCCCTGGTCATTGAAGTGAACATAGTCTAAAAACACCTCATCCGCTACCCCATCAAACATCCGGGTCAAGTCCACCCACACCATTTGGGGATGCTCTCCCGCTACCCGTTGGGCGGCTTGGGCAAAAAGTGGATAGCCGGCTTGGACCAGCCCTGGAAAAGCGGGGTCGCGCCCCTCGTACCAACGGGCAAAGGCGACTTCGTTGGGGCCCAGCCGGGGATAGGCGCGGTTGTAAAGCGTCGGTTGGACAGCGACGACTAAGGGCACGTCTTGAGCGGCGAGGAGATCCGCCATGCGCTGGAGACTAGTTTCGTAGCGAGCTGCCCGCCGCCTCATCTCGCTGGCATCCAGCGGTAAAAGCGACTGGGGGCGGTAGGGACCCTGGGCGGGAGCCAGTTCACCGGGCTTGAGGTACCAGTAACGTAGACCCTTAATCACGAACAAACTGGCAAAAAGGGCATCCCCTTGTTCTTGACCCCAGGACCCCAAATGCGTGAAGACCCCGGCTGTCAACCGTTCCACCCCATCAAGGGCCAAGTCTGCATCACGCAACTGACTACTGCGGCTAAAGTCATTGAACCCGCTCAGGCTCAAAACTAGGTCCGGCTCGTAGTCCAGTAGCCGATTCACCAATAGGCTCAACTCCTGACGGCTGGTGAAACCCGGAGCCGCCGCATTGATCACCTCGACCCGCTCACCGCCCAGAGTCTGCAACGCGGTCTCTAGCCGCTGGGTGAAAACCTGCTCATTCGCCGTCGCCAAAAAGCCAAAAGCCGCCGACCCACCCGTGACCATAATCCGCTTGACCCCCTTGGGTTTAGCTAGCGGAAACTCCCGCCGGTCCCGGAAACCAACGCGGTTAGTCTGGTAGAACGCATTTTGATGAGGACCATACAGGTAATAGCCCGTGGCGGGGTCCAGCCGAATCAACAATCCCCCCTGGACATTGAAGCCGTCCATAACCCGCCCGGTCTGGTCCACCAAACGTAGGTCGTAGGCCGCACTGATGGGGGGACGGTTGGGATAGGCCGCCAGGATCGCGTATTGACCCGTAACTAAGGCATAGCCACGCACCAAAAGTTCGAGGACCCCCAGCCCGACCAGCAGGCTGAGGACAAATAAACCCAGGACTTGCAGCGATGATTTTGCCATCTGACTCAATTGCAACTTCGTGTTTATCCTATCGTGTTGCTTGATTCGCCCCCCGGCGATGACGCGCCTTGACAAGTGATCCTGACTGGGCTATCTTATGGGGCTTATAAACCAATGTGCGGTGAATCCGTTCCTGCCTGAGACCACCATGACCTGTGCCACCCTGTTCCCCGTGTTGAAAGATCTATTGACCGATAGTGAGTACCAGATTGTTAAGAAGGCGGCCCAACGTAGCCAGGACACGGCTCAATTGCCCGTTGTCGCCTGGGCCATGGGCTTTGTCAGCCTCGAACAACTCGATACCCTCCTCAATCCCTGTCCGCCGACCTGAACGGCCCCCGCTAGGATAGGATCAATGCTTGCGGTAATTCGATGCGAATTGCGCCTGATATCACAGCTTTAATTGGACGGACTCCCCTAGTCCAACTCAACCGCATTCCCCAAGCGGAGGGTTGTCTGGCGCGGGTGGTGGTCAAGTTGGAGAGCTTCAACCCTTCTTCTTCCGTCAAGGACCGCATTGCCCTCGCCATGGTCCTAGACGCTGAGCAAGCCGGGAAGATTACGCCCGGTCGGACGGTTTTGGTGGAGCCGACCTCGGGGAACACCGGGATTGGGCTCGCGATGGTAGCGGCGGCGCGGGGCTACCGTTTGATTTTGACCATGCCCGAGACGATGAGTACCGAGCGTCGGGCCTTACTCCGGGCCTACGGAGCCGAACTAGAACTGACCCCCGGACCCCAGGGGATGCGCGGGGCGATTGAGCGGGCCGAACAAATCCTCTACCAAGTCCCCGAAACCTATCTGCTCCAGCAATTCGCCAACCCCGCCAACCCCAAAGTCCACCGCGAGACCACGGCCCTAGAACTCTGGGAAGACACCGATGGTGAGATTGATATCCTGATTGCCGGGGTAGGCACTGGGGGCACAATTACCGGGGTCGGGGAAGTCCTTAAGCAACGCAAACCCAGTTTCCAGATGGTTGCGCTGGAGCCAGAGACCAGTGCGGTCCTGTCGGGAGGGTTGCCCGGAGCGCACCGGATTCAGGGGATTGGGGCGGGCTTCGTGCCCAAGGTCCTCAAAATGGACTTGGTGGATGAAGTTTTGCAGGTCCCGGATACCGTAGCCTTCGAGTATGGGCGCAGACTGGCCCGCGAGGAAGGCATATTGTCGGGCATCTCCAGTGGAGCGGCTTGTTGGGCGGCGATCCAAGTCGGCAAGCGGCCCGAAAACCAGGGTAAACTAATCGTCTTCATCCAACCCAGCAACGGGGAACGGTACCTCAGTTCCGCGATGTTTCAGCCGCTCCAGGAAGCCGACCGCCGTTAGGCATGGTGGTAGGGGTGGCCCGCCTGGAGACTCAGGGCGCGGTACAACTGTTCCAGTAAAACAACACGGGCGAGTTCGTGGGGCAGGGTAAAGGTGGAGAGGGCCAACTGATGCTGGGCCAGGGCTTTCACCTCGGGAGCCAAGCCCCAGGCGGACCCCAACACAAAAGTCAACTCCGCCCGTTCCCCTAACCACTGACTCAAGCGCAGGGTGGTGAACATCGCGCCCCGTTCATCCAAAACCACAATCTCCCGCGCTGGTCTGAGGTAGGGGAGGAGCCGTTGGGCCTCTTGGCGGAGCGCGAGATTTACGCTAGAGCCGCGACTGGGTTTGAGTTCAATCAGTTCACAGGTCCGGTAACGCTGGATACGCTTGAGGTATTCCTGGCTGGCGGGGCCATAAAGGGACTGGGGAGTGAGATTGCCGAGGGCTAATATTTGCCACATGCTGGGTTAAATTGTTGCCATTGCCGGGTCTGGTACAGAGCGAGTCCTACTAAACCGAGAGCTACCATCCCGCCCAACCAAGGTGCGCCAAGGGCCATCAAAACCAGACCCACCGCTAACCCATCCTGGGCCAGGGTGAACCACCAGGGTAAAAACCCTTTACGGAAGATATAGCCCGTCTGGACCAGTTGTAAAACCGCCGCCAGACAACTCCCTGTCAAAAGCTGGAGCCAACTCGCCTCGGGTAGGACTACGGAAACTAGCAAGGCTCCCATCAGGGGCGCACCGATGAATTGAACTGCTTGAACGACCCGTTGCCCGAGGGCCGTGCGTGAACCGACGACTTCAAAGAGGGTCCAGAAGACTAAGGGCACCAGGGTTACAGGCTGACAAAGCCATTCTAGGACTGGGCTCTCAGGACAAAACCCCCAACCCTGGGCGAGGATGACCAAGACCAAGAGGGGCAGACTCAAGCGCATCGCGCCCGCCGCCGCCGCCGCCAACCCAGTCATCATCATCAGTAGATAAATCATCACAATTCCACACAGCTATCTCCTAGAATACCCAGTAGTCTTACGGACCTCACAGGTCCTGGGTCCTGGGTGGCGCGTAGTTTTACGGACGGTCATTAGCTACCTTGCGAATTTGAGGAGCTTGTTTTTCAGCAGTAGACACCAACTGCCCCAAGCCTTCTACCAACCGTCTCAAGTTGGCCCGGAACTGGGGGTCGCCCGTCAGTTCATCCACATCGGTACTGATCTGCTCGGCATTACGAAAGGTACTGCGGGCCGAGTCCAAGGTCTCGCGCAGGGCATCTATCGTCGCGGGGTCACTCAGGCCATCACTGAGACGGCGGATATTGGCGGCGGACTCAGCGGCATTCTCAGCGAGTCGGGTCAAGCTTTTAGTGAATTGCGGGTCGGCTAGGGTCGGGGTGACGGCACTGAGGTCCCGTGAGATTTGACTCAAGTCCTCCAGGGTACGGGCAATGCGGACCCGGTTCTCGCGCACAACTCCGTTTACTTCTTGAGAAACCTTCGTGACGGCAGTCCCGGCGGTCCCGAGTTGGTCAAGGGTACGGCTTGCGGAGTTGGCGACTTGGTTGAAGTCACGGGCGGTGCGGTCAATCGTGCGGGCAGTACTGCGGAGGTCGGTGGTGAGTTCCCCAAAGCGTTCCGCCGTCGTGCCAATCGCCCGGACGGTCGCTTGGAGATCATCTAACACCCCGCCATTGATCCGATTCGCCACGGTATTGAGCGAACGCACAAGGTCTAGGACACGGGTGGGGGTCTCCCCGGTTAGGGTCGCGCCGGGACAGACGACCCGCGCACTGAGCGGGCCTTGGTTTTGGCACTCTGTCCGGAAATCCTGGAGCGAGACTTGAACGGTGCGGGCCTCGGCAGTGGGCAAAATCTCTAGGAAAGTCTCGCCGATGAGTCCGCGTTGACCGACAGTGTAGCGGGCCTGCCGGGGGAGGATCACGTCCGGGCTATCCACCACCGCCTCTACGATGACTTTTTCAATCGAAGGCGTGACGCGAATGACCTGACCAATATTGACCCCGCGCAACCGGACAGGCACCCCGGCGGACATCCCATTGGCATCTTCAAAGACCACACTGAATTGGTAGCGGTCGCCCCCCGCCCGGAAGTTGCTCACCCACAGTACGAGGCCCACGCCCACGGCAATCCCGACAATGATCAAGAGGCCCACCAACCCCTCCTGTAGCCCGCGACGATTCACAGTCATAGCAATCCCCAGTTTCTTCGTGACGTATGGCCGCTCAAGCTAGGCCACCAAGGGCACAGACTTCAGTTACCGTGCTAAGACGGCGGGCTATTTTGAGTATGACGTGTAGTTTCGCGGCAATCAAACCAACTCAATCCCCAACTCGCGTAAGCCCTGGCGCAGTTGCTCAGCTTGCGGAGCGTTCTGGAGGCGGTAAAGGGCGATGGCTTGGCGAAAATGGACGATGGCTTGGCTGAGATAGCCCAATTTGTACAAAACCACCCCTAAATTTTGATGGGTTTCAGGTTGCTGGGGGTCAAGTTGTAGGGCTTGGCGGTAGGCGGTGACGGCTTCTGGTAAACAACCCAGGGCTTTTAAGCTCATGCCCAAGTGATAGTAGCCCAAGGCAAAAGTAGGGTCAGCCTTAAGCGCGTCCTCGTAGCACGCCCGCGCCCGGTCAGGACTGCCCTGGTCCAGCCAGAGATTGCCGAGATTATTGTAGGCACCTAGTTTGAGTTGAGGGAGGAGGGGTTCCTTGAGGGCTTGGGTGTAGTGGTCCAAGGCAACGGCAACTTTTCCCCCCAGACCGTAGGCAATACCCAGGTGAAAGTGCAACTCATAGCGCAAGGGAGCATTCAAAGTCTGAGCGCGTAACCCCCGCTTGAGCAGCTTCAACCCCCGCTCCACCTCCCCCGTACTGACATACAAAGCCCCCAACTTACTACAGGCGTAGGGGTCCTCGGGATGGCAACCCAAGTACCCCGCCATCGCTTGCCGCGCCCGGTTGGTTTTATCCTTACCTGTAATCGCCGTAGGCTGATAGCCGTCATGGAGAATCGCCGTCTGGGGAAAGTCGCCAATCTGCCAGTGGGGTTCCTGTTGCAACAGATGCAGCACCGTCTCATCAATCAAGGCATGGTAGGGCCGGGTGAAATGAATAAGAGGATGACGACGAAAGAGCCGCGACACCAGAGAATAGGGCGACTGCTTAGCCCCCAACTCCTGACGCACCAAGTTAATTACTAGCTGGTCCGGGTCCTGCAACCAATCCTGCCACCCCAGACTCACCCCCGGCACCAATCGTTCATCCGCATCCAGCACCAGAACCCAATCTCCCCGGACATATTGCAGAACATAGTTACGCGCTAGGGCAAAATCGCCGCTCCAGGCTTGCTCATAGACCCTAGCTCCCTGGGCGCGAGCAATAGCTATCGTCTCATCCGTCGAACCCGTATCCAAGACCACGATTTCATCCACCACACCCTGGACACTCGCCAGACAAAGCGGCAATTGTTCAGCCTCATCTTTCACAATCATGCAGAGCGAAATCGTCATCCAGGTTGGTCAGCGAAACTGTCTTAATCTTAAAGGCCCTCAGCGGCCCCTCCGCCCCATACCCTGACGGGCACAGGCGTAGTGGGGGACCAAGGCAGAAGAGGCAAGATTAAGAGTCGGCTAGAGGACGGGGTGTAGTAAGTAGTTCAACTATTTAAGTAAGTTGACAAGCATTTAAAATGCGTTATACT
>NZ_JAAXLT010000116.1 GCF_013285555.1 Candidatus Cyanaurora vandensis | reverse complement strand
CCTATCAACGATTTTTGGTGACGGGGCGCACCCAAGCTGACTGGGATTGGTACGCACGGGGAGCGGTCCTTTTTCTGGGAGGGGACCAGGGGTTTACCTGCTGGATTGCTCGTCGTCTGGGCTATCCCCTGGTGGTCTACGCCGAATGGCAGGTGCGCTATAGCCGTTGGATGGACCGTGTGGGACTGAGGACTGCCCAGGTCTACCCCCAATACCAGCAACAGCCGGAAAAGTTCCGCCTGGTGGGCGACCTGAATATTGACGGGGTGATGAGCCGGGGTCCTTCGCCCTTGGCGGCGGGGACCTGGGTGGGGTTACTCCCCGGCTCCAAGGGGCTGAAGTTGGGTCTGGGTGGCCCCCTACTGATGGCGGTGGCGGAGCAGTTACAGGCCAAGCACCCCGTACAGTTTGTCCTCCCCGTGGCCCCCACCCTGAGCCTCGCCCAGCTAGCCCATTACGTGAGCCCTGCTAATCCCAACGTGGCCTTGATGGGCGGGATCACCGCGCGGCTAGAGGAACGGACGGATGGCCCAGTTCTCGTGACGACCCACGGGACTCAGGTGCGGCTCTGGACTGAGTTCCCAGCCTACGATGCCCTCGCTGGTTGTCGGTTCTGCCTCACTACGGTCGGCGTAAATACTGCCGAACTCGCTGCCCTCGGGGTCCCGATGGTCGTTTTGATCCCGCTTAATAAAATTGAAGTGATGAAAGCTTGGGATGGTCTACCGGGCTTGGTCATGAACTTACCTGTGCTCGGGAATTTCATCGCCCGCCGCGTCAACCCCTGGCTCATTCGTCGGACGGGGTTACTCGCTTGGCCCAACCTCCTCGCCGGACGCGCCATCGTCCCCGAACTCAAACAAGTCCTCACCGTTGCCGATGTGGTCCAAGCCAGCCTCCCTTTCCTGACTGATGACGACCTCCATCGCACCACCCGCACCCAACTCCTGGCGACCATGGGCGGGCAAGGGGCGGCTCAGAAACTAGTCGGTTTAGTGAAAGAGGTTTTAGGTTACTCAAGAGATGACACCGGATTCAGGTAAAGATCACTGCTTAGACGGTAGGAATGGCTGTTTACATGGTAAGAACCATCGCTCAACCGATAAAAACTGTTGCTCAGATGGTAAAAGTAGGGGCAAACAGGGTGGCGTTATCGTTGGGGTAGTAGAGGTCAGCAGTTTGTGGCGGGAGTCCCAGAGTGTCAAAGAAGGCGGAGGGGAGTTTCTGGAAGAAGGTGTAGAACAAGCCGTGGGTTTTCATGGACTAACGGTAGGCAGATGATTGGCGTTGTTCGTGCCCCAAGCTGAGTAACACAGAGGCTCGTTCACTAAATCCATGGCTAACCCTTAGCGCGGAGAATCTTGGTCTAAGAGCAACATCGCATCGCCAAAGGAATAAAACCGATAACCCTCCGCCACCGCTTCCCCATAGAGTTGCATCAGCCGTTCCCGTCCGACTAGGGCACTGACCAGCATCAACAACGAAGACCGGGGTAGATGGAAATTGGTAATTAGCCCCATCACCGTCCGCCAACGGTAGCCGGGATAGATGAAGAGGTCTGACCAACCCGTCCAAGGCTGCAACTGGGTCCCCTGACTCGCACTCTCTAGGGCACGGGCCACTGTCGTCCCCACCGCAATCACCCGTCCGCCCGCTCGCTGCGTCTCCTGAATTTGTGCCACTGTTGCTGGGGGTACCGTCAACCATTCCTGATGCAAAGTATGGGCACGAATATCCAAGGCCGCCACCGGACGAAAAGTCCCCAACCCGACATGGAGCGTGATGTAAGCCGTCTGGACACCCCGCCCTGCCAAGTCCATGAGCAACTCCGGGGTGAAATGTAATCCCGCCGTGGGAGCCGCCACCGCACCGGGGACCCGAGCCCAGACCGTTTGATACTGCTCAGCGGTAGCAGACTGGGTAATATAGGGCGGCAACGGCAAGGCCCCCGCCCCCTGGAGCCAATCCAGGAACGGCTTATTTTCTGGTAACTCAAAACGCACTACCCGCCGCCCCTGGGGAAGCCATTTTTGAATATGAGCCACCGCCCCATCTGCAAAAACCACGCACTGACCGGGTAAGAGCTTGCGCCCCGGACGGACCAAGCATTCCCACTGAGCCGGGGCTACTTCATGCAACAACAACACCTCCGCCTGTCCCCCCCCCGCCCGACGACCCAAAAGTCGCGCCGGGAGGACCCTCGTATCGTTGAGGACTAATAGATCCCCAGCCCGTAACCAGTGGGAGAGTTCAAAAAAGTGACTATGTTCATAATCCAAACCCTTCACCACCAATAGACGGCTATGGTCTCGGGGTAGGGCAGGCTGTTGGGCAATCGCGGTCGGGGGCAAGACGTAGTCGTAACCAGACAGGTCAAAATCCATAGTTCTCAGTACCAAGCAATACCACGATAGATTAAGGAAAACAGGGGTGTGAGCGATGCGGGTAGATGGACGGTTGGCGGACCAGTTGCGTCCGGTGTCCTTTGAGCGGGGCTACACCCATTTTGCGCCCGGCGCGGTCCTGGCGCGTTTTGGGGAGACAGCGGTCCTCTGTACGGTCTCGATTGAAGAAGAAGTGCCAGCTTTTTTGCGGGGGAAGGGTCAGGGTTGGTTAACCGCCGAGTATGCGATGCTCCCCGGTGCGACTCCAGGCGGACGGGCCAGACGAGAGCGGACCAGTGTCTCCGGGCGGACCCAGGAGATCCAACGGCTAATCGGTCGGTCCCTGCGGATGGCCCTGGACCTGTCTCGCTTGGGACCCCGGACCCTCACCGTGGATGCTGATGTCCTCCAAGCCGATGGCGGGACGCGCACCTGTGCCATTACGGGCGGGTATTTGGCCCTGCGCGATGCGGTGGATCATCTGCTGGCCCAAGGACTCCTCACCGAAGATCCCCTGACCACGACGATCGCGGCGGTCTCCGTGGGAATTGTGGACGGCGTGCCCTTACTAGACCTCTGTTATCAAGAGGACAGCCGCGCTGAAGTGGATATGAATGTCGTCGTCAACGGTCGGGGTGAACTGATTGAACTCCAGGCCACCGCTGAACAAGCCCCCTTTACCCTGCTCCAGCTAAACCAACTCACCACGTTGGCCTTAGGGGGTATTACCCAACTCTTCAATCACCAAGCCCCAACTGCTCAATCAATCGGAAATGTTCTGGAGCAACGGGTTGCACCGACAGTCTGGCCCCCCGTTGAATAACCATCAACCCAGTCAGTCCCGGATGATCCTTTAGCTCCCTCAAGCTAACCAGACAGGGGAATTTCGCCACAAAACCCAACTCCACCATTAGCCACGGGTTCTGGGGGATAGCTTTGGGGTCGTAGTAGGCATGGTTGGGGTCCTGGGCGGTGGGGTCAGGCTGGGCCGCTTGGCTAATTCGCGCTAACCCGGCGACTCCAGGCGGTTGGGCATTGGAATGATAAAAAAGCACCGCATCGCCGGCCTGCATCTGGTCACGCATCAAGTTCCGGGCTTGATAATTGCGGACCCCCTCCCAATGCGTCCGTCCATCGCGGGCCAAATCGTCAATGCTGTAGGAACCGGGCTCACTCTTCATCAACCACATCAAGGTTTAGCCCCGGTCGCTTGGGCCGCTTCCACCAAGGCCTCTACGTCAAACTGACAACTGCCACAGCCCGTGCAGGCCCCGCTCACCTGGACCACCCGCTCAAAATCCAACAGTTCACCCGCCAGTTTTTGCAGTTGGCCCCAGGTGCAGCGGTTACAGAAACACAACAACTCGTCTGGGTTATCCACCGTTACAGTTTGTCCGTGTCCGCTTTGTACTCCACGGTTTTGATGGCGATTTTCTGGGTCTTGTTGTCCCGGAGGATCGTGAACTCCACCGGGTCACCGACTTTGCGGTTGCCCACCGCATCCTGGACCGAACGCGCATCGGTTACGGGCTTGCCGTCTACGGCGGTAATCACATCACCTTTTTTGACCCCGCCCTTGGCGGCTGGGGAGTCCGGGACGACCCGCTGGACCAAAACGCCCTTATCCGTGGTCGGGACCGGGATATCCGCACTGGGGTCTTGCTTGATCTGGTCCACAATCTCCGGGGTCAGGCCCAACATACTCACGCCGACGTAGGGCCGGACGATCTTGCCCGTCTTAATCAGTTGGTAGGCAATCTCGCGGGCCTTATTGATGGGAATCGCAAACCCAATCCCCGAGGCTCCACTGATAATTGCGGTGTTTATCCCAATCACCTGACCGTAAATATTGATCAGTGGCCCGCCGGAATTACCCGGATTGATCGCCGCATCGGTCTGGATGAAGTCTACCCGCTTATCACCAATCTGGATCTCGCCACTGGAACGATTGAGGGCACTGATAATGCCAGCGGTGACGGTATTGCTAAACCCCAAGGGATTCCCTAGGGCAATCACCCACTCGCCGGGACGTAAACGCGTCGAATCACCAAGCTCGACGGTCGGCAGGGGTTGGTCACTCTCGACTTTGACCACCGCCACATCGGTCAAGGGGTCAATCCCCAGGACTGTGCCCTTGAAGCGTTTGCCATCGCGCAGAATTACGGTTACTTTGTCGGCGCCATCCACCACATGCTCGTTGGTAATGATGATGCCCGTACTATCAATAATGAACCCGGAACCCTCGCCGCGCTCTGGGGCACGCCTCGGCCCTAAGCCGTCCCGTTCCCCAAAGAAATCCCGGAAAAAAGGCGGGAGATCGCCGTTATCCCGCGCTTGGGGGCGGGGGGTCGTCTTCTCAATATCAATACTCACAATGGCCGGGGCTGCCTTCTCCGCTGCATCGGCAATGAAATTGGGACCGAGGGCCGTAGTGGCCCGTCCGAGACTCGCTGGAGTTGCTTGGAAATTCTCGGTCTGGGGCGCGGCGGGTGCGGGTGCCCCCTGGGTCACTTTTTCAAGGGAGGTCCCTAGGGCAAAGCTTCCCCCAGCCACCAAACCGGTCAGCCCGACCCAACCCAACCGTTGCTGCCACGTTGTCATCAAAACCTCCGAGAGACCCGACTGAGGCCCTGACTATCATCTTATCCAAGCAAATCAGAGGGTGCGGGTACTGCGCCATTTCCACAGCACAATCACGAGGGGTCCTGAACTCAAGATTAGAAACAGAAGGAGTAGAGAAATCAGCGTAGACATTAGGGCGGCTCCAGGAAACTGCTGACAAAAATTATAACCCCTAGTTTAGCTGATGATCGCGAGCCAATCGCACACCTGCTGGCTCACCCGTGCGTCTACTTGCCAATGGGGACGCAGGTTTTCTTCTAGGCTCCGCCAAGTTTGGGTCTGGACAAGCCAATGGTCTAAGTCAGGCAGGATAGCTAGGGTAGGGGGTTTACCAGTTTTGGTCAATTCGGCGGCAATCTGCTCGGACTCAACGGGCGGATAAACCCAGTCCATCGTGCCGTGAATTAATAGGATTGGACAATCTACTTGCAGGACAGGTTTCAACAGGAATAATCGTCGTCGTGCGCGGTACTGGGCTTGGAGTTGGGTTAGTTCTTCCTGGTGTAGAGCCTTGGGGGTGCTAGCTAGGGTTTCCTCAGCCATCCCGCCGTATTCAATCAAATCCCGCACGAACGTCGCTGGGGGAGCAAGCAGGATTAAGCCCCGGCAAGGAGTCCGTCCGGCCGCCAGGATCGCCAAACCCGCGCCCTCGGCGTGACCCAATAACACCAACTCCGGGCCAATCAATTCCCGCGCTTGGTCAATCACCGTCAAAAAGTCCTGCACGGTCTGTTCAGGTCCCGCGAAATCCCCTGGACTCAGGCCCACCCCCCGGCGGTCAAAGCGTAGACTCCCGATTCCCAAGGCCGTCAATTGCTCAGCCAACTGCTTGAGGGGCGCGAAACCCACATCTTGGTCATTCCCATCCCGGTCAGCCAAGGCACTGCCACAGGCGAAGACTACCCCCGGTGTGCCGGGACTGATTTCAGCATGGAGATGGCCCCTGGTTACGCTTAACTGCATCCGCCCGCCCCCAGACCTTAAACTCAATTACAATCTACAGTAAGTGTATCTAGGAAACCTGTGCAGCTGTCCAGCCCTGAGCCGGAACTGGTATGGACTCCCGAAGCCCTAGCCAAGCTCAATAATGTCCCTTTCTTTGCTCGGACCCAGGCGAAGAGTCGGTCAGAAGCTTTGGCGCGTGCCCGTTGGACGACTGTTATCACCGTTGAGGTGATTGAGGAAGCCCGCGCCGAGTTTGGTCAGTAACTACCACGAGGAATCGCTTCATGCCCCTGTCATCCGCCACGGTGGAGTTGCCCCTGTTCCCACTGCCTGAATCGGTCCTGTTCCCAGGTCAGCCCCTACCCTTACATATTTTTGAACCCCGCTACCGGATCATGATGAACACGGCCCTCGACACCGACCGCCGTTTTGGGGTGTTGCTCTGGAACCCTCAGACCAATGAACCCTGTAGTGTGGGCGGCTGCGCCGAGATCCTAGAGGCCAAACGACTCGAAAACGACTGTCTTAACGTCATGACTCGCGGTCAGCAACGCTTCCGGGTCCTGCGCTACACCCGCACCAAGCCCTACCGAGTCGGCCTCGTCGAATGGATTGAGGATGAACCGCTAGCTAATAACCCAACGCAACTCATTACCGAAGCCCGGAAGCTCTTGGTTGATGTGGTCCGACTCTCCAGTAAATTGCGTGACCAAGATATTCCCCTGCCGCCCCTGCCGACGGAAGCGCGGGAGTTGTCCTATTGGATTGGCGGCAGTTTTTATGGAGCGAGTGAGGAACAACAACTCCTCTTGGAGATGCAGGATACCGAGGAACGGCTCCAGCGCGAGATTGAAATTCTCCAGACCAGCTTGAAGCATCTGGCAGCCCGGACGGTCCTCAAGGACACCCTCAAAGATAGCCTGGAGGACTAAATGAAAATCGGCATCCCCAAAGAACTGAAAAACCAAGAGTTCCGGGTCGGGCTGACCCCGGCGGCGGTCCAGTACCTCGTCCTCCAGGGCCACCGGGTATTTATTGAACAGGGGGCGGGCTTGGGTTCTGGGTTCACCGATGACCAGTACAGCGGGCTCGGGGCTACGGTAGTTCCCCAACCCAGCGATGTCTGGCAACAGGAACTCGTGGTCAAGGTCAAAGAACCGTTGCCGGAGGAATATGCCTATTTACGCCCCGGTCAACTGCTCTTCACCTATTTACATCTGGCGGCAAACCGGACGCTGACGGAGATTTTAGTTAAATCCGGGGCCGACTGTATTGCCTACGAGACGGTCCAACTCCCCGACGGGCGGTTACCGCTGCTGACCCCGATGAGCATTATTGCGGGACGGTTGGCAGTCCAGTTTGGAGCTAGGTTCCTGGAGAAACAGCAGGGCGGGCGGGGCGTGCT
>NZ_JAAXLT010000010.1 GCF_013285555.1 Candidatus Cyanaurora vandensis | reverse complement strand
GTTGAGCACCATGACTCTTTTTACCATTTCTGTAGGGTTGCTATAGAATTTTTTTCTCTCCCTTTTCCAAGAGATAATTTTATTTTTTGTAAGTTTTGTATAGGAAGTGTCAATGAAAACCTAATAAGCTGACACGTGTTTAATTTGCACTTTCAAGCTCTGGAGCATTCATACAGTCGGTTTTTAGCTGGAAAATTGAATGCTAATCAGCTTAGTTTCTTCGAGAGCGTAGAGAAGAAAGCTCGGCTCATTGGCGAATGCTGGGCTTGCGAGAAAACTTCTAATTAGACTATCGAGGTCAGTCAGAAGCGTTTCTGGAGATTGCCAAAGATGCCAAAAGCAACGGGCGGCTTGCTTGCGAACTTCCTCATTAGCGTTATTACCTAAAAAAGTTGATGGCCTAATTAGAGAAGTTTTGTAGTCCGTGAGGCTTAGAGCTTGGTCAATGATGTTTTTTGCTCAGTAGACGAGGCTCAAAGCTGCGTGAATGAGGTTTTTTGCTTAAGGCAGCTCTAAGTATTCGGCTTGATGTTCCGTGACGGGGACCTGACCGATATAACTTTACATCTGTCGGGTTCGCCCTTACGTTGTGTCTGTTGTTTCTGCAATAAAAAAACGGCTAAGTCAGGATTGAGATGCGCCCTGGTCTCTCCTCCCGCGTCGCCAACCACATCAATTTCCCGGACTACGAGGCCGGGGTGATTTGAACGTTTAGGCCGGTCCACTGACCGGGTTTTTTGTCGGACACAGTGGCAAAATGGAGACGTTGTTAGCAGGTGTCCTATGGCAACCCAGACGGGCGGGCAGATTGTTTTTGGGACTGATGGTTGGCGCGGCATCATTGCCGAGGATTTTACCTTTGCCAACGTGCGCCGGGTGACCAGGGCGATTGCCCAATATCTCCAGGGTGCCTATGCCCAGGACCGTCCCGTTTTGATTGCCTACGATACCCGCTTTGCTGCCGATGCCTTTGCCCAGAGTGCCGCTGAGGTCTTGGCGAGTCTGGGTTGGCAGGTCTTGGTGGTGGACCGCGACTGCCCCACCCCGGTCATTGCTTACCACGCCCAGCACCGCCAATCGGCGGGGGCACTGATGTTTACGGCGAGCCACAACCCCGCGCCCTACTGCGGGATTAAGTACATTCCCGACTACGCCGGACCCGCCACCCCCGAAATTACCGATGCCATCGTGGCGAATATTGCGGGTGCGAGTGACGAAAAACCCGCGAGTTTCCCCGCTGAGGCCATCCAACGCTTTGACCCCAAGCCCGAATATCTGAGCTATATCCTCGAAAAATTGGACCGCGACCGCATCCGGGCGGCGGGTTTGACCGTGGTTTACGACGCGCTTTACAGCACTTCACGGGGCTATCTGGATACTTGTCTTTCGCAACTCAACATCCAACTCACCAGCCTCCACACCTACCGGGATGTCCTCTTCGGCGGCGGGATGCCCGAGCCCAAGGGTGAATATCTCGCCGAACTGATGTCTGAAGTCGTCACCCGCAAAGCCGCGATTGGACTTGCCACAGATGGCGATTCTGACCGTTTTGGGGTGGTGGATGAGAACGGGCATATGCTCACGCCCAATACGGTCCTCTTGGTCCTGGCGCGGCATTTATTCAAAAATAAACACCAGCAAGGGGCCATCGTCCGCACTGTTGCCACTACCCATCTCCTCGATAATCTGGCTCTCCAATACGGCCTAGAACTGATTGAGACGGCGGTGGGTTTCAAGTATGTGGGTCAAAAAATGCGCGAGATCCCGGTCTTGATTGGTGGTGAAGAGTCTGGGGGGCTGAGTGTCCTGGGTCATATCCCCGAAAAAGACGGGGTTCTCGCTGACCTACTGATGGTCGAACTCATTGCCACCGAGGGCAAGCCCCTCAGCCAGATTGTGACCGAGACGATTGCTGAGGCGGGCGGCCCCGTCTACACCCGCCGCCTAGATCTACACCTGACCCAGACGCACAAAGAAGCGGTTTTGGCCCATTACCACGCCACTGCTCCCACCAGCGTCGCCGGGATCGGAGTGAAACAAGCAGGCCGCAAGGACGGACTCAAGCTCTACCTCGAAGACGGCTCCTGGGTCCTAATCCGCCCCTCCGGGACCGAACCTTTGGTGCGCGTCTATCTAGAGGCCCCCACCGCCGAGAAACTCAACACTCTGGCGACCGCCATGGGGACCGCGATTGATGAACTAGCCTGAGGCCCGCCACTCTAAGCACTTGAGCTGAGCACGCCTTCAATTAAAATATCCGCTCCGACCTGAGATACCCGTACCCCTTCTAAAGGTAGAGCCTCGCGCATCCAGGTGACTCCCACGCCGCCTAGCGGACTTGGTGCCTGGGTACCGCCAATCAGTTTCGGACTGATGAAACAGAGGACCTGTTGAATTGACCCGTCGTGCAGGGCTTGGGCTGCCAAGTTCCCGCCGCATTCCCACAGCACACTGAGCAGTCCGCGCTGACCCAACACGGTCAACACGGCATTGGGTGTGACTTGCGCTAAAACCTGGACTTCTACGCCCTGACTGACTAAAAACTCCGCCATGGCCCGGTCGTGGTTAGGTCCCGTAAAAACCAAGGTCGGCGCGATGGCGGTCTGCCAGAGTCGGGCGGTGTGGGGAAGATCCAGGGTCCGTGTCAGGACAACACGGAGGGGGTTACGGCCCTCCGGTAGGCGACAGGTCAACCGGGGATTATCGCGGCGGACAGTCTGCCCCCCGACAATGACTGCATCCACCTGATTACGCAGCATTTGGACCTGGGCGCGGGCGGGCTCGCCACTGACCCAAAAACTATCCCCAGTCACCGTAGCAAGCTTGCCATCAAGGGTCATGGCGTATTTCCAGACTCCCCAGGGCCGCCCGGTGGTGATGAAGTGCGTGAAAGCGCGATTGAGGTCCCGGCATTCCTGCTCTAGGACCCCCGTAGTTACGTCTAGACCCGCTGCTTGGAGCGCGACTAAACCCCGGCCCTGCACTAATGGATTCGGGTCTACCATTCCCACCACTACTCGCGTCACCCCACTCTGGCGGATGCTCTGAGTACAGGGCGGGGTCCGGCCCTGATGATGGCAGGGTTCGAGATTGACGTAGAGCGTTGCCCCCTGGGCGCGGACCCCGGCTTGATGGAGGGCGAAAACTTCGGCGTGGGGCTGACCGGCCCGGGGATGGAAACCCACGCCTACCACTTCAGCCGCTTGCACTACCACAGCCCCCACCAGCGGGTTAGGAGCCGTGCATCCGGCTCCCCGCTGGGCCAAGGTCAGACAGTGCCGCATCCATTCAGCATCAGTGTTCATGAGTGTTTCTACTTATTTAGCAGTAAACTAAGCCGGTAGCATCACATAGGGAACGTAGTAGGTAGAGTCGTCACAATGAAAGATACCTATCGTTACTCACACCATGCATCAAAAAATCTCGGAAATCATTGCTGAAACCGCTGCTGAACTATGTTGGCAGCAGTACCAGCAACGGCAGCGTATACCCCAAATAAATAACATCTTAGAAGAACTTCTGAGAGATTGTGAACTACAAACGACTTCTGAATCCGCTTTTGAACAGTTGGCTTACAGTACCCGACAGCATTTCCAGAATCGTCTTTTGCAGAGTCGCAGTAAACTTTACGGGTCCGAAAAACTGGGTTAGTCTAGCCGCCCAAGGGACTATCGCGCTTGTATTGCAACCAAGCTGCCACGAATAAGCCCGCTAGGGTAATTACCACCAAACCCACCACAATGCCGAGCAAAATTGGTTCAACCATCGTTTTTTCTCTTGCGTCCTTCGAATTATAGCCCAGCGACGACGGGGGACCGTACCCGGCATAATGGACAAAATGCCAATACGGGGATGTTATGTTACAAGCCGGAATCGTCGGCCTGCCCAACGTGGGTAAATCTACCCTCTTCAATGCCTTGGTCGAAAATGCCAAGGCCGAGGCCGCTAATTTCCCCTTCTGTACAATTGAGCCCAACGTGGGTTCAGTGGCCGTGCCCGATGAGCGGATGGCGGTGCTCCAGAAGATTGTCAAAACCACCGTGGTCATCCCGACACGGATTGAGTTTGTGGATATTGCCGGACTGGTCAAGGGTGCGAGTCAGGGGGAGGGCTTGGGGAATAAGTTCTTGGCCCATATCCGAGAAGTGGACGCAATTATCCATGTCGTCCGTTGTTTTGAGGACCCAGATATCATCCACGTCGAGGGCAATATCAACCCACCCCGCGACATTGAAGTTATCAACCTGGAACTGATCCTCTCAGACCTCGGACAGGTGGAGCGCAGGGTCGCTAAGGTGGTCAAACCCGCTAAGACTGACAAAACCTACCAGATGGAACTTGTGGCCCTCGAACGGCTGACAACGGCTCTCAATGAAGGTAAACCCGCCCGGTTGGTGCCCTTGAACGATGAGGAGCGGTTGGCGATTGCCCCCCTGGGTCTGTTGAGTGGGAAGCCCGTCATCTACGCCGCCAACGTTAGTGAAGGAGACCTCGCCACCGGGAACGCCGCCGTCGAACAGGTGCGTCAAGTCGCCCAGGGCGAGGGGGCCGGGGTCGTTATCGTCTCCGCCCAGGTGGAATCGGAATTGGTCCAGTTACCCGCTGCGGACCGCGCTGACTATTTAGCTTCCTTGGGCATCACCGAGGGCGGGTTGACCAGCCTAGTCCGGGCCACCTATGCCATCCTCAAACTCCGCACCTATTTCACGGCGGGCGAAAAAGAAGTCCGGGCTTGGACGATTACCGAGGGTATGCGTGCGCCCCAGGCTGCCGGGGTAATTCATTCGGATTTTGAGCGGGGCTTCATTCGGGCGGAGACTGTGGCCTATCAGGACTTGGTGGACCACGGTTCTCAAGCCGCTGCCCGTGAAAAAGGGTTAGTTCGCTCGGAAGGAAAGGAATACTTAGTCCAAGATGGCGACGTATTACACTTTCGCTTCAACGTCTAGGTGGAGGCTCGATGAAGTACACCTGCCCCAATTGCAAAAAGCCCCTGGCTAACCGCGCTCGCCCCAAATGTCTCTACTGTGATAAACCCGTCCCCGCCGAGCTACTTTTTTCACCCATTGAGCGGCGGACCCGTGAACAGAAACTAAGCCAGGAGCGGCAACAGTACGAACTCCACGACCGCCAGATTAGCCAACTCAAGGAGACTACGGCTAAACGCTGGTGGCAGTTCTGGCGTAGTTAGAAGCCCTCTCGCTTTTAAAGGTAATTTTGGTATGGCAACCGCCGTGCTCACCCTTTTCCCGTCACAAAACATTAGGTCGGGCCGGACTAATGGCCTGTGCAGCACCATGATTCCACAGTGTTAATCTCAGGGGATGAGTGACAGAACGCCGTCCCTTTGATACCACCCTCCAGGGACTAGCTGCCCTCTACAGTCATCACTTCCTCGCTTGGCTATGCGGTACCGATGTGGTCTGGTTGCAGTCCCTTGACAACCCAATACTCTCTGAGTTATTTTCATCCCAGATAGCATATAAAAATCTTGAAAACCGCTTCACAAGCTACTCTCAAGGTTTTTATATGCAACTCCCCTACGTTTAAGAGCGTCCTACGGGTGCCTTACAGGGTAGAGCTTGAGGGGAAAGTCTTGTCAAAATATAGGCGATGCTTCCGTAATCGCCGCCACCGACCAACAAAAACTAACGGAGTCTGCTCATGGTTGCCTGTGCCGTATATCCTTACACATTGGGTGTTATCCAACGGGTAGGGGTACTTGGGTGCAGTCTAATCACTTGTTCGACCGCTTCGTTTCAATTGGTTGGACATTGTTTGTAAGCGCAAATCGTAACATCGCTTTGAGCTTTTTATTGAGGCGAGAGTTACAAGGCTTCATCATCTACAATGTCCCTTGCTTCATCTTGTCCAGTTTAGTCGCCAAGTAAATCTTGATGTTGTTCAATTGCTGAATTTTCTCATTCACTTGTTCAATTTTGCCTTGCATGATGTGAATTTTCTCGTCTTGGGAAAGCTCTCCATTCTGCCATGCAATCAATCTCTTGATTGATCTCGGAGAGGGTAAAACCTAAAGCTTTTGCTTGGGTAATTAGGATAAGACGATCGATCGCGTCATTGTCATATTCTTTGTAGCCATTTTCTGGATTCCGTTGAAATGGAGTCACGAGTCCGACTTTCTCGTAGAAACGAATCGTGTCTCTTGAAAGCCCAGTTTTTTGAGCAAGTTCACCAATCAGCATAGTGTCTGGATCCATATTGCTAAAGAACCCTTGACACTGGAGTATACTCCAGGGTTTATCCTTTGTCAAGGATTGTGATTTTCCTTCAGGAGGAATTATGAAGCTACGGATGTGGATTTTGACTGCTCTAACAGTTGGACTTGTAGCGAGTAGTGCCATTGCGGCTACGGCTCGTCCAAAGATGCGTTCTACTCAAGTCGTTCAAGCCGCGAGCGAGCGATTTGAACGCATGGATTTTCAAGGACTTGAACAACTCTTGGCAGCGAATGCCCGCTTTGACAATATGTTTGCTTTGCCGAATACACCGGGAACATTTCAGGGGCGGGATGCAGTGATTGCGAATTACTAGGAGTAGACCCGTGATTAACTTAGCTCGTTTTTTTGCACTTTTGATTGGTGGACTAACGCTTGTGTGGCAAGGATGGGAAGTCATTAGTGGCAGACTATTCAATCAGTTCTTGGCAGCGGACATCATTCTAGGCATTTTTATGATTATTGCTGCTGTGCTGCCAAACCGTTTTAACTCCGCACTTGCAATGCTGGCTGCATATGCTTATTCATGTGGAGTTTTCATGGTTGCCACAACAGGTGCGTTACTACTATCTAAGTACGATTTTGGTGCGTTCACGACGACTTTGGGACTAATCCCATGCAGCATCTTTGTAGTCTTACTCAACCGTTGGTTAGTTCAAAAAGTCTCAAAGCCTGTCTAAGCCTTTGCAAAATCGGTCGAACAATTCAGTGGAGCGGTCGGTTTGAATTCTTTTAGTACAGCGTTTTGGTTCTTTTGCCGCCGCTCACCTTCACCGTTATAAGGTTTTCGCTTGATTAGAGTGTTTAAGGTTCACGTCCTGGCTTCCCGTCCAAAAACGAACTCCTGCGCATACACTAACCATCCAAAAGGAAACCTTATAACCAATTGCGCGTTCGGCTGCACGCTACTGGTCTAGGGTCTGTCCCTTCGAGGCCAGTTTGGCGATAAAGAGAGACACACTCTCAGGATCGCTAGGTGGAGGCCCGTACTTGCCGCAAAAGTCCAGATAGAAGCGCACCCACTTCCGTTACTCTGCCCAGCACGCTTGGAGTGGGATCGTTTGCAGAAGGGTCAACAATACTATAAAACAGCTGCGAGACCCCATACGCTCACCTGCCGAAACGGATTCATCGGATTTGTCACAAGTAGTACGACTAGCCATCCTGACCTGCATATTTCTGAGGACTCATAGCTAGAATACCTTGTACTTTTGACAAACTGGAGCGAAATATCATGGCATTACAGTTACTCAAACTAGGTATGGTTAAAAAATCCAAGAGTAAATTGGCTCCTACTGCTACTAAGGTAACCGCCGTTATTACCGCTGTTTTGATAATGCTCGGAATGGGTATATCGGTTGATGCAGCAAGCATGACTTATAAGAACGTCTCGACCGGTTGCTGTCTAGACAGTAACACTGAGGGCAAGGTCTACACCCTTCCCTGCAACGGCGGCAATTTCCAGAACTGGAATTAGTACTCTAAGTGCGTAGGGCAATCGTGATTGAGAGGGGATCAATCGTAAGGAAGTTTAGAGGAGACAATTGGCGAGTGGCACGTCTAACAATCCTGTTGGAGCGGACGGGCGAGAAGCCTTTACTGTTTTTCAAAGGCTACTTGTTGCCGCTCAACAGGAACGTTAGACGCAAAAAGTATAGAGATTACTGGGGCACGATCAATCTAGCCACCTGTGTTACAACAAAGACATGGTTTTATCTACGACACCCACAATTCAGTATCCAACGGGGGACGGACAGCCCGTGGCTGAAAGCTATGTTCATTTCTGGGCCATTGCCACTATCGCCCAAGTGCTTACGCAATACCTGGAAACGCAACCGACCTCGGAACCTAAGCCGCGCTACCGCGAACAACCAGGAACCGTGCTTGCCAATCAATTCTTGTACTATGCCCAGGGCTATCCCCGGTTACGGGTTGCTCCCGATGTGATGGTGATT
>NZ_JAAXLT010000115.1 GCF_013285555.1 Candidatus Cyanaurora vandensis | reverse complement strand
CCAAGCCTAGCCCTTGACTGGCTTTGGTGGTGCTGGAATCACCCTGACGGAATCGCTCGAAAATATGCGGCAACAAGTCGGCTTGAATGCCTTGCCCTGTGTCACTGATGGTAATAACGGCGTAGGAATTTTGAGTTGGATCTGGTAACTGAGAACTCTCTAACTTCACCTCAACCCGTCCACCCGCAGGCGTAAACTTGATGGCGTTTGTGAGTAGATTCCACAGCACTTGCTGCAAGCGATCAGCGTCACCCATCACGGTCGTCGAACTCAACGATGCCACAAGCTGAATATTTTTTGCTTCTGCTGACAATTGAACAATGTAGATCGCCGCTTGCACCACTAAGTCCAGATCAACCGGGCGCGTGCTGAGCTTGAGCTTACCGCTGACAATGCGAGAGGTATCTAAAATATCTTCAATTAACTGCGATTGCGCCTTGGCACTCTGTTCAATCACTTCTAAAGCCCGCGCCACTGTCGCTTCGTTGAGGGTGCCGGCGCGGAGCAGTTGCGCCCAGCCCAGCATCGTATTCAGCGGGTTGCGGAGTTCGTGGGAGAGGTTGGCGAGAAACTCATCTTTGGCTCGATTGGCAGCTTCTGCCTGTTGACGGGCGATTTGCTCTTGCGTGAGGAGGCGCGATCGCTCTGTTTCAAACTGCTTGCGCTCACTGATGTCTTCGAGCTGCAGCAAAATCATGTCAGCGTTGTCGGCTTGGTTCAGCTTGCAAGCATTGATCAGCAGGGTCTTTTGCCCAATCTGCTCAAAATAATGATCCACCTCAACATTCTGTACCTGACTCATATTGGTTAGGATTGCTGTCAAAATCGAGCGCAGTTGGGGGATGTTCCATTGCCCGTTGCCTAGCTCGAATATAAGAGGGCGACCGGTTTCCACCTCAGACACCTGAAATACCTCGTAGCACGAGCGATTAGCCGTCTGCACCCGCAGCTCGGCATCGAGCACGACCAGCGGAATTTGCACAGTCTCGACGATCGTTTCCGCATAGTTGCGAGCGGCCTCTAGGGTGGCGGCATGGCGTTTGAGCACGTCAATATCCACAAACACCAGCGTCACGCCATCAATTTGGTTTTCGGTGGTGCGATAGGGACGAATGCGCAGACTGTACCAATAACCTGCTTGCGTTTGAATTTCCTGTTCTTGCGTGTTGAGCGTTTCTAGCACCTCTAAAATCATGGGTTCTAGTCGGGAAATGTCAAAATTGGCGTGGAGATCGCTAAACGGTCGTCCGACATCGGTGGGAATAAAATTGAACAGTCGCTGAGCAGTCGGTGTAAAGCGGCGAATCCTCAACTCGTTCGTGAGCATGACAATCGGCACACTAATGCTGGCAAGAAAGTTGTTGAGATCGCTATTGTCGCGGTTTTGTTGCAGATTGCGGCTGCGCAGTTCGTCGTTGGTGGTCGAGAGTTCTTCATTGGTGGCTTGAATCTCTTCTTTCGCCGTTTGCAGCTCTTCATTGGTGCTTTGCAGTTCCTCGTTGCTCGACAAGATTTCTTCGTTCGCCACGCGCAGGTTTTGGTTGAGCTGGTTTTGCTCCTGAATGATCACTTGCAGATGGGCTTGAGCCGAGAGTTCGCGTTGGATGGCGGCGGCCAGCGCTTGCCGCAGCTGCACTAGCGCCCGCTCTAGCCCCCCAAGCTCCAGGTTTCCTACCGTCGCTGGGCTGAGGGACACCTGCGGTGAAACTGCCTCCAAAAACACTAAAAAATAGCGCGTATCCGCCATCGCTGGACGAAATGGGATCACTTCTAGATTGAGCCGAAGCGGTTCCTTCGCCGTGGCGTTTGGCACTAATCGCTCACCCGCTGCCAGCTCAATTTGTGCCTGGCGCACCGGGGCGTTTTGGTTCTGCGCCTGGTGAATTGCGGTGCGTAGCGCGATCGCTAAGCCTTCGCGTGCCATCAGCAGCAGGTTTAGCTCCGTAGTGCCAGGCGTCAGTTTGAGGTAGGGGTCGAGGTCGCCGCGCATTTGGACAATCTGCATCTGGTCATCCACCACGATCGCCACTGGTGCGTAGTGATTTGAGATCCATCGATCCACTTCTCGCGCTAAATCAAAGGGCAGGGCGAGGCTTCTAGGGCCTTGCGGTTGCCTTTTGAGGCTAGAAACGCTTTGCGTACTTGGCATAAACGAAAAGATGGAACGAGTCAGGGTTGCTTTTCTGGCATAGATTTTGCAGGCTTCATCCACTACCGTAAACAAGGCTGAGGAGGTTTTGACGCTTTCGGACTGGCCCAGCAGCATTAAGCCCGTTTCATTGAGACTGTAATGAAACAGCGACATAATACGCTCTTGGAGCGAATCTGCTAGATAGATCAGCACGTTGCGGCAGCTAATCAGATCAAGATTGGAGAAGGGTGGGTCGCCGCCCAAGTTATGCTTGGCAAATACACACAGTTCGCGGACAACACTGCTAATTCGATAGCCACCTTCTGCCAGGGCGATAAAGAACCGGCTTTGGCGTTCTGGTGAAACGGCTGACATCTGGCTCTCGAAGAAAAAGCCTGACCTGGCTCTGCTGATGGCGGCTTCGCTGATGTCGGTGGCAAAAATTTGGATCGGTGGAATGACCGCCTTGTCATCGAAAAACTCTAATAAGCACATGGCGATCGAGTAAGCTTCTTCCCCGGTGGAGCAGCCGGCGATCCAAATCCGGATCGGCATATCACTCGATTTATGCTGGCTAATTGTGGGAAAAACCTGCGCCTTCAATTGTTCAAAGACCTGGGGGTCACGAAAGAAACTGGTAATGTGAATCAGAATTTCTTCATACAGCATTTGCACTTCATCTGGATGCGCTTGCAGATAATGGGCGTATTCCTCCAGGTTTTCGAGGTTATGCAGCAGCATCCGCCGCTGAATGCGGCGATCTAAAGTAGAGGATTTGTAGTAGGTAAAGTCAATGCCAGTCCTCGTCCGCAGGAGGGCAAAAATGATGGTTAACGCATCCTCTGGTGCGGGTGGCAATTCTTTCACTACCAGCAGCGGCCCTGGGTGAAACAGAAAGGGACTGCGACTCAGACGTACCAGCTCTTTGGCGATAGCTTTGGGCGATAGCACAAAATCCACATTGCCAGTGGCAATAGCGTTATGCGGCATACTGTCAAAGGCTGCCGTCTGGTGACTTTGAGCAAACGTCACGCCGCCCACCACTTTGACTGCTTTCAACCCCATGGAACCATCGCCATCTGAACCTGACAACACGACAGCGATCGCTTTAGTGCCGCGATCGATGGCTAAGGACTCAAAAAAGATATCGCCCGGCATATATTTACCGTGGTCTTTCTGGCGGGGAGCAAGATGCAGCATTCCCTCTACTAGGGCCATTTGGGTATTGGGCGGAATTACATAGATCTCGTTTGGCTCGACCATCATTCGGTCTCGCACTTGATGCACAGGCATGGTGGTTACTCTGCCCAAAATTTCGGATAGCAGACTTTCGTGGTCGGGCGATAGATGCTGAATCAGCACAAACGCCATGCCCGTATCGATCGGCAAGTGGCGGAGCAGTTCTCTAAATGCCTCCAGTCCCCCAGCAGATGCCGCAATCCCCACCACTGGAAAGGGCGCGTCGGTTTTGGCAGGCTGATCCAGTGCCGAGATACGGTCAGAGGTCTGTCCTTGCGGGTAACTCGAAGCAATGGCTTCAGGTGTACCGTTAGGATCGAACGAGTCAGAGGTCATGAATTACCTGGAGTCCCTCCAGTAGTATACAGTGGAGTGGTGCTTCTTTGGACAAAATTGTGTAGACAAGCTAGTCTGCCAATGCTTCAAAACGCGACCAGTGGCGATGTGCTTTGATGGCTGCCAGGAAGTTGTGCGTAAAAGAATTAGAGGCTTCGTGACCAGTGACGATTCCTAACGCTATCGGCACTGGGCTATTCAAGTCAATGCCTTTGATTCCGGCCTGGATTAAAAGATTGACGCCCTTTCCATTCGCCGCAATGGGTTTGTAGTGCCTATAGGCTTCGTAAATGAATTGCAGTGCATCCACATTCATTTTTAGGGCAGTCAGACTCTCACTACCACCCGGTACGTAGATGGCATCAAACATCACGGAAGCAGCGGTCAAAAAAGTTTGCTGTACTTCAACTTCTGGGCCTCCGGTACTCTTGATCGTTCCACCCAAAATTGATACCACCTCACAGTCCACACCTTGTGAATTCAGGGCTTGCTTGAGGCTGGTGAGGTCGGAATAACAAACCCCAGAAGCGGCCAAAATCGCTACTTTACGACCCTTTGCCGTTTTAGTCGTGTTTTCTTGACTGAGCGCGGCTGATTTTTGACCATGATTGGCAGTTTCTGTGGCAGCCGGGGCGGACAGACCCAAACCTTCAGCAATCCGTTCAGCGAGTTCGTGGTCGACCTCATTAAAGCGAGCTACCATTCGTTGTTGAACCGTTTTCTCCTTCACTTTGCCTAGCTCAAAACGAGCTGCCCCCACAAGATGGTCTTTTTCGGGTACTGAAAGACTGTTCCAGAAAAGGGTTGCCTGACTAAAGTGGTCGGCAAAACTAGGACTGCGCTCACGAATCTTGTGACCTTCCACGCGCTCTGAGTAATGGACAAAGCCGCCCTCTGCCTCTGGCACAGGAGCCGGTTGATTATTACCTAGCGAATTGGGGGAGTAATTGACTCGACTAGTCTTTACTTGCATTTGCATAGGCCCATCTTGATGGTTGTTGTGAAAGGGACACACTGGACGGTTAATGGGCAGATGGATAAAATTAGGACTACCGAGACGATAGACCTGCGTATCGTGATAGGAGGAAAGCCGACCCTGGAGTAAGGGGTCATCACTAAAGTCAACTCCAGAAACAACATTAGAAGGCCGGAAGGCCACTTGCTCAGTCTCTGCAAAGAAGTTATCAGGATTCCGGTTCAGTGTCATTTTGCCAATCGGTTGGACTGGAACTAGTTCTTCGGGGATCAGTTTGGTGGAGTCCAAAATATCAAACCCAAATTTGAACTCATCCTCTTCCTCAATGATCTGTACACCCAGCTCATATTCTGGGCCAACGCCTTGCTCAATGGAGTTCCATAAATCTCGCCGATGAAAATCGGGGTCTTTACCAGCCAGCTTTTGCGCTTCATCAAATACGTTCGAGTGGACTCCCAGTAAGGGTTTCCAATGATACTTGATGAAACGAGATTTACCTTGAGCATTGATCCAGCGAAAGGTATGGATACCAAACCCCTGCATCATGCGGAAGTTTCTGGGGAGCGTGCGGTCTGATAATAGCCACATGATCATGTGCATTGATTCTGGTATGAGCGAGATAAAATCCCAAAAGCTCGGATGAGCGGTAGAAGCCTGGGGAATTTCGTGATCGGGTTCGGGCTTGATAGCATGCACAAGGTCAGGAAATTTGATCGCATCCTGAATGAAGAAGACTGGGATGTTATTACCGACAAGGTCATAGTTACCATCTTCAGTGTAAAACTTGACGGAAAAGCCGCGTACATCCCGCACACTATCGGCGGAACCCCGTGAACCACCCACGGTCGAGAATCGGACAAAAACAGGGGTTTTTACCGCCGGGTCTTGCAAAAATTTAGCTTTCGTAAACTCGACCATACTTGCATAGGGCTGAAAATAGCCGTGAGCACCTGCACCCCGGGCATGAACCACCCGTTCTGGAATACGTTCGCGGTCAAAGCTAGACAATTTTTCTTGAAAGTGAAAATCTTCTAAGAGCGTCGGTCCGCGTGAACCTGCTTTGAGAGAATCATCGGTACTACTAATGAAATGTCCGTCATCGGTAGTCATCTTGTCCCCCGCATCCTTGCGGTAGGTCTCTAAGCTTTGGTCTTTGGTTTGTTCACTCACGGTTTCCCCCTCTTGAAGATGCGGCTTTTTAACCAGTTTAGAAGTGCATTTTTTTGAGCGCGTAGGGCTGCTGGCACACAAAGTGCCTGCTTCCTGCGGTCGGCCCAGCGATGAAACACACCTGCTTAATATAAAAAACAAGCTTATCTTTATCTTCTATCTTAGGTTAGAGGTACATAATTATGATACTTGTTATGCCAACAGACTAAGCAAGCTAATTTTAGTTTATGCATCGAAAACTATTTAATCCTTCTTGATTCATTCATCGCTTTGGCGATGAGCGGCGGTAAGCATTACATACACTGGATCGGACTTAGCTAATTGCCAATAGCCCTGAAAAATCTTTGCAGATTCAGCTTTGAGCGGGTCTTCTTGACGAGGAAGTATATTTTTAGTAACTTTGTCGTACTTATGTCCTGATTTATGGTTTGCATAACGACGGGAGCGGGTATAGCCCATTTGTAAAAACTTTCTTGCCATATCCATACCCACAAAATCGCCCTGTGCTTTGTACTCAAGAAACAAAGTGTGAATTTTTCGAGCAGATTGTAACGCAATCTCTGGAGTCTTAAATTTCCAATAGGGTAAAATTTCATTTTTATAGGGTTGAATAAGCAACACGCCCTGTTCACCTTTACCAATCTGATACAACTCTGGATGTTTCCGAAAATTAATTGATACAAAATCTTGTGTGTAGTCGAACTTTTTCATGAAGAATAACCTAGGAGTTTGTGTTTCAACAGCATGATTGACGCCAAGAGCTTGAGGTAAGAGGGTCTGCTGGATAGAGCTTATGGGCTACTCAGCAGCAGGTAGAGTGCCCACATTGTACTACTCATTGCTGTCTTCACTGTCATACTGGAACTCAACAGCAGGACAAACGCATCTAAATTTTGTCCATCCCTAAGATTTTCCCGCGCTAGGCTGGCTGCGACCTAAACCCCAACTGCATGAAGTAGCCGTGACGGTCCAGCAGGTGCTCATAGCCTATGGCAATTTTGTCACACTCCACCACTGGTCTCGTTAATGGGACTAGTTCACCTTTGATTATCATGCGAATAGATTAGTTGCCTTTTTGCGCTGGACGATCGAGAGACGCAATGAAAAAAGCCAAGGGTTTCGGTAAGCCAACGCAGCATGAGCTACAACAAGCTTTGGACCAGGCCGCGCGGCAAAGCCGGGAGGGAAATTTAACCCAGGCGCGAGACAGCTACCTCAAAGTTCTCCAGACCCATCCTGACCAGCCCACTGCTCTTCACCTCTTGGGGATAATTTACCAACAGTTGGGAGACCTGAATCAGGGTGTCCAGTTAATCGCCCGAGCGGCTGCCCTCCAGCCAAAAGACGCACAGTTGCACTACAACCTGGGCGTGGCCCTGAATACGCGGGGCAGTCTGGATGAGGCGGCGGTAAGTTTCCAGAAGGCCATTGACCACCAGCCTGATTCTGCCGAGGCTCACAACAGTCTCGCCGGGGTCCTACAACTGCAAGGCAAGCTGAGCGAGGCCAACCACCATTACCAACAGGCCATCGCCCTCAAACCCCGCTGGACCATCCCCCACGATAACTACCTACTCAACCTGCAATATCAAACCGACCTAGACCCCCAGCAATGGCAAATAGCCCTAGCGAATTTTCAGAGGGCCTGTGCTGACCTGCCCCGGCTCAAACTTAACCCCTCTGTTCCCCATAAACGCTTGCGGGTGGGCTATGTCAGCCCCGACTTCTATCAACACGCCTGTGCTTGGTTCCTGCTGCCCCTTTTTACCCATTATGACCGCGCCGAGTTTGAGTTTTTTGCCTATGCTCAAGTCAAAAAGCCCGATGGGATGACCGCCCGTCTACGGAGTCTGGTCGACCATTGGCAGAGCACAGTGGGCCTGAGCGATGACCAGATGGCGGCTCTCATTCAACAGGATGACATTGATATTCTGGTGGACCTCGCTGGACATACTGCCTGGAATCGCTTACCTGTCTTTGCCCGCAAACCAGCCCCGGTCCAAGTTACCTGGTTGGGCTTCCCCGGTAGTACGGGTTTACAGGAGATGGATTACCGGCTCTCTGACCCCTGGCTGACCCCACCAGGGACCCCGGAATACAGTAGCGAGCAAGTCTGGAACTTACCCCGCCCCGCCCACTGTTATGCTCTCCCCTCAGACGCGCCCCCAGTGGGACCCCTGCCCTGTCTGACTAAGGGTTACATCACCTTTGGCTCCTTCAATAACTTGATTAAGGCCACCCCAGCAACCTTGATACTCTGGGCTAAAGTCCTCCAAGCCGTCCCCGACAGTCGGCTCCTACTCAAATCCTGGCAGTTGGCGAACCCCGGCATCCGGCAACGGTTGCTGATTGAGTTAGAGGAGCGGGGGGTGGCCCCGCAACGGGTGGTCTTCCTCGGTCATCAGCCGACGACCGCTGCCCACCTCGGGTGCTATCAACAGGTGGATATCGCACTAGATACCTTCCCTTACCACGGGACGACGACGACCTTTGAGGCTCTGAGCTCTGGGGTACCCGTCGTGACCTTGGTGGGTGAGCGTACAGCGGCGCGGGTGGGGTTGTCCTTGATGCAGGCGTTGGCCTTGCCCGTGGCTAGGACGCCTGAGGAATATGTGCAGTGCGCGGTGTCGCTGGCCCAGGACCGGGCGGGATTGGCCCATTTACGCGTCGAGCTAAGAGGGCGGTTATTAAATTCGCCCCTAGGGGATGGTGTGGATTTTGCCCAAGCGGTCAGTGGCGCTTTTCGGCGGATGTGGGACCGCTAGGACCCGCTCATCCGGGCCAGCCGCTCTCGCCAATTCGCCGCCAGCAGGGTGCATTGGGCTAGTGCAGTCACCGTCTGGGGGTCGCGGTTGAGGCCGTTTAGGATGGCACCGACTTGGGCCACGGACCACTGGGGATAGGGCCGCTCCACCAGTTGCAGCGCGGCACCCACAGTGACTTCACCAGGGATCAAGACCCGCAAGTACCAACCGGAACGCCCAGTCTTCACGACCCGCGCCGGGAGGTCTTTTTGCTGCCAGCGACGGGCGAGTTTCCAGCAGGGTTGGCGGGGTTGGGAGACTTGAAAATGGACCCTACCGAGTTGATAGGTGTCCCCGATACAAACGGTGGTCTCCGTCTGTCCTTCCATCGTCAGGTTCTCACCAAAAGCCCCATAGGCCATCTCCGGTTTGTCCAGTTCAGCTTGCCAGAGGGGATAGTGGGCGGTGGCGTAGGCCAGGATTGCTTTGTCAGGACCGCCATGGACCGTCAAATCGGCCTGTCCATCACCCGCCATCTGGGTCTGACTCACCCAGACTGGCCCCGGAATCGGAACTTTGAAAAAACCTGTCTCCCAGGGCGGGTCTAGGGGGTCTTGAGCATCGCCCAGTTGCCGGGGTAGGCCCACTTGGATCGAAACTAAGCGCGGTGTAGTCATGGATTTACCTCAGGGTGGTCCGATTGAATAAGCTCTCGATCAGAAGCTACGGCCCGAAAGAAGTTTGGAGTTTTTGGTCGCGGGTAAAGCGTTCTCGGGCTAACTGGATTAACTGGTCAATCAAGTCGGGGTAGCTAATTCCACTGGCTTCCCAAAGTTTCGGATACATACTGATGGCGGTGAAACCAGGTAGGGTATTGATCTCGTTAACAAACACCGCCCCATCTGCTTGCACAAAGAAATCTACCCGCGCTAATCCTTCACACCCCAATACCTCAAATGTTGCGATAGCGAGTTCTTGGACTCGGGCAGTGACGAGGGGGGACAGACGGGCCGGGATCTCCAGACGGGCTCCCTTTTCATCGAGGTACTTAGCGGCATAGGAATAGAAGTCGTGGCTGGGGATGACCTCACCGGGAACGGAGGCACGGGGGTCTTCATTGCCCAAGACCGCGCATTCAATCTCACGACCGGGGATGTTGGCTTCGACCAGGATTTTGTGGTCATAGCTGAAGGCATCGCGGAGGGCGGCTTGGCATTGGCTAGCATCCTCAACTCGATGGACCCCGACGGAGGAGCCGAGGTTAGCAGGTTTGACGAAAAACGGACTCCCCAGACTAGCGGCTAGGGTCTCAAACTGGAGTTGTGGGAGGTCCCGCTGCCGAAAAACCAGGAAGCGGCCCACGGGTAGGTGAGCATCCCGCAACAGACGTTTCATCACATCTTTATCCATCCCCACCGCCGACCCCAATACCCCCGACCCGACGAAAGGAACGTTGGCGAGTTTCAAGAGGCCCTGGACTGTGCCATCTTCCCCCAGGGGTCCGTGGAGGACTGGGAAGACGACATCCAGAGCTTTTTCGCTCCAATTCAGGTTGAGTAAGGCGGTTTCTTGGGGGGCGGGCAGGGCTGGAAGGGTCCCATGGAGGAGGGCTTGGGCTTGGTGGTTGAGGTACCACTGTCCGGTCTTGGCAATGGCTAAGGGGATGACTTCATAGCGGACGGGGTCCATCGCCTGAATAATATTGCGGGCAGACTGGAGGGAGACCTCGTGTTCTGCTGATTTGCCGCCGAAAAGGATACCGACCCGGAGTTTTGCCATGATCTGTGGGATGAGTAGCGATTAACTTTAAGCCAGGGCGGTCCCTGAAAACAACTCCCCGTTGCGCTGCTCCATCCGATTTGGATTCCAGGGAATCTCGTCGTGAATGAGCCGAGAGCAATAATTTTGCAAGTCCAACCCCTCAGAAGCCGCATCAGTGGCTACTAAAATCCGTACCGGAGCAGCCATAGGGGGTGGAGGGGCCTATGCTATGGAGATGAACGCGCTCTCCTTCCCCACCTGGGTAATTCACATCTCTAGCATCCTGGAATGGATTGTGGCCCTCGCTTTGATTTGGCAGTACGGTGAACGGACCCAGAATCCGGCCTGGAAACACTTGGCTTGGGGGATGCTTCCGGCTCTGGTGGGAGCAATGGCGGTGGTGGTCTGGCATTATTTCGACAATACGCCCGCGCTGGCTTGGCTGGGGCGTCTCCAAGGGGCGATGACGCTCTTGGGGAACATTACTTTAATGCTCGCTGGGTATAGCCTGTATAGGATGACGCGCACAGGACAGACATGAAAGTATTGGTGACGGGCGGAGCGGGGTATATCGGTTCACACACAGTCCGGGCCCTCAAACAAGCTGGGTTCACGCCAGTGGTGCTCGATAGTTTGGTGTACGGACACCGGGACTTTGTGGACCCCGCCAGTCTAGTGGTGGGCGACCTCCAGGATCGTCCTTTCTTAGACCAACTCTTCCAACAACATCAGTTTGTGGGCGTCGTCCATTTCGCGGCCTTCACCTACGTAGGCGAGTCGGTTCAGCAACCGCTCAAGTATTACCGCAACAACGTCGCGAGCACTTTGAACTTAATTGAGGCGATGACCCAAGCCGGGGTAGGAAATATCATCTTCTCCTCCACCTGTGCCACCTACGGCGAACCCCAGTTCTTACCCTTGACCGAGGACCACCCCCAAAACCCGATTAACCCCTACGGGATGGGCAAACTGATGGTGGAGCGCATCCTGCAAGATACTCAGCGGGCCATGGGTCTCCAGTACATTGCGCTGCGCTACTTCAATGCAGCCGGCGCGGACCCGGCGGGGGGGATTGGCGAGGACCACAACCCAGAAACCCACCTCATTCCCTTGGTGCTTGATGTGGCCCTGGGTCGCCGTCCACACATTACGGTCTTCGGCACTGATTACCCGACCCCCGACGGTACCTGTGTCCGTGATTACATCCATGTCAACGATTTGGCCCAAGCCCATGTCCTCGGCTTGCAATACCTATTGGCAGGCGGCAAGAGTCTATGTCTCAACCTGGGCAACGGTAACGGGTTCTCCGTCCAAGAAGTCATTACGACGACAGAAGCCGTTACGGGACGCAAAATTCCAGTCGAGTTCGGGACCCGTCGCGCCGGAGACCCAGCCGTGCTAGTGGGCAGTAGTGAACGGATTCGCAGTCTATTAAAATGGTCGCCCGAATATGACGCGCTAGAAGTAATCATCCAGACCGCTTGGACCTGGCACCAAGCCCGGTTCAGTTAAATGGCCCGTATCGTCCCCGTCGCCCAAGTCCTCCAAAGTCTCCAACAAGGTCCCGAATGGCGCAAGGCGAAACAATTTCTGCGCGTCCTCGAAGCCTGGGCTAGTTGTGTAGGTCCAGGTTTGTCCCGTCAATGTCAACCCCAGCGCATCAGCGAGGGTATCCTCTGGGTCGCAACAGTAGATGGCATCTGGGCACAGCAGTTGACCTACGAGCGCGAACTAATCCGCCGCAAACTCTTGGCCCAACTCCCCGGCCTAATCCTACGCGACATCCGCTTCACCCCGACGGGCTGGCAGACCCTCCGCACGCCGACCCGCCTTGCCAGCCGCCAGCCGACCCCGACCGCGCCCCCCTCACCCTTCACTTG
>NZ_JAAXLT010000009.1 GCF_013285555.1 Candidatus Cyanaurora vandensis | reverse complement strand
CCCCCACACCTACCCCGCTCCTACTGTTGCCCCCGTCAAATCAGCCTTAAGTGCCACAGAGCAGGCGCAGGCCGAACGAGCCCGCCCTAATTCGGCAACGGCAGATTGACGCGGCGACCCAAGCCGGTCTCCAGACTGAAAAGAAGACGCTCACTCGTAAGGTTCTCGGGGGTCGCTACACTTTGGATCTGTACCCCACTCTCTCGGAGAAATAGCCCATGGGCCGCTATTCCGCCCAAAAGCCTGATGGGTCCTAGACCGCTTGGGAGAAGTACCCCGACGAAGCCACGGCCCGTGCAGCTTTCACCGCTCGTTTCGGTCCCATTGGTCAGTTGGCCTTTGACCGGAATATCCCCGCTGGTCCCAGCAAAAGGCGCGACGACTTGGTAGTAACCCAACTGAACCTGCTGTCCCTGGAGACTATTGACTCTGGCGCAGATTGCTCTGGACGCGGCTAATCTGGGCTTGCTGAGCGCGGATCTGGGCTTCACTGGCGCGGAGGTTAACTTGGGCGGTTGCCAAGATATTTCGGTTCTCATCAAGGAGTTGGGCACTGACGGCCCCAGATTCAAAAAGTTTTTCATAAAAAAGCTCAGCGGCTAAAAGCGATCGCCGACCTAAAATACAATGCTTTTTGCCTTCTGGCTTAGTCCCCCACGGGTGGGGCAGAGGGGCCTCAAATACATTCTTGTAACACTTCATTCGCGAGTAAAAAACCCTGCGGATAGACCAGCCTTAACTGTCCGGCGGTCTCCTGGACCAGTCCCCGCGCTTTTACTTGAGTCAGGCCCGCTAATTTTTGGTCTACGGATGGGCCAAACTGTTGCCGCAACTGAGTCAAGTCTACCCCCGCCACTAAGCGCAACCCCAGCATCAAGGACTCCCCTAGTTCCTCCATAGGGGTAATGGGTATCTCCTCGGTAAATACCCCGTGCTCCACCCAGGTGAAATAATCTACCAAGCGTTTGGGACGGGTCACGCGTTGCCCCAACACATAGCCCGTCGCCCCCACGCCCAAGCCGTAGTAGCCCTGGTTGTGCCAGTAGACCAAATTGTGACGAGAGGTATAGCCGGGACGGGCAAGACTCGCAATCTCGTAATGGACGTAACCCGCTTGCTGGAATTGCTAAATTAAATCCAGATACATCGTGATGGTGGCTTCTTCTGTGGGCAGAGGGGCACAGCCCGACTGGAACGCTCGACCAAAGGGGGTGGTGGGTTCCAAGATGAGGTCGTAGGCCGAGATGTGTTCTGGGGCTAGGGCTAGGGCACTCGTTAAGCTGGTCTGCCAATTAGCCAAGGTTTGCTCGGGTAAACCAAACATCAAGTCCAGACTCAGGTTCGTAAACCCCGCCCTGCGAATTGCGTCTACGGCTTCATAAGTATCCTGGACCGTGTGGTTGCGTCCCAAACGTTTGAGCATAGTCTCATCAAAGGTTTGGACCCCGAGACTGATCCGGTTAATACCCAAGTGCTGAAAAGTCGTCAAGGTGCGTTTATTCAGGGTGCCGGGGTTAGCTTCTAGGGTGATTTCTGCTGTCTTTGCGATGTGAAAATGATGGTCCAAGGCAAGGAGAATCCGCTCTAGCTGCTGGGGGGTTAGCAGAGAGGGCGTGCCACCGCCAAAATAAACTGAGGCCAAAGGTTGACCCTGGCTGGGCGTAAGTTCAATTTCTTGCAAAAGATACTGGACATACTGCTCAATCAGGCTCGTCGTCCCTACGGTTACTGCAAAATCACAGTAATGACAGTGGGTCGGGCAAAACGGTATGTGTAGATACAATGCGCTGGGCCATTCCCTGAGGGTCGGGCTAGAGGTTGGGTCTATAATTTGAATGGTCGTCACGACACTCCCTGGCTTCTTCTCACTATGCTAGACGCTCTAATTGTCCTGATTTTTGTTGCGGCGGGAGCGGTGGTCGGGTATACCGGGGGCGAACTTTTACCCCAGTCCTGGCTAGCGGCGGATAAAGCTGGGAATGCGGCCTGGATTTTGTTGATGCTCGGTACGGTTTTAGGTTTGGGGATGGGGCTGGCGATCCGGGGTGCCTTGCGTCGCCTGGAGGAACAGATCCGGCAAATGCCCACGGATTCGCTGATTGCCCGTTCCGCTGGGTTAGTGGTCGGGCTTTTGGTGGCGAACTTGCTGTTGGGTCCGGTCTTTTTATTGCCCTTCCCTTCGCAACTGGATTTTGTGAAGTGGTTGGCCTCTTTGTTGGCGAGCGTCTTGTTCGGCTATCTGGGGATGACGCTCTCGGAGTCCCACGGGCAGGAGTTACTCCGTCGCTTCAATATCAGCCCACGTCCAACCGAGGACCCGCTACTGCCCCTAGTCGCCGCCCGCAGCAAAATTCTCGATACCAACACAATTATTGATGGACGGGTAGAAGAGTTACTCCAGACCGGGTTTCTCGAAGGGACGATTGTGATTCCTTGTTTTGTCCTAGCTGAATTGCAATATCTTGCCGATAGTGCCGATAACGAGAAACGGACTAAGGGCCGTCGGGGACTGGATATCCTCAACCAGTTACAACCCAAGTTCCCGAATCGGCTTTTAGTCCATGACTTGGACTATCCCAAGCTCAGCACGGTGGACGCTAAGTTGATTCGTTTGGCTCAGGACCTAGAAGCAGCTCTCGTTACTAATGACTTCAATCTGAATAAAGTAGCGAGCTTGCAGGGGGTTGCCGTCCTCAATGTCAACGAACTCGCCAATGTCCTCAAGCCGCGCTATCGTCCCGGCGACTGGTTGGAGGTGCGGGTCCTGCGCGAGGGCAAGGAGAACCGTCAGGGGGTGGCCTACCTGGAGGACGGCACGATGATTGTGGTGGAGGATGGACGTGACTATATTGGTGAACACGTGGCGGTCACCGTGACAAGTTCGTTACAAACCGCCGCCGGACGCATGATCTTTGCCCGTCCCCAACAGCCGACGGTTGCGTCCTAAACAATTGTTTGGGTTACAACTCAGCAACTTTATAATGTTTTAAGATAGAGGGGCCTTGACCAGTCGTGAATGTTCTTTTACCCATTCTTACGGGTGCCCGCCGGGGTCAGCCCCGCAAAGATTTTCCTCCCGCTCCTGGTCATGACCCGCACGTAACTCCCGGAGGCATTATGGAAGTTATTCTCATGCCCCATCCCACTGACCAGCAATTCACCGTGCTCAACATCCTGTGGCAGGGCCGGGTTATGCATTCTGAAACTTTTCCTTCACAGCGAGCTTCACGGATTAGCCGCCTCTGGGCTGAGGCTGGCTATCTCGTGACGCGGGTGACGGAGCAGAGCTATCGGCTAAGCACTAATCTCTTTAGCCGCTACCACGAAACCCCGGACCCGGATACCTACTGGCCTCATTTCCCGCCCTGCCGCCCGTGAGTTAGTGGACGACCCATTGGGCGTCGGAGATCAGACAGATGCCGCCGAAGCGCGTGAGTATCGGGCGTAACTGTTCGATCAGCGGATGTACTTGATCTTCATTGCAGGCGACCAGCACATAGACATTGGTGAGCACATCGGTGAGGTCGCCGCCGTCGCGTAGGCCGTGGAGGCCGCGCCCGAGGACGTCTTTGATCACGGTGTAGCCCTTGAGTTGGGACTCTTCGAGCACCTCAACAAGGCGGTTGAGTTCAACAGAATCCACGACAATCTCAATGCGTTTAACGGATTTCATGGTGCTATACCCCCAAGATGCGGATGAGTTGTAAGTAAAGGGGAATCCCAAAAATGATATTAAAAGGGAAGGTGATTGCCAAGGCCATGGAGACATAGAGACTCGGGTTAGCCTCAGGGATGCTCAAGCGCATGGCTGCCGGGACGGCGATGTAGGAGGCACTCGCGCAGAGGACCGCGAACAGTAGTGCGTTTCCCTCGCCCATACCGATTAGCTTCGCAATCAGGATCGCAATCACGGCGTTGACCACCGGGGCAAGGATACCGAACCCGATTAAGAAGGGACCCGTGGCGGTGAGGTCCCGGAGGCGACGGGCAGCCAATAGCCCCATGTCGAGTAGGAAAAACGTTAACACCCCATAAAAGATGCCCTTGGTGAAGGGCTCCAGGGATTTTTGGGCCGTCTCCGGTGCAACTAAGCCAATGAATAAACTACCCACCAGTAGCACTACGGAACCGTTGAGGAAGGCTTCTCTCAGGACTTCCGACCAGTTAACGCCCTTCTCTTGTTTTGAGTCGTAGACACGCACAAGCAAGACCCCCGCGACGATGGCGGGCGATTCCATGATGGCGAGGGCCGCTACCATATAGCCGTTGTAGGGTATGCCTGTTTGTTGCAAGAAAGTGGTAGCTGTAACGAAGGTAACCGCACTCACCGAGCCGTAGGAAGCGGCAATGGCGGCGGCGTTGTAGACATCGAGCTTGAGCCGGAGGACAAAGAAGCTTGCAATCGGCACGACAACCGCCGCGAGGATCGCCGCGATGAAGGTCAGCAATACCTGAGTGCTGAAACCGCTATGGGCTAACTCGACACCGCCTTTAAAGCCGATGACCAAGAGTAGGTAAAGCGAAAAGAGTTTTGGCAGTGGCGACGGGATTTCGAGGTCGGACTTAAGTAAGACAGAGGCCACCCCTAGGAAGAAAAAGAGGATGGCTGGATTGAGCGCGTTGGAAAGGATGGTGCCGGTATCCATAGAGTCTGGCTCCTTGCAGGTAACTAAGCGGTGCTGTGGACACGGGCCAGATTGGATAACATCTGCGAACTGGCACGCTCGGCGATGTACTGGCCTTCAGTAAACAAGTAATCGAGGAAGGTCCGGGCAAGGACGGAGAGGGATTTGCCCTGGGGATAGACCACATGCCAGTGCCGCTCCAACGGAAATCCCTGCACATCGAGGATGGCCAGCTGGCCCGTCGCACCTTCGAGGGCGAGACAGTGTTGGGAAAGCACAGAGATACCGAGTCCCCCAATAATGGCCTGTTTGATCGCCTCGTTGCTGCCGATTTCCATTTTCACGGTCAAGGGTACATTATGATCCTCAAAAAAACGCTGGACAATCATCCGTGTACCCGAACCCACCTCGCGGATCAAGAAGGGTTCGTGGGCTAGACATGCGACGGGGATATTGCGCTTGAGGGCCAAAGGGTGGTCGCGGGGGGCCAGGACGACCAAAGCATCTTTGAGAAAGGGCCGCGCCTCGACTTCCAGGTTTTCTGGCGGATGGGCCAGGATATAGATGTCGTCCGCATTCTGGGTCATGCGCTCGATTACCCGCTCCCGGTTACTCAGCTTCAACGACACCTCAATCTGGGGGTAACGCTGGCAAAAAGGCCCGAGTAGACGCGGGGCGAAATACTTAGCGGTGGTGCCCATGGCGAGCTTGAGACGGCCCTTTTTGAGGCCCTGCAAGTCGGCAATGCTGATCTGAAAGTGTGACAGTCGTTCAAAAATGGACTCGCAGGTTTCTGACAACTCCCGTCCGGCACTCGTCAGGTAGAGCCGTTTGCCGATCTGCTCGAAAAGCGGTAGACCCACGACTTTGGTCAGCTGCTTGATCTGGATCGAGACTGTCGGCTGGGCCAAAAACAATTCCTCGGCAGCGCGGGTGTAGCTGAGGTGCTTTGCCACCGCTCGAAATAATTGCAATTGGTGTAGCGTCATGTTCTCCATTTTTAAGAACGCTCCGTACTATCCATACCTTGCAGAATACCAGGAGTTCCATAAATAACTATCTATTGTTTTTATGGCAGCTATAGGTATTTATTTATGATGAGGCCGCTTACAAAAGATAAGTTTTCCTGATTATTTGAATACAAAATTAGGGCTTGAACATATGTAAAACGGCGGGTATTGTTATGGACGAGAGGCAACAGAGGCGGGGATCACAGGCCCACTGGGGTTTTCCGGCTCATACCGAACGCAAGCCAAGTTTTTTTGTCAAGCGACTAACAACGGGAATTCCGTCTGCTTCTGCCGACGGGTCAGTTTTGTAATGCACAAGGAGGATGACGTGGTTTACACGATGAGCAAGCCGAAGACTGGTTACCAAGCCGGGGTCAAAGACTATCGCTTGACCTACTACATGCCCGATTACGTGCCCCGCGACACCGATATCTTGGCGGCCTTCCGGGTCACGCCCCAGCCCGGTGTTCCGGCAGAAGAAGCAGCAGCGGCGGTGGCAGCAGAATCGAGTACGGGCACTTGGACGACGGTTTGGACCGACAATCTCACGGACCTCGACCGCTACAAGGGCCGCTGCTATGATATCGAACCCGTACCGGGAGCGACGGACGGTCAGTTCATCGCCTACATCGCCTACCCCCTCGACCTGTTTGAAGAAGGTTCGATCACCAACCTCCTCACCTCCTTGGTCGGCAACGTCTTCGGCTTCAAAGCCCTCACCGCCCTGCGCCTAGAAGATGTCCGCTTCCCCTTGGCCTTGGTGAAGACCTATCCCGGCCCGCCCCACGGCATCGTCGTCGAGCGCGACAAAATCAACAAGTACGGTCGTCCGCTCCTGGGTTGCACGATTAAACCCAAGCTCGGCCTCTCCGCCAAGAACTACGGACGGGCGGTCTATGAGTGCCTGCGTGGGGGTCTGGACTTCACCAAAGACGATGAGAACATCAACTCCCAGCCCTTTATGCGCTGGCGCGACCGTTTCCTGTTTGTCCAATCCGCTATCGAAAAGGCCCAAGCCGAGACGGGCGAGATCAAGGGTCACTATCTCAACGTCACCGCTGGGACCTGTGAAGAAATGATGGAACGCGCCGAGTTCGCCAAGGAATTGGGCTCGCCCATCATCATGCATGACTACTTGACTGGGGGCTTCACCGCCAACACCACCCTCTCCAAGTGGTGCCGCCGCAACGGGATGTTGCTGCACATCCACCGCGCCATGCACGCCGTTATTGACCGCCAGAAGAACCATGGCATCCACTTCCGGGTGCTCGCCAAGTGCCTGCGCCTCTCCGGTGGCGACCACATCCACACGGGCACCGTCGTCGGCAAGCTCGAAGGCGACCAAGCCTCGACCCTGGGCTTCGTGGACTTGCTGCGTGAGGATCACGTGGAGCGTGACCCTTCGCGGGGTATCTACTTCACCCAGGACTACGCCTCCATGGGCGGGGTTATGGCGGTCGCTTCCGGTGGTATCCACGTTTGGCACATGCCCGCCTTGGTGGACATCTTTGGCGACGACTCCGTACTCCAGTTCGGCGGCGGTACCCTGGGGCACCCTTGGGGCAACGCGCCCGGTGCAACGGCTAACCGTGTTGCGCTGGAAGCCTGTCTTGAGGCCCGCAACAGCGGTCGTGACCTCAAGCGCGAAGGCGGCGATATTCTCCGGGAAGCCTGCCGCTGGAGTCCCGAACTCGCGGTGGCCTGCGAACTCTGGAAAGAGATCAAGTTTGAGTACGCCACGGTTGACACGCTCTAATCCACTCACGAGGTTTAATCACCATGCAGACTTTACCCAAGCGTCGTTACTACGAGACCCTTTCGTACCTGCCGCCGCTCTCGGATGCCCAGATTACCCGTCAGATCCAGTACATGCTCGACCAGGGCTACATCCCCGCCGTTGAGTTCAACGAGACCAGCGAACCCACGGATGTCTATTGGACGATGTGGAAGCTACCGCTCTTTGGGGCCAGCTCGCCCCAAGAAGTCCTTCAGGAAGTGCGTAGTTGCCGCGATGCCAGCCCCAAGAGCTTTGTGCGGGTGATTGGCTTCGACAATATCCGCCAGTGCCAGACGATGATGTTCATCGTTCACCGGCCCCACTGATGGACACCCCCACCGCCCAGGTCGTCCTCGCCCGTAAAAGCGGCACTTGGCTCGAATGGGCGGAGGCTTGCCGTGAGTTACGTAAGGCTGGTACTCCCGCCCAGGCTCTCTTTGAGACCACGGGTTTCGAGGCACAGTTGCAGGAACGTCTCCTCGCTTCTTTCCAGGTCTACTTAAGTCTGGTGGAAAACGGGGCCGACGAAAACCTCCTCGCGGGTCTCAAACAACTGGGGGTACAGCCCTTATACGAGTTGCGCGTCTTAAACCGGGAGGAGCGTCAGGCGGCGGCGGCTCTCATGGCTGAGAAGCGGTGGTCAGCTACCCAGACCCGTGAGCTCGTGCGGGCGGTGCGTGAATTTTTCCGGTTGCCCAAACCGCCGGAAGCCTTTGAACGCACTGCTGCCGATGCCTTGGCGTACCGCGCTTGGCACCTCGCCCGTGCCGCCGCTAATCAGTCTGACCGCTTCACCCTCGTGGCCCAGGGTCTTGCCTGTAGCCCGAGTGCCGGGGCCTGTCAGGCCCTTGAAGCCCTCCTCCTCCAGTCGGTCCAGGGGGAGCGGTCGCGCCCCCGCTTGCCCCTCGCGGTCCCTGACCCCGAGGAAGCCGGTCCCCGCGCCGTACCCGTGGCAGTCTCTCTGACTACGGCTGACTTTAAAGCCGTAGCAGCGGTACTCCCCAAGGGACCCTTCGGTTTGGTAGACCCAGTACAGCCCGTCGCCGTCTTACCGGGCTGGCTCGCTGTGAGTCTCGCCGGAGACCCGGTAGCGGTCCTCCTCAATGTTCCTGAATTGAGCGGATTACTGACGGAGACGGGGCCACTTTTACTGCTGGTTGACCGTGCCTGTGGTTGGGAAGAACCCAGCTACTATGCCACTGACCAGGAAGGCCGGGTGTGTTTCGACTGGCTGGCGAGTCCCACGAAAGCGGTGCTGGGCCGGGTGGTCTTGGCTCTGCGCCCACCGGATCTTTCCCTGGTCCCCAGCCAGCTTGAGGACCCCTGGGAGCTTGAGGAATAGTTTTTACCCACCTACGCTAAGGAGCCAGTGTTATGGCTGTTGCAGTCGGCATGATTGAGACCAAAGGTTTCCCCGCTGTTGTTGAAGCGGCGGATGCGATGGTCAAAGCGGCCCGCGTTACCCTCGTCGGTTACGAAAAAATCGGTAGTGCCCGCGTCACCGTGATTGTGCGCGGCGATGTCTCCGAAGTCCAGGCCTCCGTCTTGGCGGGGATTGAGTCCGTCAAGCGGGTCTACGGCGGGGAAGTCCTCTCGACACACATCATCGCTCGCCCCCATGAAAACCTCGAATTCGTCTTGCCGATCCGTTACACCGAGGCCGTCGAACAGTTCGCGACTTAATGAACCCACCCCATCCATAGGCACGAAATGGCAGTTGCAGTTGGCATGATTGAAACCCTCGGCTTCCCCTGTGTTGTTGAGGCCGCAGACGCAATGGTCAAAGCCGCCCGCGTCACCCTCGTCGGTTACGAGAAAATCGGCAGTGCCCGCGTCACCGTCGTCGTCCGGGGCAATGTCTCGGAGGTACAAGCCTCAATTGCCGCCGGCATTGAAGCGATCAAGCGCGTCAACGGCGGTCAGTTGTTGTCGTACCACATCATCGCTCGTCCCCACGAGAACCTTGAATTCGTCCTGCCCATCCGCTACACCGAAGCGGTCGAACAGTTCGCCACCTAACCTCATCTACCTACCGGAGATCTCAAAATGGCAGTTGCAGTTGGCATGATTGAAACCCTCGGCTTCCCCTGTGTTGTCGAGGCCGCAGACGCAATGGTCAAAGCCGCCCGCGTCACCCTAGTCGGCTACGAAAAAATCAGTTCTGGTCGCGTCAGTGTGATCGTCCGGGGCGATGTCTCGGAGGTGCAAGCCTCCGTCGCCGCCGGGATTGAAGCGATCAAGCGCGTCAGTGGTGGTCAGTTGTTGTCACACCACATCATTGCTCGTCCCCACGAAAACCTCGAATTCGTCCTACCCATCCGCTACACCGAAGCGGTCGAACAGTTCCGCGAAGGGGTTAGCTCCGTTCGTACCTTCGGGAGGTAGGTCATGCAAATCGCCCGCGTCCGTGGCACCGTGGTCAGCACTCAGAAAGAACCGAGCCTCCTTGGGGTCAAGTTCCTTCTGTTGCAGCTACTGGATGCCGACGGTCAGCCGTTGCCCGACTACGAGGTAGCTGCGGACGGTGTGGGTGCTGGTGTGGATGAGTGGGTCCTCTTCAGCCGGGGCAGTGCGGCCCGACAACCCATGGGTGGTGAGACCCGCCCCCTGGATGCCGTGGTCATCGGGATCATTGACACCATTAATGTTGAAGGCAACCGCCTGTACACCAAGAGTTAATTTTATGGAGGAAGTCGCCATGTCCGCCCGCAGCTCAGCCGCGCCGCCGACCCCATGGTCCCAGCATTTAGCCGAACCCACGGTTGATCCATCCGCCTTTGTCCACCGCAGTGCCGAGATCATCGGGGATGTGCGCGTGGGAGCTAAGGTCCACATCGCGCCTGGAGTCGCCATCCGTGCTGATGAAGGCAGTCCCTTCCACATCGGTGCCAACAGTAACATTCAGGACGGAGCCGTCCTCCATGGCCTAGAGCAGGGCCGCATTGAGGGCGACGATGGACAGCGTTATTCTGTCTGGATTGGTACCAGTGCCTCGATTACCCACATGGCCCTCATCCACGGCCCCGCCTACATCGGTGACGGGGCCTTCATCGGTTTTCGTTCCACCGTCTTCAATGCCAAGGTGGGCAAGGGCGCGATGGTGATGATGCACGCGCTGATCCAGGATGTCGAGATCCCCGCCGGGAAGTACGTACCCGCCGGGAGTATCATCACGACCCAACAACAGGCCGACCGCTTGAGCGATGTGAGCGCAGCCGATACGCACTTCTCAAAACACGTCTGTGGCATCAACGATGCGCTCCGGGCGGGCTACCAGTGCGCCATGGACGATGCCTGCATCAACTCCCTGCGGACCACGACGGGGGTGAAGGAAGGTAACGGTGCAATGCCCAGCACACTTACGCCCGAAACTACCCAGCAGGTGCGCCAACTCCTCGCCCAGGGCTATCAAATAGGGACGGAACACGCCGATATGCGCCGCTTCAAGGCCAATGCTTGGAACAGTTGTGCCCCCATCAAAGCCACCCGCGAACCCGAGGTCTTTGCGGCCCTCGCCAGTTGTCTCACCGAGCATACCGGCGAGTACGTGCGCTTAGTCGGGATTGACGCTAAGGCCAAACGGCGGGTGAGCGAACTCATCATCCAACGCCCTGGTAAGACCAATCCGTCCACGGCCCTACCTGCTGTCAATCATCAAGCTCCCATCACTTCAACGCCGGCCTATACGAATTCAGCCCCGGCCCACACAAGCCGCTTGGTACCCGAGGTACAGCAGCAGGTCCGCCAACTCCTCGCTCAGGGCTTGCGTCTGGGTATCGAGTTCGCCGACAAACGCCGCTTCAAGTCCAACGCTTGGCAAAACGGTCCCCAACTGTTAGGGCCGGGTGAGGCAGAAGTGTTCAAAGCCCTCGAAAGTGTCCTGGATGAATACAAGGGGAACTACGTGCGGCTCGTGGGCACCGCTCCCAAGGCGAAGCAGCGGGTGTCGGAACAGATTGTCCAACGTCCCTAGGAGTCTCTGATGTCGCCGCTACTGCCCACGCCCGACCAGCGGCCCCCCTTTATCGATGGTGATGTGGTCCTGCAAGAAGGCACGGCGATTGCGCCTAGCGTCGTCTTGGTGGCTAACCCAGGGAGTTCCCTGATTGTTGAAATGGGGGCTTGCATCGGGATGGGGTCTGTTCTCCACGCCACAGGGGGGGCGTTGCGTGTCGAAGCCGGGGCTACATTAGGAGCAGGGGTCCTCGTGGTGGGCCAAGGCAAAATTGGTCGCCAAGCCTGTATTGGTAGCTGCGCGACCCTATTAGAGCCGATGATTGAGGAAGGTGCAGTCATCCCAGCGGGAACTGTCGTTGATGGGAGTGCGCCGGCCCCGGTTGTCCCCGCGCCCCTTGTCGTCGGACCCGTTGTCTCACTCACTGTGCCCACCGTCACGGGTCAGGCCCAGTTTGCTCGGCTCAAAGCGAGGTTGACGGGCCATTAGACTCCCTGTTCTCTACCTGTGGTCAAGTCCATGTCAAGCCTCCAACCAGCCAGCCCCTCCTATACGGATACCTCTCTGGGTCTCGTTTCTACCCGCAGCTACCCGGCGGCGGTCGGGGTCGCGGACACGATGGTCAAGGCCAGCGGGGTGCATCTGTTGGGCTACGAAAAAACGGGCAGTGGTTACTGCACGGTGGTGGTGCGCGGCTCGCTGGCGGATGTGCGTCTTGCGGTGGCGGAGGGTAAGCAAACGGCTGAGGATTTCGGACAACTGGTCAGTTGGGCGATGTTGCCGCGTCCGCTCCCCAACCTGGATGCGGTCCTCCCCATCGGGCACATGTTGGCGGTGAGGATCGGCGGGGGCGGCGGACGCTATCGGCACTTGGCGGCGGGTCTGTTGGAGACCTTGGGTTTCCCGGTGCTGGTGGCGGTGTGTGATGCGATGCTCAAGGCTGCCGATGTCACGCTGACGGGTTACGAGCGCACGGGCGGTGGGTTGTGCACGGCGGTCATCAGGGGCAAGGTGGCGGATGTGGTGGCGGCGATTGAAGTCGGGATCTCGACGGCCGAACTCTTGGGCGGTCTTCAGGCGGTCATGGTCGTCCCCCAGCCCCTCGATG